>JBLHJX010000019.1:0-35976 GCA_047619225.1 Candidatus Latescibacterota bacterium
TGCGTTTGGCCTGAAAATAACCCGGCGCGGCTTTGCCACCAAAGATGATGGTTCGCGGGGCGATGTTGGCCGATGGATTGTCGAGAATGCGATTGTACAGGGCGATAACGTGCATGGCGTTGAGGAGCTGGCGTTTGTATTCGTGGATACGTTTGACTTGGCAGTCGAAGATGGAAGCGGGGTTGACCTCAATGCCATTGTGCTGGCGGATGTACCGTGCCAATCGTGTTTTGTTATTGGTTTTGATTTGTTGCCACTGGGCACAAAAGTCGGGGTCATCGACAAGGGGTTCGAGTTTTTTTAGGTGGTCGAGGTCGGTAACCCAAGCATCGCCGATGCGACTTGTGATGAGTTCTGACAGGGTGGGATTACACAGGCGCAACCATCGGCGTTGGGTAATGCCATTGGTTTTGTTGGTGAATTTTTGGGGATAAAATTCGTAGAAGTCTTTAAATATGGTGGTTGTGAGCAGATCGGAATGCAACTGGGCGACGCCGTTGACTTTGTGGCTGCCCACAATGGCCAGGTTGGCCATGCGCACGCGTTTTTCATCGCCTTCTTCAATAATGGACATGCGCGCGATGCGTTCTTCGTCGTTGGGGTATTGTTTGCGCACCGCGTCGAGAAAGTGGTGGTTGATTTCGTAGATGATTTGCATGTGTCGGGGCAAAACGTGTTCAATGAGTGCAACGCGCCATTTTTCGAGGGCTTCGGGTAAGACTGTGTGATTGGTGTATGCAAAGGTGCGTGTGGTGATTTCCCAGGCTTGGTTCCACTCCATACCCGCGTTGTCAACCAGCAAACGCATAAGTTCGGGGATGGCAATGGATGGGTGGGTGTCGTTCAGTTGCATCGCTGTTTTGTCAGCGAAGTTGTCAATGACACGATGGGTTTTGAGGTGGCGTCTGAGGGCATCTTGTAAGGTGGCAGAGACGAAAAAGTATTGTTGTTTGAGGCGCAGTTCACGTCCGGCAAAGGCATTGTCTTTTGGATAGAGCACGCGAGTGATGGTTTCAGAGAGCACTTTGTCGACAACTGCTTCTTCATATTCTCCTTCGTTGAAGTGGTCGAGGTCAAAGTCGCGGGTAGATTTGGCAGACCACAAGCGCATGGTGTTGACGGTATTGTTTTGATATCCTGGCACAGGGGTGTCATATGCCATGGCCATAACGCCTTGTGTGTTGACCCAATCGTGGCGCAAGATACCGTAACTGTCTGTGTACTGTACGACGTTACCGTAGAACTCGATGGGGTAGAGTACTTCAGGGCGTTCAATCTCCCAAGGGTTGCCATATCGCAGCCAGTTGTCGGGGGTTTCGATCTGATGGCCATCTTTAATTTTTTGGAAGAAGATGCCGTATTCGTAGCGAATGCCATATCCGTAGGCAGGCAGCTCGAGCGTGGCCATGGAATCGAGAAAACACGCGGCCAAACGACCCAGGCCCCCATTGCCTAAACCGGCGTCTTGTTCGGCTTCTTCGAGTGTTTCTAATTTATAACCAAATTCCACAAGGGCACGCGTGGCCGTTTCATAAAGGCCAAGGTTGATGAGGCTGTTGCCGAGGGTTCGTCCGATGAGGAATTCTAGGGAGAGGTAATAGACACGCCGCGCTTCTTTTTGGTAGTAGGTCTGTTGCGTTTTGTTCCACCGCTCTATAACGCGATCCCGCACGGCCAAACATAGGCTCACGAGACAGTCGCGCTCAGTAGCAGAATATTGGTCTTTGGCAAGTGAGTGTTCAAGGTGATGCACAAAGCTTGTTGCAAGTGCTTCATCATCCATGCCCAGAAACGCATTGAGGAGGTCGGAGAGTTTGTTGTTGAGCATGATTTTATTCTCACTTGTATCTTACAGGTGAATTTTTGATAGGCGTATATGTTACGCCTGAATACTGCTTAACGTTCTTTAATACAATACTCTGGATTTAATGGTATGGTCAATGCCACGCAAGGCTTTTATGATGTCACTGTCATGTGCTTTGTCGATGTCTGTGATTACGTATCCTATGGTTTCATTGGTTTTTAAGTACTGACCTACGATGTTGATGTTGTGGTCGGCCAGTAATTGGTTGATGCGAGCCAGAATACCGGGCGTATTTTCGTGGATGTGGATGAGTCTGTGTGCATTTTCGAGCTTTGGCAACTGTAAATTGGGAAAGTTGGCGCTGATAGAAGTACTGCCTGTGTTGATATAGTCCATAATTTTATTGGGTACAAAATCGGCGATGTTCTCTTGTGCTTCAATGGTGCTGCCACCAATGTGGGGTGACAAAATGGTGTTGGGCAATCCTCTGAGTGCGGATACAAATTCTTCATCATTGTTTTTGGGTTCGTCAGGGAAAACATCTACTGCCACACCGGCTACTTTGCCATTTTGAACACTGTTTTTTAATGCTTCGATATCAACAATATGTCCACGACTCAGGTTGATAAAAATAACCCCGTTTTTCATCCAACCAAATTCTTGTTCGCCAATGAGGTTTCGATTTTCTGTGCGCCCATCTACATGCATGGTCACAATATCAGCCTGGTTTAGAAGGTCTTTCAATGTGGCGCATTTGGTGGCATTGCCTAAGGCCAACTTTTCTTCCACATCGTAATACAAAATTTTAAGACCCAGTGATTCACCCAAAACCGACAATTGGGAACCGATATTGCCATAACCGACAATGCCCAAGGTTTTTCCTCTGATTTCAAAACTGCCTTGCGCCGATTTGTCCCAATGGCCTTTGTGCATAGATACAGATCGGTCAAATATTTGGCGCATGAGCATAATGATGTTTGCGATGGCCAGCTCGACAACGGAGCGGGTGTTGCTGAAAGGGGCGTTAAAAACAGCTACGCCTTTGTGGAGGCACGCTTCTAAATCTATCTGATTGGTGCCAATGCAAAATGCGCCGATTGCGATGAGCCTGTTGGCGTGGTCGAGCACTTTTTGGGTGACTTGGGTTTTGGACCGAATACCGAGTATGGAGACGTTTTTTATTTTTTCGCAGAGCTCGTCTTCATCCATTCCGGATGGATGGACAGACACATTGTAACCTTCAGATTTCATGAGTTCAATGGCTTTGGGATGAACACCTTCGAGCAATAAGACATTGATTCGGTTTTTGGGATATGAGAGGGCGGTGTTCATGTTGTTGAGATAGAGAAATTCGTCGAGGCTGGGTGTGATATGGTCGGCTTTTTCTAAGATATTTTTGCGTGAGATATTTTCGGTGAAGACATAAAATTTATCGGCCAGGCCGGCGGCTTTAATTTCATAATCTGTGTATCCATCTCCAATTACAAAGACATCGCCTTGAAGGTCGAGCTTTTTGAGTTGCTCGACTTTACCTTGGTTTGAAGACAGCACATTGTCTTTATCGTATCCGACAATATTGTCGTTTTCGTCAAATTCAAAGGTGTTGGCAAAGACATGTTCAGCTTTGATATTATAATCTGTGACAATTGGGACAATGAAATCTTTGAAACCATTGGAGAGGATGTAGATTTGCTCTCGATGGCGGTTAAAAAAATCGGTATTTCTTTTGAATGATGTTGAAACATGTTTCTTTAGTTCTTCTATAAGTTTGGGCAAGTGGTTTTTGTGGGCGTTAAGTAGAGCCAAGCGTTGTTCCAGTGACTCTCGAAGTGTTTGCGATCCGTCCATGCCCCTGTCTGTTATGTCTTTGATTTGTTGGAGTCGGTCCTGTTTGTCTTCTGCGTCGTGTAGCGCGATCTCTCCTAAAATATCCAATGCTTCAACCTGTGTGAAGGTGCTGTCGAAGTCGATAATGTAGTATGTCTCTTTGTTTGTTTTCATAGTTTTAGAATATCTTCTTGAGGGTGAAATGTATGGACCCAGTCTATAATTCACGTTTGTTGTGTTAATCAATAAACCAAAATCACGAAGTTGAAACAATTTAAATAAAAAAAACCGTTTTTGGATTGTGGCCAAAAACGGTTTTTCATACGGTTTTTCATTTTGATGATTTAAATATTTTAGACGACGTTTAGCATTTTGTTGGCGTATTCTCGACCCGATTTAAAAGGCAAAAAAAAGGCGAGGAGTAACCTTCGCCTTTTTGTGTTTAGATGTGGGTTATGCCGAACGTCGATGTCGAACGGCTGTGACCAGTAAAAATCCGCCTACCAATACAACTGCGCCAATGAGGGACGATTGCCAGATGCGTCGTCCGGGAATGGGGATATGTTGGCGAAGGTATTGCCATGCGTGTTTGATGGGATTGCGTGATTCGGTTTGGCCTAAAATTTCTTGTAAGAGCGTTTCGGGTGCTTCATGGCCGGGTAGGTCGTGATAGGTGAGTACCAAAGCGTTTGCTTCTTTGCGTATTGTTTGGCAACGAGCACATTCTTTGAGGTGGGTTTCCCAAAAGATGCGGTGCCGTTCAGACATGTCACCATCCATAAAGGCCCAGATTACTTGGTCAAACCGGTTACAAATTTTATCATTTTCTGCCATACGGTTTCTCCTGTGGAGCGGTCAATAGGCAAAGCGTGTGACGCAAGGTGTTTAGAATTATTTCGCCCTGCGCATTGCACTTTGCACTTTGTTATTGGTTTTCTTCAAAAAGAGGTTTGAGAATGGGTTTGATCTTGGCAACCGCATACCGCATTTGGCTGATGATGGTGCTGATGGAGACACCTTCTTGTTCGGCTATTTCTCGAAAGCGCATATTGGCATGGGTGCGTAACAAAAAGACACGCCTTTGTTCTTCTGGCAATTCAGATAAAGCTTCTTCGACACGGTGTGTCAGGTCGCGTCTTTCGGTTTCTTCATCGGGGCGCAGATTTGAGCCAACGGCTATCTCAACGAGTGCATCATCGGTGATTACATGGCGCTGTCTCACCGAGTCGCGTCGTTTGGTATCGCGTGCCACATTGTTGGCAATGCGAAAAAGCCAATGATGAAAGGTGCCTTCTTCGCGGTATTTGGGCATGGCTTTTAAGACGCGCAGAAAGGTTTCTTGAAACAAGTCGTCTGCTCGATCTGGCGCACCTGTTAGGCGCAACAAGAACGTGTAGAGCGCGTTTTGATGGCGGCGCAAGAGGGTTTCAAAAGCATCTTGATCGCCCTGTTGATACTTTTTAATGAGTTCTGCGTCTGTCATAGTTAAGGCCTTTAAGATTAAAACGCAGAGGAGAGGGGTTTTGTTTTAAAAGGGTGTATGTCGATTACGAGAGAATATGGCACTTCCATTCATTTTGGCAAGTGTTAATCTGTTCGTGGCTGAGTTCTTGTGTTGGCATGTTTATTCTTCCGCCCATCCACGTATGGTTACGATGGCATCTGTTATGGTGCCGTGTTTGCGATTGTAGACGAGATACAATTTAAGCTGGCGCGTGACAAAATGAAAAGACAGAGGCGTAGGGTCATTTGTGAGCATTTTTGATGATTTGAACGATGTCTGTTATGGCATCTCGGTCAGACCATTCAGACATCGCATTTTTGAGTTCGTTTTCTTGGGTTTGCAATTTGTTGATGGATTCGAGGAGGGTTTCGGGTGTGAGATCGTCTTCGGATAGGACGAGGCTGTATCCGGACTTTTGAAAGGATTGGGCATTCAGGATTTGATCGCCTCGGCTAACACGTGCTGAGAGCGGAATAAGTAAGGCGGGTTTGTGTAAGGTGAGGAGTTCAAAAAGGGTGGTGGCGCCAGCACGTGAGATGACAAAATCTGCTGTTGCAAAAAGATGAGGCAGGTTGTCACTGACATATTCAAACTGTGCGTATCCTTCTGTTTGTTTCAAGTTGATATCGAGGTTGCCTTGGCCACAGAGATGGCAAATTTGAAATACTTTAAGCAGTTCTGGCAAGGCCGTTCGGATGGCTGTATTGATGGCTTGTGCGCCTAAACTGCCACCGATGATGAGGATCGTGGGTTTGTCAGATTTAAACGCACACAAGTCACGTCCTTTTTGTGCGTCCCCATTGCGTAATTCGGTGCGTACGGGAATGCCCGTGTGTACTGCTTTATCTGAGGGCAGGTATTTGCCTGTTTCTGCAAAAGCATAACAGATGTGATTGGCAAACGGAAGGGCGAGTTTGTTGGCCAAGCCAGGTGTGATGTCTGATTCGTGAATGATGACTGGAATGCGACGCAGCCAGGCGGCCCAAACGACGGGTGGTGTAACAAACCCACCCTTGCTGAATATCACATCGGGTTTGATGCGACCCAGCGTGAAGAAGGCTTTGAGAAAACCAAGCTTAATGCGAAAGATGTCGGTGAGGTTTTGCCAATCGATGTATCGGCGTAACTTGCCTGCTGGAATGGCGTGATAAGGCAGTTTTTCGGATTCGATCAGGTCGCGTTCAATGCCTTCTTGCGTGCCGATATAATGAATGTTATAACCGGCATCCCGTAGTGCAGGAAGAAGGGCGATGTTTGGTGTGACATGTCCGGCTGTACCGCCGCCAGTCAGTACGATGGTGGGCAAGTGTGTTCCTTTTTAGGCTTGGATGTGTGCTATTGCGTCTTGATCATGCCAATGGCGTTGGTCTTCGATCCACTCGTGTGGTTTGAAGTTTGTGGCGACGTCTGCGATAGCGGTTTCGAGTACATTAATGTTTGCAAGATCGGCTACGCCAATGCCAAGTTGGTTGGCATAGTGGAGGATGCCTTGTTCAAGGGGTTCATAGCCCATGACTTTGGCCATGACGGCGTCAACGGCGAAGACATCTGTGCTGGCAGCGGCTACACCAAGTTCTACGGCATCTGTGCCACCGGGGCCATTGCCTTGCAAACCGACTGTGCCGTCTACAATGCCGATGGTGGGCTGTAGGTATTTTGCCAAGCGAATGAGGTTGATGTTGAGGCGTTTGGATTCGTTGGGACGCAGGCGTTCTTTGTGTGTGGGAAAACCGTGCATTTTGACGCGGTCTTCTTTTCGGATGGTGCCCATGATCATGTTTTTGAGTGCGAGGGTGACGATGGTGACGTCGTGGGTTTTGGCGACGGCCATGGAGATGGTGCAGGGGCAGTTGAGAACGGTTTTGGGCATGTGGATTTGGTATTCGGTTTTGTCATCGAGGAAGATGGGGGTGGTTTCCCATTCGGTTTCTTGGTTGAGGTCGATGAGTTGGATGGGGATGTCGTATTCTTTTTTTAGGTCATGGTAATTGAAGTTTTCAAAGGCTTGGCCGGAGTGTTTTTCGTTGCCACCCTCGGCGATGAGGATTTCTTTGGGTGGATTGGGGATGGTGAGTAAGAAGTCTATGGCACCGCGCATGGCATCGGCGTGAGAGGATGCGAGTTGATTGTCTGAGGATAGGAAGTTGGGTTTGAGAAGAACCTGATCTGCTATTTTGGGGGTGACGTCGTTGCGGATGAGGTCGAGTGCGCCGAAGATGTTTTGGCGGCGGTTTTCTCGGCGGGCGAGACCGACATTGGTTTTGGGCATGAAAGGCTCCTTTTATTTTTTTGTTGCTTGAATTGGCGAGAATATTGATTCGTTATTTGTGTGTTGCCTACGGCGTCCTACTTTTTTGAGCGACAAAAAAAGTAGGCAAAAAAGTCGCCACTGCGTGGGGCTTTTAATGGACTTCAGTGTTTTTACGAGCTTAGACCACCCTCACCTGCCCGCGCAGTTCCCACCCTTCCGCGTATGCCATACGCCCCTTCCGCACACACCCATCACATCCACACCAACTGCACAACGGCCCACACCACCGGGAGGATGTAATTTAGTCGCGATCCCAGGGAAACAAGAATGTGGGTTGGTTGACGTAGCGATTTGTCTTGAGTGTGAGCTTGGTGCCGCAGCCTGGGCCGAGTCGGGCGACGAGCCATGATGTGTCGAGAGATTTGGATTGGCCATCGGACACGACGCTTGTGAATTGGTGTTCGGCATAGGCGCCGGCTTGAATGATGACGTCGCGGTTTTCGGTTTGGTTGATGTTGACCAATGAAAGGGTGACGCTGTCTGCGGTGAGGGATTCGACCAAGGCGGCGACGTCTTGTGGGAGGCCGGGGCGTTGGTTTTTGGGGTCGAAGTAGCGCACACGGGCATGTAAGAGTTCACCGTGTCGTGGGGCCAAGCCGCCTAATTGTTGTTGGATGAGGGTGTTTACTGTGGTGGCCGGATTATAGGGGATGGGGTCATCTGATAGACGTGTGTCGGTGCCGGTGGTGTCGTTGCGTACGTGTTCCATTTTGGTGCGGATGCTGCTTAGGGCATTGCGCAATGTGTCGGCGGGATAGTTTTCGTTTTTGCCTTGGAGGAAATCGAGCCAGGGGTTTTGAGGGACGTATTGGAGATCGGCTTCGTTCATGGTCCAATAATAGACGTCGAGTGCCCCTTGGTTATAGGGTTGGGGTTTAAAGCCGTACCAACCGTCGTCGCCATACATGTGGGGGTATAGGGTTTGACCGTCTTCTGTTTTGGAATTGCTGTTGACGCTGTTGAGCATGGTGCCCCAGACGTTGGGGTATTTTTGATCGCCTGTGAGTAAGAGGGCGTTGCCAAAACCGGCTACGCCGCGATAGAGGGCGTTGCGATCTGAGCGGGTGCCGTTTTGTGGGACGGTGACGGTGAAGCCCCAGCCATAACAACCGCCATACCATTTGCCATCACACTCGCCGCCAATGGTGCCATCAAGGCCAATGTTGGACGGTAAGATGCCGTTGTTTTGTGCGGCACGGTCTGCCCAGGCATCGACGTATTCGAGCAACCAATTTTTGTATTTGTCTTGGCCTGTGAGTGCATAGGCATTGAGGCCGAGGGTGGTGGCGGCTAAGTTCATGGGTTGGTCACCCACAACGTCGGTGTATTCTTGGAAGTGCATGAGCATTTCTTCAAAGGTGCTTTCGCCGTGGCGCGGGTTGGGAAAACGACCTTCGACTTCAAAGGTGTCACCGGCCCAGTCTAAAGCTGTGGCTTTGCGCAAAAGGGGTCCACGACTGCCATTGAAGAGGCTTTTGATAATTTTGTGTTCGGGGTCGTAATTTTTGGCTTGGGGATCTTCGTCCATGTAAAAACCCGCATATTTTTGCGTGCGGTGGCCAAATTCTACTTCGTAGGGGTCGGAGAGGCCTTGGAGGTTGAAGATGGTGAGGCTTTCACCGTGGTGGAACCAGTCAAAACATGCGGGGAAGTCTTTGTAGTACATGCCAGATCGGGCAATGGGCACATCGACGGTGACGGCTTCGGAATATTGTTGGATGTGGCCTTCCCAGGCTTGTTTGTAGAGGTCGAAGATGTGTTGGGGGCCGCCGAGGGTGTGTACCATTGAATAACCGGTGAGGTTTTCGATGGCGTCATCGGGGCCATCGTTGCCGCCCCAGCGGGGGATGCATTTGAGGTAGCCTCGGATGTCAAAGTAGCGGTGGTAAAAGATTTCGCAGGCGGTGGCTTGGGCGCGCATGAGTTCGCGTTGTAAGAGTGCCCAATCGGGTGGGGCTGTGGGTGACGAGATGGTTATTGAGGGCATTTGACTTGGCTCCTTTGTTAGACGTGCTTTTCTAAGCTGGTGATCACATTGGGTAGGTGGTCTTTGATGATGTAGTCGGTGACGTTTGCTTTGTCTCTGACTTGTGCAATGATCGCGGGATCTTTTTCTCCGCTGAGCACAACGATAGGGATGCGTTTGAGATCTTCGTCTAATAGGAGTTCGTCAATGGCACTCATTCCTCCTCGGTTGCCCATTTGGAGGTCAAGCACGATGAGTTGCGGTTTGTGTGCCCGTGCAAGAGAGAGGACTTCATCTCCATTTCGGGCTTCAAAAGTTTGATAGTCGGCTTTTCTGAATACGCTGGTAACGATGGTGCGGATGGTGGCGACATCATCGGCGATGACGACACTTTTGACCTCTGGTTTTTTGGCGAAAACTTTAGATAAATTCATAGTGTATTCTCATTTTTCCCAAGCAAGTGAATAGTCGCGTTCTTCAGGTTTGGGATGCCCCCCGGGGCCATACCCTTGGGTGGATTGTGATTCTTGTGTGAGTGGGATGAACGTATCTGTGATGCCTTGTTTTGTTACGTCGAAACGCTGAAAGCCCAGTGTGGCATCGCCATCGGACCATCGGTCTGCCCATTGGGGCATGGCAATACCCGCGCATCGGTAAAAACGAATGCCGTCTACTGTTTGTGGGGGACGGCGACAGTGGATGTGCCCACTGAGAACGATATCGACATGGCTTTGTTTGAATGCTTCGAATATGCGTTGTCTGTGTGGTGGGTCAATAGAAAAATACCAGTCGTGATATTCTTCTTTTTTTGTGATGTCCCATTTGGGTTCATCAAGGGCATCAACAAAAAGTGTGTAGTGCATGGTCATGACATGATATTCTGTTTTGGGCAAAGAGGGTAGTTCTTTTTCGAGCCATTCCCACATTCTTTTTTCGTGGGGCAAGTTTGAGCCGGCGATGGCGGCATAAAAACCGCTGAAGCGCACGTTTTTGTGGGCGAAACTCCAGGGGAATTCGCCAAAGTATTTTGTGAAGTTATCGAGTTGTTCGGCGGTCATATTAAGGCGGATGTCGTCACGGCCTGTTCCACCCTGACGGTTGGTGTGTTTGTTGCAGGTGTCCATGTTGCCAGGGATGGCGTGGTAGGGATAGGGTAGGGCGTCGAGTTCTTGTTTGGCAGCTTCAAATTCGAAGTCGTGGATGGCGCCGTCGCGGGTGAGGTCGCCGCCTACGAGGAGGAGATCGGCGTTGGGTATGTTTTGGAGTTGTTGGTAGGCGGTTTGGCAGTTGTCGTGGAAGCGTTTTTGGAAACGGAATGATTTGGGGGAGCCGGGTTGTAGGTCGCAGATGTGGAGGAATGACCAGGGTTGCATGAGGGATCCTTTTTAGAAATGTTGCAAGGGAATGAGGTTTGGTGGATGAATTTATCATTGTTTGCCTCCGGCGGCCCCTTTTCTTTAAACGACCAAAGAAAAGGGGGAAAAGAAAGTCGCCGCTGCGCGGGGCTTTTAATATGGTTCAGTGTTTTTACGGGCGGAGACCACCCTTACCAGCCCGCGCAGTTCCCACCCCCCACCTCGTGTTCCACACGCCCTCCACATCCCCCAGCACCGCACACCAACTGCACAACGGCCCACACACCGGGAGGTGGGATTGGGTTAATGTGTGCTATCCATTTGAGCGCGATAAAATGCGAGTGTATCAGCGGGTGTGTTGGGCAAAATGCCGTTGGGCAGGGCAATGAGGATGGCATTGGATGTTGTGTCAGCGATGCCGGTTCTAAGATCAATGGGATGTTCGGTGATGCCGTCGGGGGTGATGAAGGTGCCGGTTTTGGGGTTGACAGATTTCATGAAATTTGTCCAGATGGGGGCTGCGCCGTTGCCGCCGGTGATTTGGGCTTTGGTGCGTTTGTCTATGAGTTGGCGGCGGTCTTGGCGGTTGTCAAAACCGACCCAGACGCTGGTGACTAAGTTGGGGGTGAAACCAGTGAACCAGGCATCGGTGTTGTCGTTGGTGGTGCCGGTTTTGCCGGCTGTGGGGGCGGTGAATCCTAGTGCGCGAACACGGCGGCCGGTGCCGTGGTTGACAACGTGTTGCATGAGTTTATTGATGGTGTAGGCGTGTTCTGCGTTGATGACGGGTATGGGGTTGGGTTGGTGTGTGTAGATGGTGCGGTCTTCGGAGTTGGTGATCTTTCGGATGAAGGTTGGTGTGACGCGAAATCCATATCGGGCAATGGTGCCGTAAGCGGTGACGAGGTCTAATAGGGTGATTTCTTGTGCGCCAAGGGCAATGCTGGGATAGGGTTTGAGGGGGCTTTGGATGCCGAGGCGCTTGGCGAGGCTGACGATTTTTTCGGGGCCAATTTGAAAGGCAATTTGTACGCTGGTGGCATTGGCCGATTTGACAAGGGCTTGTGCAGCTGTGGTGAGGCCGAGGTAGCTGTCTTTGAAGTTTTTGGGTGTCCAGTTTTCATTGTTAACACGGTATGTGCGGGGTTCGTCTATAAAGAGTGAGAGGGGGGTGAGGGTGCCAGTTTCAAATGCGGCGAGGTAGACAATGGGTTTGAAGCCTGATCCGGGTTGTCGTTTGGCTTGGGTGGCGCGGTTGTAATAGCTGACGAAGATGTCGCGGCCACCGACCATGGCTTTGATATGGCCGGTGCGCGGGTCGAGGCAGAGGAGGGCGCCTTGTACGTAGTCGTCGCGGTTTTTTGGGGGGGCACCTTCATAGGGTGAAAACCCCAAACGTGTGTCTAAATTGGATAGGCCTTCAGATATAGCTTGTTCGGCAGCTTGTTGATAGGCAAGGTCTAAGGTGGTGTAGATGTTGAGGCCGCCAAAGTTGAGGGCTGAACTGCCCCATAGGTCTATGATTTCTGATTTGATGGTTTCTACAAAGTAAGGTGTTCTGTTTTGGGGGGTGCGATTGGGGTTGAGGCGGAGGCTGTCTGCGAGTGCTTGTTCGCGTTCTAGTTGGGTGATGAAACCTGCTGTTTCCATGCGTTTCAGTACGTGGCTGATGCGTGTTTTGATGCGGTCTAAGTCTTGGCGATATGGATTGAGGGCACTGGGTGCGTTGGGCAAGCCTGCTAAGAGGGCCGATTCGAGTAGTGTGAGCTTAGATGGGTGCTTGCCAAAGTAGGTTTGGGCAGCGTCGGAAATGCCATAGGCATGGGTGCCATAAAAACTGCCATTGATGTAGAGTTCCAACAAACGACCTTTGTAGGTGGGGCCATAGTGGCGTTCGAACATGGTTTCGAGTTGGGCTGCGAGAAAGACTTCTTTGAGCTTTCGTGTGTATTGTTTGTCGCGGGTGAGAAAAATATTTTTGATAATTTGTTGGGTGAGGGTGCTGCCACCGCGTGTTTTTTTGCCCGAGCGTAGGTTGTCTATGACGGCACCAGCAATGCCTTTGAGACTGTAGCCGTGATGGTGATAAAAGTCGAGGTCTTCGGTGGCCAATACGGCTTTAACAAAGTAGGGATTGACGTCTTCGATTTGTATTTGGTCTACACGCTGGTTAAAGGTGTAGAGCAGTTCACCTGATTGTGCGTAGATGTTGATGCCAGATTGGGCAAGGAGGGTTTGTGGGTTATCGGGCAGGCGTGGCAATGTGATGACCAGCCAGGCAAATGCGCTTAGGACAATGAGGAAGGCGTCGGCGAGGAAAAGGAGGCCGAGGAAAGTGCTTCGTTTTGAGAGAAAGGTCATCATTCAATGGACAATGGGTGAAGGGTGATGGATAATCCGTACATGGGAGTCCGTGTCGAGTCTAATGGGTAGTATACAGGGTCGTTTGATATTATGGGTCGATCAATGGCATCGTGGGTTCTGTGTGTGTGGTGTCGGGTGGTGTGAATTGAAATATTTGTGCAACCGCATGGGTTGAAACGGTGAATGGGACGGGTGTTTCAGGTGCTTTGTCACGATAGATTTCGCCGCGATAGCGACCTAAGTCTCGATAGAGAAAGAGTTGTATGATGCGTCCTTCTTGATAGGTGCGCATGAGGGTATTTTTTTCTGTTTCTTTGAGTGCGGGAATCATCTCGGCAGCGAGTTCATTGAATACAGATGCTTTGAGTGAGTCTGGCGTGAGGGCGTCTAAGGTATCTCCTTCGACAATCATCAGGGTATCGGTAGAGAGTGTACCGAGGCCTTCTAATTGTTCGTAGAGCTGTTCTACCCGCGTTCTGACCTGGCTGTGGAAATGCACGTCGGGTAGGGTTAGGGCTTCTATGATAGCAAGACCGCGTTGATAGATGTGTCGACTGGTGATGACATCGTTGAGAGATCGGTCGTTGATGTTGGTGTTTGGCATGGGGGTTTTCCAGATGGCAACATATCCTGGAATGCCTGTTTCGGGGATGATTTCGCTTTCAAAGCGGTTTTGACGAATGGGCTCTGGCAGGCCTTTTTGGATGTCGTTGAGAGATAGGGTTTCATTTTCATCTATGGTTTCACGCGTGCGGGTTTGGGCTTCTATGCGTTGCCAGATGTTGCCCACTTGAGGGCGCAATCGGTTGGTGGAGACCAGCAATTTACCCAATCGGGTAGCAATAAAATTGGTTTGATAGTCTAAAATGGCCAACCCCAAAGTCAAGAGCAGGGCCAAGCCAATGAGACTGGATGTGATAATCACCGAGGGTCGTTTTAGGATGGTGATGGTTTTGTGGAAATAGGGACGAAGGTCTGTCATAGGTAGAATAATGGGTTGTCGCTGCGTCTATGTCAAAAGAAAACAGAGCCAGTTGTGGGAGTGCTTGCATTGGAAATGGGATGTAGTACATTAAAAAAGGGTGAGAAGAAGAAAGAAGACACCCCCTACCCATTTAATAGATGGCTTCAGGTTTGCCGTCTCTTATCTGCCTGCCTTTTCTCCTGCAAGGAGGAGGAGGGCGTTCATGTTCACCATTTCATAGGATAGAGCAATGACTTCTAAAAATTATGAAATTAAGGATGTCGAACATATTTTGCTTCATGTGCCTTTTCATGAACGGTGTGCGGTGGTGAAGGAGATCCGGGTGCCGTTTTGGTCATTGGTGAATGTGTGTAAGGTGACAACTGCAGCGGGTGTGGTGGGTTATGGTGAGACGCTGACGCAGTATACATGGGGGGCGTCAGACGACAAACAATTTGATCGGGTGCGGGGTAAGAATCTGTTTGATTTTTTGTGGGATGACAGTTTGGGTGCGGGGTTGCAGATGGCTTTGTTTGATGCCGCGGGCAAAACGTTGGGGGTGCCGTGCCACAAATTGATGGGTAATTTACACCGCAAAGCATGCCCGGTGTCTTGGTGGGCGCAGGATATGGTGCCTGAAGATTGGGCCAAAGAGGCGCAGACGGCTATTGCGCATGGGTTTACGACGATGAAGGTGAAAGCGCGTCCGTGGTTTGACCCAGATGAGCAATTGGCCGTGGTGAGTGCGGCTATTCCCTCGTATTTTAAGCTGGATATGGATTTTAATGGTTTGTTACTGGGTGTGGATCAGGCTGCGCCGTTGATACGAAGGTTGGAGTCTAAATATTCCAATTTGGCCATTGTAGAATCGCCTATTCCGCAAACAGATGTGGCGGGTAATGCGCTGTTGCGGCGCAAGATTCAAAGCCCGATTTCGATGCATTTTGGTAGCCCACCTGTGATGACGGCTATTCGCGAAGGGGTTTGTGATGGGTTTGTCATTAGTGGAGGTGCAACACGGGTAATGAAGCATGGGACGATTGCAGAACAAGCCGATATGCCGTTTTGGTTGCAGCTGGTGGGCTCGGGGTTGACGACGATGTGGGGTGTGCATTTGGGCGCGGTGTTGCCCAGTGCGCGCTGGCCCGCGATTCCGTGTATTAATATTTGGTCGCATCCATTGATCAAGAATTTTGAGATTGAAGGGGGATGTGTTCCGGTGCCTACTGAACCGGGTTTGGGTGTGGAATTGGATTGGGATGTGATTGAGGGTTTTCGAGTGGACTCGGATTATGAGCTCAAAATAAAACGTCAGATTCACACCATTTGCTGGCCAGAGGGGCGACAGACGCATTATAAAGATGGCAGCTATCGCGATGAATTTTTGTCGGGTAAGTTGTTGGGTTTTTTGCCGGGTATTCGTTTGGAGCGCACGCTGGATGATGGGTCTGAAGAATTTGATCGGGCATATCGGGAATTGTTTCCAGAACACTAAAATGGGAGGATTCGAAATGGCATTTAAACTTGGGTATTGTGCATTGCGCTGGCGAAACCCCGATTTGGAGCCGGCACTTGCGGCGCTGAAAGAAGCGGGTTGGGATGGTTGGGAGTGTCGGTTGCCACTGGATTGGTTGGGTCCTGCCAGTCGGGTAAAAAAGATATGTGACAATGTGGGGATGCCGATGGCGGTTTATACGGCGCAGGGGTCTCCTGAAGTTTCTGATTGGGAGCATCAAGAGCGTAATAAGCGGCGCATCGATTTTGCAGGTGAGATGGGTGTGGATTGTTTTATGTATATGAGTGGGCCCAAACCTAAGGATCGTGATGTAACGCATGATGATATCAAACGTGGTGCCGAAGCGGCTGACGATTGGGCAGATTATGCCTCCCAATATGGGTTGGAATTGAGTTATCACATTCATACCAATTTGTTGGTCGATACGGCTGAGGATTGGACGTTTTATATGGCGAATTTACACAAGGCTAAGTTGTGTATTGATGTATCACATGCTCAGCTTTGGGGCTATGATGCGGCTCAGTCTTTGCGCGATTTTAAAGATCAGCTCAATTATGTGCATTTGCAAGATTGGGGAGACGAAGATGTGCAACGAGATGCTGAAGGACGATTTTTGCCTGATTGGGTGGATGTAGGTGAGGCGGCGTGTTTGGATTTTGATGGATGTCTTAAGGCATTGGAAGAAACTGGATTTGATCGGTGGGTGACGGCGTGCCCTGGGGCACCTATTGCGGGGGCTGAAGATGCTGTGAGTGAAGCTAAGCGGAGTGCGAAGATGTATCAATATTGTCGGGGTGTGGGATATTAAATCAAGTAAAAAGGGGATATTATGCCGACGTTTAAAGAGATGACGCAATATTTTCAGGATATCGGTGCCAATGATGTGCCACACAGCCAAAAGTCATATTTGGCACATGGTATTGGGGTGTATACAGATATAAAGGCGTGGGGCGCAGATGAAGATTTGTGCAATGCGGCACTGTTTCATTCCATTTATGGCACGCAGATTTTTCAAGGGTTTACATTGCCAATAGAACGGCGTGATGAATTGAAGGTGTTTATTGGTGAACGCGCCGAGTGGTTGGCGTATTTGAATTGTTTTATGGATCGCGATTCGTTTGACAATCAGGTGAGTGATGACAAAGATGTGTATCCGATTAAACATCGCGAGACGGGTGACGTGATGGATGTGTCACGGGAAGATTATGACGATTTGGTGCGCATTCATTTGTGTGATTGGTTGGAGCAGGTGGCGCGGTCTGATAAGTGGGATTATCGTCGCGATGCCTATCAAGGGATGGCTGAGCGGTTGGGAGGCATTGCACTGGCATCTTTTGAGACGGTTTATGCAGAGGCATCGGCATAACGATGTCTGATTGGAAACGCGTTTATGGTGGGAATTTGGCATTTGATCCTTTTAGGAAAATAGGCGATATTAATCAATAACTTCAAGGTGGCGGTTATTTCTTATGCCTACTGTTCATATGACTGAATTTTCGTTGGTTAAAGCGCAAAGTATCGTTGTAACGGATGATACTTTAATGGTTGATTTTACAGATGGGCGTAGCATTTCTGCACCTCTGGCATGGTATCCGCGTTTGTTGCACGGTCTTCCTGACGAGCGAAATAATTGGCGACTTATTGGAGATGGCGAAGGTATTCATTGGCCTGACTTGGATGAAGATTTAAGTGTAGAAGGAATTCTTTTAGGTCGGCCTTCAGGTGAGAGCCAACGATCTTTTCAAAAATGGCTTGATGACAGAGCAAAACATCAAGCCCAATGAAGAATTGTGTCTCATGCCCTGGTGAATATTCCCGCTGGATGATTCTGTTTGGCGGGATTTTTCTTATGGACACAAAGGCTTTATTGATAGGATATAGAATGACGACAGATGTAACAAGCAATGTATTTAACCATCCCATTATCGATTGTGATATTCATAACGAATTGCCTTCGTTGAAGACGCTGATTCCTTATTTGGATGATCATTGGGTGGCATATTTGAATGAGTCGGCATTTGTGGGACCCAATGCAAATGATTATCCAGCGGGGGCACCTACGTCTGCACGGGAGGGTACAAAGCCAGAAAAGGGACCGCCGGGTTCTGATTTTGGGTTGCTCAAAAAGCAGGCGTTGGATGCATGGGATGTGGAGATTGGGATTTTGACGTGTGGGTATCGGGTGCAGAGTGTGCAGAATGAGGATTTGGCTGTGGCACTTTCTACGGCGATTAATCAGTGGCAGGTAGATGCGTGGTTGGAGAAGGATACACGGTTACGTGCGTCTTTGGTGGTGCCGAGTCAAAATCCTGTGTTGGCGGCAGAAGAGATTGAACGGTTTGGTGACTATCCGGGATTTGTGCAGGTGATGTTGCCTGTGCGGTCTTATGAGCCGTATGGGAAGCGGATTTATGATCCTATTTTTGAAGCGGCTGTGAAACACGGTTTGGCTGTTGGCATTCATTATGGTGGCGCGTCGAGTTTGCCGCCTACGCCTGTGGGATGGCCCGCGACGTATGTGGAAGAGATGGCCGACATGGCGCAGGTGTTTCAATCGCAGGTGATGAACTTGGTGGTGGAGGGGGCGTTTGATCGGTTTCCTGAGTTGCGTGTGGTGCTGATTGAAGGCGGGTGGACTTGGATGCCGGCGTGGATGTGGCGATTGGACAAAGAGTGGCGGGGTTTGCGGCGAAATATTCCGTGGGTGAAGCGTCCGCCGTCTGATTATATTCGCGAGCATATTCGGATGACGTTGCAACCTATGGATGCACCGGACAATTCGGATCACTTGTTACAAATGATGGGGCAATTGGACTCTGATGAGATGTTGTTGTTTTCGACCGATTATCCACATTGGCATTTTGATGCGCCGGAAGATGCGATTCCAAAAGGGTTGTCGGAGTCTTTGAGAGACAAGATTCTGTATGAGAATGCGCGTACGTTTTATCGATTTTGACCTCTCTTCAATAGGATCAGTGTTATGGGTGTAGCAACTTTGGTTGAAAAAGGTAGGAAATCAGACAAACCCAAAAAGAATGCGGTGATTGATTGTGATATTCACAATACGATGACTTCTGGTGATGTGTGGTATGATTTTTTGCCGAAAGAATGGCATGACTATCATCGCCAAATTGGTGGGCGCAGTCGCATGGGGTCGGCGTATCCGCGGGCGATGAAAAGTGCAGCTCGGCATGATTCTTGGCCACCATCTGGGCCGCCAGGATCAGATATGGATATGTTGCGGGCACATGTGTTGGATGCTTGGGATATGGATTATGGGATTTTGAATCCATTGATTGGTGTGGGCAGTCAGCAAAATTTGCGATATGCTTCTGCGATGGCGCAGGCGGTGAACGATTGGCAGGTGGCTGCGTGGTTAGAGCCCGAACCGCGTTTGCGGGCGTCGTTGATTGTGCCTTATGAAGATGGTGATTTGGCGGCGGCAGAGATTGATCGGATGGGAGATCATCCTGGTTTTGCTCAGGTATTGTTTGTGGTGCGTACGATGGAGCCTTTGGGCAGTCGAAAATACTGGAAAGTGTATGAGGCGGCCTTGCGGCACGATTTGCCAATTGGCATCCATTTTGGGGGCTCGGGGGCTGGGCCGATTACGGGTGCGGGTAAACCGTCACATTATATTGAAGATCATGGCGGCATGCCGACAGCGTTTCAGGCGCAGGTGGCGAGTTTTGTATATGAAGGGGTGTTTGAAGTGTTTCCTGAGCTCAAGGTGGTGTTGATTGAGGGTGGGTTTGGGTGGTTGGCACCGTTGATGTGGCGGTTGGACAGTTGCTATAAAAAGCTGAAGATGGAAGTGCCCCATTTGAAGCGTTTGCCATCGGAATATATTCGCGATCATTTTTGGCTGAGTACGCAGCCGATGGAAGAACCCTCGCGGCCGGAATACTTTTTTCAGATGTTGGAACACTTAGATATGAACGACCGGTTGATGTTTGCAACCGATTATCCCCATTGGGATTTTGATGCGCCCGATATGGCATTGCCAACGGGGTTGGATGCAGATTTGAAACAGAATATTATGGCGGAGAATGCGAGAACATTGTATAAATTGGATTGAGGGTCATATGGCAAAACATGTGGTGGCGAAGGTGGATGAGATTCCATTGGGTGAACGAAAGATTGTGGCATTAAATGGTCGGTCTATTGGTGTGTTTAATGTGCAGGGCACTTTTTATGCGCTGCGCAATCGGTGCCCGCATCAGGGAGGGCCTTTGTGTGAGGGGCAGTTGTCGGGATTTGCGACAGCGGAGGTGCCGGGCAAATATGAATACACACGGAAGGGCGAAATTTTGCGCTGTCCGTGGCATGGGTGGGAGTTTGATGTGAAGACGGGACAGTCGTGGTTTGATCCTGAGAAGATGCGCGTACGGAGTTATGTAGTGCGGGTGGAAAGTGGGGCAGAGATTGAACAAGAGGGTGAAATGGCAGGGCTGTCTAAAGGGCCGTTCCAAGCGGAGACGTATGCGGTGACGGTGGAGGAGGATTATGTGGTGGTGGAAATTTAAATACTTGATTTCTGAAATTCTATTTGCTATTTTCCGGTCAGATGCCAATAGCGGGGGCAACATAATAGAGCTGGTAAATCGCGCATGAGTAGAAGGTGCCATTTTCAATGAGAACGGTAGGTTTCTTCAAATCATGGTTTTGCTCTATTGCGTTGTCCTTTTTTGATTTTTATAGCCGAACAGAGGAGGTATTATGTCTCGGTTTGAATTGGTGAGAGATGCTTCACAGGATTCCAAGCTGGATGAAATCTATAAAGAGATGGCCGATTATGGATGGGTTGGTTCTGATGGTGTTCCAGTCAATTGGGTCACTTCACAAGGCAGCCGATCCGATATTTTATCGGCAACGTGGGAATTTACAAAAAATACGATGATGAGTGGACAACTTCCCCCTACGGTGAAGCAGTTGATTGCAATGGTTATTGCTATGCAAAATGACTGCCGATATTGTGAGGTCGCACATACGGGTGCTTTAGAAGCGATGGGCGTGCCTCAAAATGTGATCCAAAGCTGTGCGAGTGATCCCGACCTAGCAGAGGTGCCACCTCCGCAACGCGCCATGCTCAAAGTGGCTTTGAAGGCCAACCGGGACCCAAAATCAGTGACAGACGAAGATATTCAAAATTTAAGGGATCAGGGTTTGAGTGAGGGTGAAATTATCGAGGTGTTGATGGTGGCGGCGTATGCGATTTTTGGCGATTTTTGGGCCGATGTGAGTGGTGTTGTAGTTGATGGAGAAGGTTGATATGGCTGCCAATTTAGAACCTGCTCGGTTTAAGCATGTGAAAGATGTGTCGGATAAACCAGAGCTCGCAACACTTTACAAAGATATTGTTGCAAGTGGATTTGGAAAAGAAAACGTACCCGGAAACTGGTTTGCCTCGCAAGGAGAACGCCCAGATTTGTTATCGGCAAATTGGGCATTTTCTCAGCAAATTATCATGCAGGGGCAACTTCCTGCAACTGTAAAACAGATGATTATTGTGATGGTTTCCACACACAATAATTGTCCCTATTGTCGCATTACCCATGCACAAGGTTTGGCGGCTATGGGGGTGCCCGAAGAGGTGGTGGACTGCTTAACGACCGATCTCAATTTGGCTAAGGTTCCCCCGCTCCAACGGGGTATTCTTGTGTTTGCTTTAAAAGTTGCTCAAGCACCTGCTACAGTAACGGATGAGGATTTTGATGTGCTTCGTGATCAAGGGTTGGGCAATGGCGAAATTATGGAAATTGTGATGTTGGCTGCGTACACCAATTTCATTAACACGTGGGCTTTGGTGAGTGGCATTCCAATTGACGAATGAGAGGTTCACAGATGCAAGATCCAACCTTTGGTGCTTCAAAGGGTGATGGGTTTCAAGTTTCGGTGAGCAGTTTAACATTGGGAACGCTCTACGAGGCCATCATTGCCTTTTCCAGCCAGGATCGTTTTGAAACGTTCTGGCCAGCTGTGTGTCAAAATGCCCGATGGCTTATGCCTTCGAGGCGGACGTGCATCGTGTTGCGTACACACGATGGTGCGTATGAAATTATTGGGCAATTTGAGCAAGGTAAATTTCAAAAACCAGAGCATGCACAATTTGAATTGTGCGAAAATAATTTGGGGCAAATGCTCACCCGAAGAAGCGCACAATGGGTTAGCAAGCCGAGCGAGCAAATAGATACACAGTCAGACAAACTGGCATCGTGGTTGTTGCGCGATCAGCCCGATACACTGCTGGTATTGCCTATTCATTTGCAAGGTGAACCTTTAGGGGCAATTTTGTTTGGCATGGGACCCGTCGAGCAGGCTGACCAAACGATGTTGACAGCATTGGGCACTGTATATGCGCTGCATGTGGGCATGGCTTATATGCTCATTCAGGCCAAAGAGGAACGTCGCCGCCAAGAAGAAGAACTTGAGTTAACGCGTCATGAGCTCAGCGATACACAGCGACAGTTGGTTGAAAGTGAAAAAATGGCTGCATTGGGCGGTTTGGTGGCGGGTATCGCCCACGAAATTAATACACCCGTAGGCATTGGGGTAACGGCTGCATCACATTTGGAGGCGCGAAACCGAGATTTTGGTCAGCTCTATGAGCAGGGCAAAATGAAACGGTCTGATTTAGATAAGTTTTTGGGTACAGTGAAACAATCAAGTGATTTGTTGTTGTCAAATTTGAATCGCGCGGCGAGCATTATTGGCAGTTTTAAGCAGGTTGCAGTGGATCAGTCGAGTGAAGAGCGGCGTGTGTTTCAAGTGAGAGAATATTTGGATGAAATTCTATTGAGTCTGCAACCTGCTTTGAAAAAAAACCGACATCATGTTGAGGTGCGGTGTGAAGAGGAGGTTGAACTGGATTCGTATCCGGGTGCTTTTTCGCAAATAGTGACCAATTTGGTGATGAATTCTTTGTTGCATGCTTATGAAGCAGATGAGGAAGGGTATCTTATTTTTGAGTTGAAACGGATATCAGAACGGTTCATTTTTAAATATTCTGACGATGGAAAGGGTATTTCGGAAGAACATTTGAGCAAGATTTTTGAGCCTTTTTTTACGACCAAGCGCAATCAAGGTGGCAGTGGTTTGGGGATGCACATTGTGTACAATTTGGTGACGCAAAGACTTCTGGGGAAATTGGATGTGAAAAGCCAAGTAGGAAATGGTACCACGTTTACAATAGATTTGCCCATTCCGCAACGTAAGGTGTCATAAATATGGCATCGAAATCTCAAAAAACGCCTGATGAAGATGATGTGTTATTTGCTGCCGAAGAAGATGAAGAACCAGAACCTCTGTCTCAGGGTTTTTGGAAAGTTATGATTGTAGATGACGATGAAGAAGTTCACAATGTAACCCGGTTGGCGTTGGGTGATTTCTCTTTTGACGGCAAGACACTGGAATTTATCAGTGTCTTTTCAGATAAAGAAGCTCGGCAGGCGATTGTAGAACACCCCGATACCGCAGCGATTTTACTTGATGTGGTGATGGAAGCCGATGATTCGGGACTTCAGTTTGTGAAATATTTGCGTCATGAGTTGCAAAATCGGATGATCCGAATCATTTTGCGAACAGGCCAGCCGGGCATGGCACCTGAAGCGCGCGTGATTAGCGATTACGATATCAACGATTATAGAACCAAGACGGAATTGACCTCGCAGAAAATGTTCAATACGATGATTGTTGCATTGCGGTCCTTTCGAGATTTGATGCAAATTGAAGCGCACAAAGATGAGTTGCAAAAATTGGTCAATGCTTATGAGCGGTTTGTGCCACATGAATTTTTGCATATTTTGAACAAGAACAGTATTACAGATGTAGAACTAGGTGATCAAGTTCAGGAAGAAATGACCGTTTTGTTTTCCGATATTCGAGATTTTACGCGTTTGTCTGAAAAGATGACACCCGAAGAGAATTTCAAATTTACAAATTCATATCTGAGTCGCATGGAACCCAGTATTCGAGCCCATCACGGATTTGTGGATAAATTTATCGGTGATGCGATTATGGCTTTGTTCCCAACCTGTGCAGATGATGCGGTGCAAGCAGCTGTGGACATGCTTAAGGCATTGGTGAAATACAACCAGGATCGATCGCGTATGAATTATGATTCTGTTCGAGTGGGGGTAGGGCTGAATACGGGTGTGTTGATGCTGGGCACAGTTGGGGGGCAAAGTCGCATGGATGGCACAGTCATTTCCGATGCTGTGAATTTGGCCTCTCGTATTGAGAGCATGACCAAAATCTATGGCGCATCGTTGTTGATCGGCGAACGAACCTAC
Source organism: Candidatus Latescibacterota bacterium (assembly GCA_047619225.1). Classification (GTDB taxonomy): domain Bacteria; phylum Latescibacterota; class UBA2968; order UBA2968; family UBA2968; genus JABIFK01. The sequence continues at coordinate 23,903 of JBLHJX010000019.1, forward strand.
GACCAACTTTCTGACCCCTTAAAGTATGTGATTCGTCCCATTGGACAAGTTATGGTGAAGGGGAAAACAGAGGCCGTGAAGGTTTATGAGGTCTTAGATGGTGACCCACCCGATTTGTTAGATCTCAAGCGGAAAACATTGGTGGCTTTTGAGCGCGGTGTGGCATTATATCATAAAAAATGCTTTGACGAAGCACTGCAAACATTTGCCGAAATTTTGGAACAGAACCCTGCTGATCGCCCCACTGAAATGTATATGAAATTGTGCAAAAAATATCAGGAACAAGATGTTCCGATGGCGTGGACGGGTGTGATTATGATGACCTAAATAATAGACCGGTATTTCATGGCACGACATTCCTGAAGCGGAATGTCGTTTTTGTTTCGGGAGTGTTGTTATGGCTTTGATGAGCAACTATTCAGAAAGTCTTTTATCAGATTAGTGGAACCAGTTGGGCGATGACCTGGATAACAGTACATGTATGCAGGTTGCTGCACAAACATGTGTTCAACGGATTTATAATACATTTTCTGAGTCGATCGTGCTTATCCGATTGTTTATGACGATTCCAATGGCACAACTTCCTGAGCCGGATCAAATTTTTGCAAGACAGATGTTAGGCAATCGAGATATTTTGTCATTGTTGAATGAAGAGACGGTGATGCTGTCACTTTTGGGTAATTATGGGGTAGAATCTGATTGGTGTAATCGATATCAATCACAAAGCTATTTGGGTATTCCTTTGGTGACAGCTGATTTTGTTGCCACCATGCCTATGGTGGCAACAATGATGCATGATTTGGGACTTGGTTTGGCTTGGTTAGATACAAAGGATACGGACTTGGTTGTGCGTGCAATGGGTGGTGCAACGCAAATTTTTTATGTTGAAGATGCAAAAACAGCAGTAGATGGGACGGGACGTCGTATTGTGGCTCAGGAAGATTTTGTTTCAAATTACAATATAAAAACGGTTTTTGGTTTGGGCGGGAGCTATGTAGATGGCACTTTGATTACGATGTTGTTTTTTTCTCGCGAATCGATTGTGCGTTCAGAAGTGGATCGGTTTCGGATTTTATTTAATGAAATCAAACAATCTTCCGTCAAATTTATTTTAGCAAATAAGATTTTTGAGGGGTGAATATTATGAAACGCATTGGCATTATATCTTTACTTCATGAGTCGAATACGTTTATTCAAACACCGACGACATTGGATTTGTTTGAGCGGGATGGCATTGCTTTTGGGCAGGCGATGTATGACCGGTTTGTGGGTGGGCATCATGAGGTGAGTGGGTTTATTGAAGGGTTAGAGGTGGAAGGCGTGGAGGTGGTGCCTGTTTTTTATGCGGGTACAACACCTTCGGGGCGCATTACGCGGGAGACGTGTGACGCATTGATGCAGATGATGTTTGAACAGGTGGATGCTGTGGGTGAGTTGGATGGGTATTTGGTGGCACCTCATGGTGCGAACGCGGGTGAGGGGGATGATTATCGGGATTTGGATGGGTTTTGGTTGTCGAAATTGCGCGCGACGGTGGGGGATGAGAAGCCGATTATCTGTACGGTAGATCCGCACGCAAATTTGTCGCGAAGGATGGTGGATGCGTGTGACGCGACGATTGCTTATCGATCCAATCCACATTTGGATCAAAAGCAGCGGGGGTTGGAGGCTGTGTCGTTGATGGTTCGGACGCTGCGGGGTGAGATTAGGCCTGTTCTGCGGGGTGCGTTTCCGCCGATGGGTATGAATATTGAGCGGCAGTTGACATCTGCGCCGCCGTGTTTGCCGATGTATGAATTGGCAAATGAGATGCGCAATGAACAGGGTGTGTTGTCAAACAGCATTGTGCTGGGGTTCCCGTATTCTGATGTGGAGGAGATGGGGTCGGTGTTTGTGGTGGTGACCGATGATGATGCGGAGAAAGCACAGAAGTTGGCTGATCGATTGGCGCATTATTTTGTGGAACATCGTGCTGAATTTGTAGGGGAATATATTACGATTGAAGATGCGGTGGACCGTGCTGTGGGGCAGGAGGGGCCGGTGTGTTTGCTGGATATGGGAGACAATGTGGGCGGCGGTTCGGCGGCGGATGGGACGTTGATTGCGCATGAGTTGCATCGGCGGGGTACGACAACGGGGTATGTGTGTTTGTATGATGCGGATGCGCAACAAAAAGCACGGGAAGCGGGAATTGGTAGTCGGGTGGTGTTGCAGATGGGGGGGAAGACGGATGAGATGCATGGGCCGCCTTTGGAGGCGGAGGTTGTGGTGCATAGTTTTCATGATGGGTTGTTTACAGAATCGGAAGTGCGGCATGGGGGGCGAACCTCTTTTAATATGGGTGAGACGGTGGTTGTGAAGACGGATACGGGGTTGACGATTGCTTTGACGACGCGGCGGGTGGTGCCGTTTAGTTTGGGGATGATGACGAGTTGTGATTTGGATCCGGCGGATTTTCAGATTTTGGTGGCGAAGGGGGTTCATGCGCCGGTGGCGGCTTATGCGCCGGTGAGTAAGGCGTTGATTCGGGTGGATACGCCGGGGTCGACGACGGCGGATATGCGGAACTTTGAGTATGAGTATAGGCGGAGGCCGATGTTTCCGTTTGAGGAGATTTCGTGGTAAAGCAACAAGACACACATAAAAAATCGGAACACGTAAGCGGATTACGAGAAAAAGTTGAAACAATGCTTTTTGAGCAGGTCGATTTGGCACCCTTGGTATTTTTTCGGGTGGTGTTTGGCGGCATTATGCTTTGGGAAGTGATGCGCTATTTCCATCACGATTGGATCAAGCGTTACTATATTGATCCCGATTTATTTTTTACTTTTTACGGCTTTGATTGGGTGCAGTCTTGGCCTGGCAATTGGATGTATGTTCATTTTTTAGGGTTGGGTATATGTTCGGCTTTCATCATGTTGGGTTTGTGGTATCGCATCAGTGCCATCTTGTTTTTTATTGGGTTCACACAGGTTTTTTTGATTGATCAGACCAATTATCTCAATCATTTTTATTTGGTGTCGCTGATTGCTTTTATCATGATCTTTGTGCCTGCTCACCGGGCGGCTTCTCTTGATGTGGTTCGTAGACCTGAGATACAAGTGGGTACGGGGCCTGCGTGGTATTTGTGGTTGTTGCGGGTGCAGGTGGGTATTCCTTATTTTTTGGGCGGGATTGCCAAGATTAATGGGGATTGGTTGCGTGGTGAACCCATGCGGATGTGGTTGGCTGATGAAACGGATTTTCCTGTGATTGGTGGTTGGTTGACCCATGAACTGGCACCTTATGTTTTTAGTTATGGTGGTTTGTTGTTTGATTTGGGTATCGTTCCCCTTTTGCTTTGGCGGCGCACTCGGGTTTTGGCGTTTTTGGCTGCGGTGGGTTTTCATCTTGTCAATGACCAACTTTTTAGCATTGGCATTTTTCCATGGTTTATGGTGGGGGCGAGTGCGTTGTTTTTTGAACCCCATCAGTTTATCGGGTTTAGAAGACGTGTTGAACAGGTTTTGAGCAAAACGATCAAGTATACACAAGTATCTATTCGGCATTCTGATCGAAAAAGGCGTGTGATCGTTAATGTGCTTGCTGTGTATTTGTGTTTTCAGGTTCTGATGCCGTTGCGGCATTGGCTCTATCCGGGTCATGTGAGTTGGACGGAAGAGGGGCATAATTTTTCATGGCATATGAAATTACGTGACAAAAAGGGTGAGGTGGATGTGGTGGTGACGGATCCTTCTTCTGGGAAATCTTGGGTGGTCGATCAGCGTGATTATTTGATGTCTCGACAGCGAGATAAGATGCCTGATCGACCCGATATGATTTTGATGTTTTGTCATTTTTTGGAAGATGAATTGCGGGGAGAAGGGTATGGTGATGTTCAAATTCGGGCGGTGTCTCGCGTTTCGTTGAATGGGCGTGCGCCCCAATCGTTGGTTGATTCGACGGTTGATTTGACACGGGTGGAACGATCTCTGATGCCTGCGGGTTGGATTGTGCCTTTAGCGGATTGAGGGATTGGGTTCATATGGAGAAAGTTTCAAATTTTCAGAGTACAGAATTAAGTTCGGGTGATTTGTTTTGGGCTGGATCTTTGCCTGTGTCGATTTTGAAACGAATGTCTTTTGATGCATTGTGGGATCTGCACCCGGTTGATTTTTCAGAAATTTTGATTCACGGGCGTCGGGTGAAAACGCCGCGTTGGGGGCAGGCATTTGGGCGGGACTATCGGTTTTCTGGGCAATTGGCGCAGTCCGATCCGATACCACCGTTTTTGAATCCTGTGTTGGAGTGGGTGTGTGAAGCGATTGATGGGCGGTTGAATGGTTTGCTGTTGAATTGGTATGATGGTTCTTTGGGGCATTATATTGGTAAACACCGCGATAAGACGACGGGGATGGTTGTGGGGACGCCGATTGTGACGGTGTCTTTTGGGGAAGCGCGGGTGTTTCGGTTGCGGGAATGGAAAGGGACAGAGTCGGTTGATTTTGTTGCAGAAAACGGATCTGTTTTTATTGTGCCGTATGAGATGAATAAACGTTGGACACATGAGATTCCGAAGGCGAAGCGGTATCTGGGGAAACGGGTTTCGGTGACGGTTCGGGCGTTTGGGTAAGCAAGATAATTAGAGAGGGTTTATGAAGATACTTTTGACGAATGATGACAGTTTGGATTCGCCTTTGTTTCGGTTTGCGGTGGATTATTTTTTGGATATGGGTGAGGTGAAGGTTGTTGTGCCGATGGAGGAGCAGAGTTGGAAGGGCAAGTCGATGACGCGGTTTGGAAAGTTGCGTTTGACGTCATTGGATGGATATGGTTGTGAGGCGCATGGTTTGTCGGGTACGCCTGCAGATTGCTCAAATTTTGGGATTTATCATGTGTTTGATCAAAAACCCGATTTGGTAATTTCGGGGATTAATATGGGTTCGAATGTGGGCTTGAGTTTTATGATTTCGTCGGGAACGGTTGGGGCGGGTTTGGAGGCCAATATTGCGGGGGTTCCTGCTGTGGCGTTGTCTCAGGTGCTGCCATCACATGCGTTTCGACATTGGGAGGCGCATCGTCAGATGGAATCTGAATATCAGGATGTGTTGTTTGGTCGGATGGGTGAGATGGTTGGGCGCGTTTTTGACCTGTTGCGGTCGAAGGAGAATGGATTGCAAGAGCCTGTGACCTGGAGCGTGAATATGCCTGCTGAACCCGTAGCAGATTGGCAGGTTAAGGAAACGACGTTGGGACAGACGTTGTATACGTCGTGTTTTAAAAAGGAAGACGATGTGTATCAACATAAGATTGATAGTCCTGTAGTAGATGAAACAGTGGGGTCGGATGGTGTAACTGTTCGGGATGGACATGTGAGTATGACGCGATTGGATTTGCGCGTTATTGGGCAAGAAGTCAATGGATAATTGGAGATAGGAGCATATATGAACGATTTTGAAGGGGTGGTGCCAGCGATTCCAACGCCGATGGGCAAGGATGGTGCATTTAACGAAGCGGCGTTTCGGAAAGTTGTTGAATTTAATATAGAGGCGGGGGTGCACGGGTTTTGGGTGGCGGGGGGGACTGGGGAGAGTGTGTTGTTGGAGGATGATGAGAATAAGGCAGTTGCAACGGCGGTGGTGGATCAATCGGCTGGGCGGGCGAAGGTTATTATGCATGTGGGTGCGCCGACGACAAGCCGGGCGGCAAAGTTGGCTGAACATGCGGCGAAGGTGGGGGCCGATGCGCTTTGTTGTGTGCCACCATTTTTTTATCGGCGGTCGGATGAAGAGATTGCTGAACATTATCGCATCGTTGGGGCTGCGGCTGATTTGCCGTTGTTTGTTTATAATTTGCCAAATGCAACGGGCGTGGAGATTACGCCTGGGATGATGCAGATGATCCAAGATCGGGTGCCGCAATTGAAGGGGTTGAAACACTCGGCAATGACGTTTGCAAATATTCGCACATTTGCAAATATGGGGTTGTTGTGTTTTGTGGGGAGCCATCGGTTGATGTTGCCTGCGATGACGGTGGGCGCCTGTGGGTGTGTGGATGGGCCGTTGAGCGTGTGGCCGGAGATTTGGGTGGCGATTTGGAAAGCATACAAATCGGGTGATTGGGAAAAAGCGATGACATTGCAAGAGCAGGGGTCTGTGGCGTATGAAGATTTGGGGGCGAAGGGTGGGGCTTTTCAGGCTTTGATTAAGGCGGCCTTAACGGAACGATTGGAGGTGGATTGTGGTGATTTGCGTCCGCCGGGATTGCCACTGAGTGATGATCAACGGGCACATATTCGGGGTGTGATGGCAGAGATTTAGAATGCGAGATAGAAAAAACGAAAGCGGACAATGTTATACATTGTCCGCTTTTTTTATGCTATGAAGAAGGTCGTTATGCTGTTTGGCCCATGAGTTCGTTCCAACATTGTCGGCGAATTTGGCGTTCTTTGTAGTGGTCGCTCTGTGAGACACCAATGGGGTTGGCAAAGGTGAGGATGTTGTTGGCGTCTTCGGCTTTGTCCTTTTTGTTCCAGTCGCGGGGGGCGTTGAGGGCATCGGGATCGTGATTCCAGGTGGGCGCGGTGTTTGGGGTATTGCGGCCAAAGAGGAATTTGATCATGTGGCGTTTGGCGGGTGAGCGGTTGGCGGCGGTGCCGTGCCAGAGGTCGTAATGGGTGAAGGCGATGGTGCCGGCTTTGACAACGACGGGTACTTGTCCGCGGATGTTGGTGTAGGTGGCCATGCGGTCTGTGGGGGCGTTGCGAAATTGGGTGCCGGGTACGATGATTGTGGGGCCCATATCGGGCGTGATGTCGGTGGGATAATAGAGACCTAAGAAGCGGTTGATGTTGGTGTCACGTCGGTTGACACTGTCTTGGTGCCATTGCATGTGGCCTGAGTTGGGTTGTTTGCAGTGCCAGTGGCGGTGGGATTGTACGATGTAATCATTGCCGAGGAGGCTGGCGAGCACGCCCTTGGTAGCAGGGTGGTCGAGTACTTGGTTGAGTTCGGGCACGGTGTCGGTGATGGCGTCGCCGGGGTTGGTTTCGAGGGTGTCGAGCTGTTGGGCAATGGATTCATTTGTGCCGTTGGGTAGGTCGAGTTCGAGCATGTGATACCCTGTGACGATGAATTTGGCGACTTCTACATCGGTGAGTAGGTGTTTTTTATCGATCGTCATTGTGAAACGACCTCCATTTTTTGAAGGATAAATTCGTATCCGACGACGTCTAGGTCAAGGTCATCGAAGGGGGCTTGTAGATAGGGGAATTGTACGATTTGCCAACCGTCGATGATGGCATCGTGCACTGTTTTGTAGGGCCAGTCGAGTTCGGTGGCGATGATTTCTGGGCGGAAGTCTTTGAGGGGTTCTATGGGGGTGTAGCCTAAGATTTCGGAGAAGACACTGGGGGTGCGGGCGTGGAGGTAGAGTAAACGTTGACGGGGTTGGGTTGCGGGATCGGGTTGGGACATGGATGGGACTCCTTTTTTAGGGAAAGTAAGGCGATAGAAAGGGAAGGGCAAGAGGATATTGTGGGGATGTGTTTGGGGTATTTTGTGTGGGTGGGGTTTTATCTGGAATCGGTTGGTTTTTACTGGTATTGCCTGCGGCGCGTTCTTTTCTTGAACACCCAAGAAAAGAACCAAAAGAAGGGTGCCGCTGCGCGGGGCTTTTATGTCGTTCAGTGTTTTTATGGGCGGAGGCCACCCTCACCTGCCCGCGCAGTTCCCACCCTTCCGCGTGTTCCACACGCCCCTTCCGCACACACCCAACACCGCCACACCAACTGCACAACGGCCCACACCACCGGGAGGTGAGATTGAAGTTTTTTCTTTATTCGTGATCGGTGCCGGAGTAGATCCAGAGGGGTTGGGTTTTGTTGGCGCGTTTGAAGCCGCACTTTTTGTAGAAGGGGATGGCTTGTGCGTCGGCGACGAGGATGCGTTGGTGGAAGCGGAAGCCTTGGTATTTGGTTAGGAGGCGTTGTAGGATTTTTTTGCCGATGCCTTGGCGCTGGTAGTGTGGGTGGACGAGGAGGTGGGGGAAGTAGGCGACGAGGTGGCCGTCGGAGAGGGCGTTGCCGAGGCCGACGAGTTGGTTTTTGTCCCAGGCGGTGATGAGGGTGTGGGAGTTGAGGAGGCCGTTGCGTAGTTGGGTGGGTTTGTTGGCTGAGGACCATTCGTTGGCTTGGTAGAGGGAGAGGATTTGTTTGCGGGTGATGCTGCGGGTTTGGCGGTATGTGATGGGCATGGTGGGTACTCAGTGTTTTAGGGTTTGGTAACAACTGGCCATGAGCTGGACGGCGGTTTGCATTTGAGTGTCGTCCATTCGGGTGAGGCCAAAGATGGCGGATGGGCGGGGGGTTTTGATGAAAATGGTATCCTCCTTGGTTAAGTGTATGGTAAGGAAGATACTTTAGGAATGGTATAATAAAAGATCCAATTATTATCAAATTTAATAGGCCAATTAATCGTGGGTTTTGTGTGATAGGTCAGTGATATTATCAAATTGAGTTAATAAAAAACTCACCAAAACATTGTTTGGTGAGTTTTTTTATGTTGGAAGCTTTCTGTATCGGTGTCGTCCAGCTTCGATTACGACGAAGGCATTGCAGAGTTCCTCTTCTGGATATGTTTGAAGAACATGTGCCAATTCATCGTGAATAGCGTCTTGATTGGAGGTAGACATGCGTAGGTAGATGACACCGGCGTTTATTTGAGAAAGAAAAACAAGGCTGCCAAAATCTCTGTCGCGTGTAATTAAAATACGACCTTGGCTTTGAGCAAGCTTGAGCAGGTCTATATCTGGCGTTCGAGCGTTTCCCGATTCGGCTGCAGTGAGGATGTTGTGATTTAATGATTGGAGAAATCGGATGGTGATTGCATAGACATCTTGATCGAGGAATAATTTCATTTTGTTTCAGTTATGTGAATGTCTTCTGCTCCAACTATTTCAATGGCATACCGAACACAGGCACGAATATCATCGTTACTAAGACTTGGGTAATAGTCATTGAGGATGGTTTCAAAAGAGATGCCTTCACTAATGAGTAAAAGGACATCTGTCACGGGTATTCTTGTGCCCGTGATACAGGGTTTTCCAAAATGAATATTTGGATTGATTTCTATTTGAGATAGCATTTTGAGTCCTTTTTGTTAAATGTCTTTAAAGTTCTGTCGTTGTCATAAAATATATACTTTGAAAAAGATACAGTGTCAAATAAGAGATGGCAAGAGGAATGCTGAAGATTTGGAGTTGTAGATTTTAAAGGCGTATTGTGCCTCTTTACAAAAATTGATACGCGTGTCTTGACAGGTCACAAAATGCAGACTATATTGTTTCTGTGCTCTGACAAGGGAGCCACCCGTCCGCGGAAAGGGCCGTGCCCATCTTGCCTCTTTTTGTTCTACATCAACCTTCTTTCTACCTGCGCGTGCGGACACGGGGCATTTATCGAGAGAGGGTTCGCATGTCTGGTTCTTTCCTGCCTGTTGTTTTTCGTTTTAGAATTCCTATAGGTTATTATAAGACATAAGCTCACCTTTTTTGGTGGGCTGTTTGTATGTACGTTTTTCTTGAAATCATAGACGGACACCGGATTATGGTTGGGCAATCAATAAAATCTTAAAAGGATAATAAGGTGGCTGATCAATCGGGCTTGTTTTCTATCGAGCCAGTGTTAAAGGTGATAGATGTAAAGGCTACTGCGGAATATTATCGAGATGTACTGGGTAGGGGAAATAAGCATTGTATTTTTTGATTGTGGATTTTGACTTGGTAGCTTATTTGGGTACCATTGTTTACGGATTTCAAGGGCGAAGTGGGGGTAAATGATGTCTGATTATTTGATTGATGGTCAGTTGGTGGATGATGAAAAGGATGGGGATTGGGTTGCGTATTATGCCAATGGCAACAAGCGGCGTGAGGGGCGGTATGAAAATGGGAAGAAGGTGGGGAAGTGGGTTTTGTATCATTCCAATGGGAACAAGCAGAGTGAGTCGACCTTTCGGAGTGGGTTGTTTGAAGGGTGGTATGTGGCGTATCACAAGAATGGGAATAAGTTTCGCGAGGGGGATTATGGGCCGCACGAGGGTAAATCGTATGATGGGCGGAAAGAAGGCGTGTGGCACGATTATGCCGAGGATGGTACAACGGTTCGCCAGCAGGTGACGTATAAACACGGCAAGATTACGGAACGGATTAAATTTGATTGAGGAGAAAAGGAATGGCTGTTGAAGCGAAGGAATTGAAGTTTGTGGCGACGGAAGAAAAGGGCGAGGTGTCGGCTCTGTTGACAAAACCGCGTGGGGTGAAGGTGTTGCTGGTGACCTATTTGGTTAGAATGGGTTATTGTTGTTTGCTGATCATGAGTTTGGGCATGCGTAGTGATGCTGAAGATGGGCCTTCAAAAGCTTGGCCGATCCATAAGATTGATGATTCGTTGGCTGGTGCTGATGGTGTGCGGTTGTTGGATGTGAATGGCGATGGTTTGATGGATATTACGACAGGATGGGAAGAAGGAGATCGGACGCGTGTGTATCTCCATCCGGGATATGATCAGGTGAAGTCGAAGTGGCCTGCGGTGACGGTGGGTGAGACCCCGTCGGTTGAAGATGCGGTATTCGTCGATTTGGATCAAGATGGCGCGGTGGATGTTGTGAGCAGTTGTGAGGGAAAAACGCGGTGTATGTTTGTGCATTGGGCACCGCGTGATTCGGCAGATTATTTAAATTCTGAGTTGTGGCAGACGGAAAATATTTTGGCAACGCAAGATCACACGCAGTGGATGTTTGCGCTGCCGATGCAAATTGATGGGCAGCACGGACCCGATTTGATTGTGGGTTCTAAGGGGGAAAACGGACTTGTGGGATGGTTGCAGGCACCGGCCGATGCGCGTGACTTAGGGGCTTGGAAATTGCACAAGTTGTATACGGCTGGTTGGATTATGTCGCTGATGCCTGAGGATATGGACCTGGACGGAGATTTGGACGTGGTGGTGTCAGACCGGAGGAAGGACAATCGGGGTGTTTTGTGGTTGGAGAATCCAGGTGAAACATCTGCGAAACAACAATGGATTGAACACCGTATTGGAGCCAACGGCCAACAAGTGATGTTTTTGGATGTGGCTGATTTGGATGGTGATGGGCGTAAGGACGTGGTTGTCGCTGTGAAGCCCGATGAAATTCATTGGTTTCGTCATCCGGGTGATTTGTCAAAACCGTGGCAAGCACATCAAATTCGGGTACAATTGCCAAGTGGAATGGGGACAGCGAAGGCTGTGCGTGTGGGGGATGTGAACCAAGACGGGCGTGTCGATATTGTGTATTCGTGTGAACAAGCTACGCCGCCAAAACACGGGGTTGTGTGGTTAAGTTATGTGAATACACCTGCCGATAGCCAATGGGTTGTCAATGAGATTAGTGGACCGGTGGGTATCAAATATGATCGTATTGAGTTGTTGGATTTGGACGGAGATAAAGATTTGGATGTGTTGACGTGTGAAGAGCGTCACGAGGGAAAAGGTTTGGGTGTTTTTTGGTATGAAAATCCACAGAAATAAGAAGGTTGAATTGGGAGTTTGATATGGCCGTTGATGTGAAGGAATTGAAGCTTGTGGCGACAGAAGAAAAGGGTGAGGTGTCGGCTCTGTTGACGAAACCGCGTGGCGCGAAGGTGTTGCTGGTGTTGGGACACGGTGCGGGTACGAATATGCGACACGCGTTTATGCAAGGGTTGAATGACGCGCTGAATGATGTGGGTATTGCGACACTTCGGTTTAACTATCCGTATTCTGAAAAGGGTAGTGGGATGGACGGTGAGAAGGTGCGCTTGGCTACGGTGCGTACGGCGGTGGCATTGGCGAAGCAGCAGGCGCAGGGGTTGCCCGTGTTTGCCAGTGGGCATTCGATGAGTGGGCGGATGTTTTCAATGGCGGTGGCTCAAGAGGCAATTGAGGGATTGAAGGGGATTGTGTTTTTTGCGTTTCCGCTTTATGCGAGCAAACCGAACACGGAACGGGCTGGGCATTTGAAAGACGTGAATGTGCCGATGTTGTTTTTGTCGGGACAGCGCGATAAAATGGCGGATTTGAA
>JBLHJX010000020.1:0-35128 GCA_047619225.1 Candidatus Latescibacterota bacterium
ATTGGGCGAGCATGAAGCGAAATATGAAAATGTCCAAACAATAGAAACCGATCAGTGGAAGATAGAAACAGATCAACCTGGAATATTGATTTGGTACATCGCACCCTTTAGCCCCTATTCAGAAGGCAACAAAAGTGCCACAAACACACGACGCCCTTCACTCATCTTAAACTGGACAAAACAGATGAAGGTGACCTTTCAGATCGTGTAAAACAATCCCTAAAAATCAAAGCGCATAACATGTATACATGTTATGCGCTTTTTTATTTATCCGGTGGTTTGATCTGCTACTTAAACGACGTCAAGCAATTCACGAGCCGTATTGAGAATTGTTTGACGTGTAAAATCATAGGTATCTGCATGGTCGATAATATATTGCAACTCAGGTTTGGCTTCAGCGCCAATGTAGCGAACCTTTTCAATATAGTCACTATAGTTGTTCGTCTTATCCAAACGAATAAAAACGCCCGCCAAATGTGTAAACATCTGCCTGTTATTCGGATTCTTTTTGCGTAACACTTCATAATCTCTCAAACTCGCGCGCAGATAACTGGGGTCAGAACTTAAACGATAAGAATGATTCGGAATACTTTTATATAACGCATCCACCTGGTCACAAATGCTATCCCCCAATGACAAACTCTGATCACCCGTAAAATTGCGCAATTGATCTCGAATCCGCGTATGATAATCAGGATGTTTATCGAGATTTTGCAAGATCAGTTTAATGAGCTGATTTTTTTTCTCAGGATCAGGTGGCCCCACCAACAATTTGGCGATGTCCATAAGCGTCTTAAGCGTCGTTGCTTGATAAACCGTTGCCGTCAACATCGCTTGAAGCTCGCCTTCCCTTTCGCTGGTGGCATTACCACTCCCTACAAAAACAGACTCTTTGAGATGTTCTTTTTGCTTTTTCGGTTCCTTTAAAGGGATCAACTTAAGCAAGAGAGATTGTAAATACGGTCTATTGGCTTTCTGTTCTTTTACGGGCAATTTTCGAAAACGCTCAAACAGTGCCAACACCCTTTGTTTGATTTCATAATAAAGCAAATCGCGAAATGCATTGCAAATGCTCCCCACAGTACCTTCTGGCCCCGTTGTAGAATAGTGTTCCAACCGCCCTTTAAATTCTGTGATGGTATCGTAATTATCACCCTGATCTTCCGTGAGATGGCGTATACCCGTCGCATTCTCTTCTGCGGCAATCTCAACAAGCCCCTCAATTCCAGGCCGCCCAAAATAAACCAGCTGCTCCAACAAAAGATTGGTCTTGGTCTGCCGCAAAACTTTAAACCGCGCGGCATCACAAATATCATGAAGCACATCATCAGGTGTTTCGGGTTCTATAGATAATCCCCGAAGATCTGCCGCCTCAAAAGCCGCAGGATGCACAATATCCCGATCCAAATCAAAAAACGTGGGAAACTCAAATGCACTTGTAATCGCATCTACTTTCACGTCGGCCCACTGGCGTTCTTGTTTTTCATCATAAACTCTATCTGCCAACACATACGGATCTTGATCCAAAATCTTGCGATCCATCGCATAAAAATGATGGCAATAGTGGCGAAAGAACGCCCTAAAATCGTCATCCTCCGCCATTTCATTCTCAGCTTCCTGCAAATGTTTGTTCAACCGTCGCAGCGCATTCTTAATCGTCGTTTCAGAACCCAATGTCACGTGCGACCGCAACCGCTGTTGTGCCCGACGTATAAACTCCAGAATCAGCAAATAATCCATCAGCGGCCACGTTTCACGAATAATCGCCTCGCTAATCGCCCATGAATCCCATCCTTTATTAATCGCCTCTCGAATCACACCCTCGGGAATGTAAATGGTCTTCCGTGTAAACCCAATATGAAACGCCTGATGCGCCCGCACCCCTTTAAAAACCAACAAATCTTTTCCCGTAATCAACGTCACACTCACATCATAGGAAAGAAGGGCATCCAGCACATATTCGGGCAACTTGTTCATACCCTGATAAAAAAAGCGCACCAATTCATGCCCTGCATGAAAACGCTTCAACTTGTCATCGGGCATCAATAACCCATTGCGCAAACGATTTTGCTGCCCAAAAATCACCGTCTTGTCATACGACGACAGGGCCGCGTTCACCTCGGCATGTGTAATACCACCCTCTCGCATCCCACTGTTGGGTCGATGGTCGTTCGTCGGCACGTTTTCTAAAGCGGGCCTGGTATATGAAGGATTGATAGCCATAATGATTCAAAAATTGGTCTTTTCCGTGTGTTTCCGTGATCAAAGTTTCTCAGTAATACGCGCTCCAAAATGCTCGGCAACAGTAACCACCTCACCTTTTGCAAAAGGAGTACCATTCACTTCAATATCCACAGCCTCACCTGCGCGTTTGTTCATTTCAATAATCGACCCTTCTGAACAGTTCAACAAAGTTTCCAGTGTCACCCGCGTGGTACTCAACACAACCGCCACATCCATCTTCACCTGCCCAGCGCGATTGGTAGATTTCTTTTGATTTGCCATTTTTTATCTCCAATTTAAAAAACAATACAACAAATTCACCTATACCATTGGTTGTTTCTCTTCTCTTCACGAGGGCAGGTACCTACACAAACTTATCGTTGCTATCACCACGCACAATCGTAATTTGACCCGCTTCTTCCAATTGTCGCACAGTTTGCACCGTGCGCAACTGCACCGCTTCCACATCACTCATCCGAACAGGCCCAGAAAACTTCATTTCTTCTTTGATTTTTTGGGCATCTTCTTCACTGACATTGTCAAAAACACGTTTTTGCAGTTCTTCACACGCGCCTTTGAGCCCAACAGCCAAATCTCTGGGATCTATTTCTTTCAAAATAAGCTGAATCTCACGATCTGTTAAATTGGCAATATCATCATACACAAACATCTGGTTCCGGATTTTTTCACCCAACTCAGCATCTTGTCCATCAATGCGTTCCAGTACATTCTTTTCTGTGGAGCGACCCGTGCGATTCAAAATCTCAGCAACCGCTTTGGGGCCACCAATTTCCGTAATTTGTCCAGAAAGAATCGTTTGCAAGTCACGCGCAAGTCCTTCTTCCAACTCACGCAATACCTGCGGCGAAATATTATCCATGCGGGCAATGCGATAAGCCACGTCAGATTGCATTTCTTCAGGTAACCCATTGATGACACCCGCTGACTGCGTGGGATCCAATTGTGACAAAATGAGAGCCATTGTCTGTGGGTGTTCCTTAGAGATAAATGGGACAATCTGATTGGGGTCCACATTGCGCAACAAATAAAATCCACTGCTTGTTGTGCTATTCAGACGATCAAGTATCACTTTAGTTTTGCGTGGCCCTAAGGCTTTTTCAAGTGTGCCTTTAGCAAATTCAGCACCTCCCGAAAGCACATAATCTCCCTCTAATACGCGCTTTTTAACCGTGCCAAAAACCTCACTTTTTTCGTGTTGGGTCACGCGGTCAAGCTCTGTAATCGTTTGCGCAATTTTCTCAACTTCCCGGTCATTCAAAAACTTCAAAACAACAGCACCCAGCGTTTGCCCCAATCCAATCATCAGCACCCCAACGCCTCTGCAATCATCATTGCGTGGTTCATCTTTTTCTGCCGTATTTTGTAGCATCCCACGTACAACTTTGGCCATATGTTCGGGATATGTGTCAGCGATCTGTTCAAGTGACATCCCATCTGATAGCTCAGGGCGTTGAACAGGTTTTGGTGGTTCAGGCTGTATGGTGCTTTCAACCGGTTTGGGCACGGGTTCACCTGGACGTAATGGCGTTTTGACACACCGAAATCCGATATGGTCTTGCATCGTTTCAGGGGGGGCATAATGTCGGGCAGCACACCGAACACCTGACTTATTTTCACCATAAAACCCACCACGCACCACGCGATATTGGCCACCTTCAGGCCCCGTTGGATTATCTACGGATGCTGTCTTATAATAATCGTCATAATACCAATCAGAACATCGTTCCATCACATTACCAACCATGTCCAACACCCCATAAGGGCTGGCGCCACCAGAGAACTGATCCACAGGTGTCATTCTCCCATAATCATTGCTGGAATTCACATTGTCTTTCCGAAAGGCATCGCCCCACGGATAGGTTTGCCCCAAAGTGCCACGAGCGGCTTTTTCCCACTCCGCTTCCGTAGGCAAACGTTTACCCGCCCAGTTGGCATAGGCTTCTGCATCTGCCAAATTCACATGGGTCACGGGGTGATTGGCTTGATCAAGCGCATACGTGCCACTTGTCCAATGTGGCGGTTTTCTGTGACCTGTGGCATCAACAAAAGATTTATAATCGAGATTGGTAACAGGAAATTTGTCCATCCAATACGCATTTAATATCACTTTGCGCTGAGGTTGTTCATCTCGCGCACCCTCATCATCACCCATAACAAACTCGCCCGCATGAATCAGCACCATACTCGATTCAGGCACATAACGTGCGGTTTCTTCTTGTACGGCTTGTTTTCTTACTTTTGCTTTGGCATCCAATCGCATAGGCAAGGGTGGAAACGGTGAAACAGAGGGTGTTAATGCTGGGGGTGTCCAAGACGCAGGTGCCGTATCAGGGGCAACAGCTGAGGCACTCAGCGCGCACACAAGGCGTCCAGTGGTTTCAGCGGCCATAAGAAATCTCCTCAGAAATAATAGAATTAGGCATCAAAAAGCTCGGTCACACGAACGGCCATATGGTTGCCCACAACAGCCAGTTCGCCTTTGCCAAAGAGGGTATCGTTCACCAAAATATCTACAGGTTGTCCAACAACACGTTCAAGTTCAACCAAAGTGCCCGCATCGGCATTGATAATGTCTTCAAGGGCCATTCTTGTTTTCCCCAAAACGACTTTCACATCAACGGGTGCACTACTGAGCGGGTTTTGACCATTAGACATGATAAGGTTCCTCCTCAAACGAAATCCCACGAACAAGCTCAACCGCATAATTGCCTCTTGGGCTGCTGCCAGGCTTGGCCAAAAACAAAGGAATATTTTCAACAAAAACAACGCCGGGATCATCTGTATGGGTGTCTAAAACCAACGTATCACCCACTTGAATGTGTGCCACATCTTCAACGGCCATTTTACCTCGGGCACACAAAGCTGTCACATCGGCCTTCACGCTCCTGAGTTGTTCAACCCTTTCATCACGCCCAGATTCACGCCGACCACGCTCCCGACTGGCCCAGGTTTGTACATTCAAATACGACATAGCAGGTTCCAGTGTAAAATACGGGTAACACACATTCACCAAACCAGAGGCATGCTGCGAATTGACTTCAAAAGCAATGAGTATGACTGTGTCAGAAGGTGCAGCCACCTGCATAAATTCAGGATTGGTCTCAAGCTCGGCATCCGACACCTGAATTTTCAACAAAGCTTCCCAAGTCGCTTCCAAATTCGCCAAAGATCGTGTCACAACCTTGCTCATCACAGTGCGTTCAAGAGACGTTAAAGGACGGGCTTGTTGTGGCGGGTTGCCACCGGTACCACCAAACTGACGATCCACAAATGAATACGCAACAGGCAACGAAAAGTCGATAATAGCTGGCCCACCCAAAGGTTCAATCGTAAAGGTATAAGAACACGATGGATTAGACAGCGACATAATAAATTCGGCATAGGTCGTTTGATCAACAAATGCAATATCGCAATCGACCACTGAACGTTGAATCGTCGAAAAAGACGACGCTAACATACGCGCCAAATTCGAATGTAAGTTTTCAAGTGTACGCTGTTGATCTTTAGAAACACGGTGAGGATGCTTGAAGTCATATGTAATAATCGGTCTGCCATCGGCTGTTTTTGGATGATCTTTTTTATTCATGTTTTTTCCTTTTAGCGACACCCCAGCTGTTCCATCTGTCGCTGTAAGTGCTACATCTATTTCGTCTTGTGAAAGCTTATCCGGCATGGCATTTTTCCTCCTCGGTCACTACAGGATGACATCGTCAGCATTAACGCGATGAATGGTAATCTTCCCAGCCTCTTCCAATTGCCGCACTTTTTGAACCAGTTGAATTTGTACTTCCTCAATATGACTTATTCGCACAGGCCCCAATTCCTTTTGTATCTGCTTGATTTTTTCAGCACGTTCTTTGCCAAAAAGTTGAATAATCTGATCAGGCGCACCCTTAAGGGCAACGGCCCATTCTTGTGTTTCTATGGTTTCAATAACCGTAGTAAAATCTCGCTCTGTCAAATTACAAATATCATCAAAAACAAACATTTGATTGCGCACATCTTCGGCCAATTCAACATCTTGAGCATCAAGACGTTCAAGAATGGCTTTTTCGGTGGTGCGACTGGCACGGTTCAAAATTTCTGCAACCGCTTTGGGACCCCCAATTTCGGTAATTTGCCCCGACATCACGCCGCGCAAATCTTGGGCCAAATTACCTTCCAATTCACGCATCACTTGAGGCGATATATGATCCATTTTAGCAATGCGATAGACAACATCTGCCTGAAGGTCTATAGGTAACCGATTCAACACGCCCGCTGCCTGATCGGCATCCAGTTGCGACATAATCAGTGCAATAGCTTGAGGATGCTCCTTGCTAATAAAAGGCAACAATTGTTCAACAGTAGCCTCACGAATCAAATAAAAACCGCTGCTTTCATCGGGCAAAACACGCGATAAAAAATCATCGCCTTGCTTGGAACCAAACGCCTTGTGCAACATGTCACGGGCAAAATCAACGCCTCCGTGTAAAATGACATTCCCCGATAAAAGACGCTGGCGAAAGATTTCAAAAACATCTTTCTTTTGTTGCTCTGTAATGGTCTTATAATTGGCCACAGCTTTTGTAATTCGAGCCGCATCAGAGTCGAGAAGCAATCGAAGAATATGAGCCGCACGCTGAGCACCCAGGCCAATCATCAAAACAGCCACTTGATTCAACCCAGTTTCCGTTTTGTCTTGCTCCAACAAAGCCTCAACCGCACGCGCAACCATTTTTGGGTGGTGATCCACCATCTCTTCAAATGATGCATTCGGCCGAAGGGGCACTTCAACAGGAGGTTCTGGCAATGGCTCTGAGACCGTGCGTTGAGGTTCTGGTTTTTCGACAGGCACAACCCAAGACAAGGCTGGCGCAGATTTTACGGGTTTTAAAACCACAGGTTTCCAAGCAGCCGATGTTTGGCTATTTTCAGAAACGTCTAATACATGAATGATATTTTCTGTGGACATGAAGACACTCTAAAGTTTGGGTGTTTATACGGTTTCAGGTTTCACCAGATCCGTCACGCGCAACGCGCAATTATCACCAATCACAACAATTTCACCGCGTCCAAAAAGTGTGCCATTGACCAAAATCTCCGCTGGCATACCACTTAACGCCGTCGTTTCAACAATGGCATCTTTCCCGAGTTCTTCCAATTCATCAAACGTGAGTTGGGTTCGTCCAAGCACAATTTTTACTTCAAGTGACGTGCGGTGTAAGCGGTTGAGTCGCGATTCAACATTGCGGGGCCAATTGGGGTCTTCAACCGGAAGGGTCGGTTGCTTATCTACCTTTTCTTTGCTTTTAAGCATGGGCATCTCCTAAAGTGTCACTACCGATAATAATGCAAACGCTCGGGCGGAATGGTTTGTAAAAATTGTACAGCATATTGATCACGTTCTGTTTTGCCTGTTTGTGCCAAAAACAACGGTTGATTTTCAACATAAACAACAGCCGGATCTTCCACTTTGGTATTGAGAACCAATATATCACCCACTTGAAAATCTGCGATTTTTTGGGCCGAGATTTGACCTCTTGCACACACAGCTGCAACTTCTACCGGTATGGTTCGCAAAGAATTGCTATAGTTAAAAAGAGGGTGTTGCCTGCGATGTGAGTTGCGACCTCCTGGCTGACGACTGGCCCATGTTTGCACGTTGAGATACGACATAATCGGTTCCAGTGTAAAGTAGGGCAAACACAATTCAACCAAACCCGATGCATGTTGCATATTAATTTCAAAAGCAATTAAAATAACTGTATCGCTCGGGCGTGCAATTTGCATAAACTCGGGGTTGGTCTCTAATTCACACTCCGAAATTTCAATCTTGAGCAAAGCTTCCCAAGTTTTTTCAAGGTCTTTCAATAATTGAATAACCACCTTATTGACCACACCACGTTCAATCCGTGTGAGAGGCCGTACTTCACTTCCTTTCGATCCAGAATCACCGCCAAACGCCCGATTGATAAACGCATAGGAAATAGGATTGCTAAAATTAATCACCGCAGGCCCACCCAACGGTTCAATATGAAACGTGTACGAACAAGATGGATTGGCCAGTGACATCACAAATTCGGCATAGGTGGTTTGATCGACAAACGCAATGTCACAATCGACAATAGACCGTTGAATGGTTGAAAAACTGGACGCCGTCATGCGTGCCAAATTGGAATGTAAATTCTCCAAAGTGCGCTGTTGGTCTTTTGAAACGCGATGAGGGTGTTTGAAATCGTATGCCCGAATGGCTTTGCTTAACGAAGCAGATTGAGGTGACATATGGGTCTCTTTTTGAAGTGCATCCATCACCAAGTTTTGTTCATCTGAAAGCGCACCATGCGCCAGAGCGTCCCTCTCTGCTGCACCTAAAATAGCCGCTTCTTCTGGTGGTAACGTAAATGGCATCAGGGGTGATGGGGGAGGGCCTATCATCTTTTTGCCCGGATACAGCAATGCATCAATGTTGCCTTGTGACATAGGATCGGGCAATTCCTGAAGCGCCTCTTCAGGAATATTGCGCGCTACAGATCCGGTAATCAAATATCGAATGCGATGCAACATCCCATCCGAATCATAGGGTTTGAGCACATAGTCATTTGCACCTGCATGGAGTGCTTCAATAATATTTTTTTTGGCACTGTATGATGTAATGAGGATAATAGGCAAATGGGCAAATCTTTCTTGTGCACGCAACTTCCGAATCAATTCCACCCCTCCCATTTTGGGCATATCACGATCCGTCAACAAAAGATTAAAATCGCCCGCTTCAAGTTCTTTGAGCGCATCTTGACCATTGTTGACCTGTGCCAATTCAAAAGGCCCAAAGTGTTTCAAAAGATTAATCAGTGCACGTCGAGAAGCAATAGAATCTTCGGCAACCAAAACACGCAGTTGCGGTTTGGGTGGTGTTGGAATTTCAACATCTAAGAACACATCTATTTCCGATTGTGATAAATTTTCTTTGGGCAAGTTAGAGAGCCAAGCTTCTTCAAAAGTGCCGCGTGTAAATGCTTTGGTAAGCAAACGATTCACGCGGTTCTTCAATACGTTGGGGCTCATGGGTTTGGCCAACACATCATCCACACCCGCACGTAAAGCTTCGGCAAGCAAAGAGCCGGTGACTTCTGGTGATGTCATAATAATGGAAATATGTGCCCAATCTTTTCGACTGCGCACCTGACCAACAAGGGTCAACCCATCCATTTGGGGTAAATGCGAATCGGTAATCATCAATTGGCAAGGTGTTTTATCGAGTTGTTTTAACGCATCTCGACCATTTGCCGCATAAAAAACTTCGACTGCACCCAGTGTTTCAAGGGCTTGTGTCGCAACAGACCGTGTTGGTGGTGAATCGGCAACCACGAGAATGTATATTTTATCAGCCATATATTACCCCACATCCGATCGGGCGCGACCCACCCCAGGCCCTGTCCAAATGCCAAGCCCTTGTCGGCTGCGATCGCGCACCCCATCTCCTTGTTGACGAGTTTCCATGTCTTGTCTCATCGACTCCATCGTTTGCTTCAAGTCACGAATTTCACTCGCCAAACCCCGCACAATCAAAGCCAAACCTTCCGTTGTCGTATTGTTGTGACCCTTTTGTTGAAGCTCTGCTTCTACAGCTTGCCAAAGACTATCGGGCGCTGCTTCCGTACGCATATCACCTGCAAGTTCCCAAGAAGAAAGCAACGTCTCATATTCTTGGTGACACTTCTCACACGTATCCAAATGCGTTTCAATTTCACGACGCACATCCGTTATGATTTCGTCATCGATATATGCGGAAAGGTTATTTTCACATGTAAAACAATTCATATTTTTATTCCTGGGTTAGGTCATGCATCCAAATAATTTTTAAGCTTATCTCTCACTTGTTTTCTGGCACGATGAATACGCATCTTAACCGCTTCTTCAGAACACTCACAAATCTCAGAAATTTCTTTATAGCGCATCCCTTCAAGCGTGCCAAGCACAAAAACAGCACGAAGGTTTTCTGGCAAAGCTGCAACAGCAAGTTCCATACGATGGTTCAATTCTTTGCGCACCACCATATCTTCAGGACTGGGTCCAGGTGCTGAGGGTGCGATATCGATCTCATCCATCGCATCAAAAGACTGCATTTCGGGGCGTCTTTTGCGCAACCGATTCAAACAATGATTGGTAACAATGCGATAAAGCCAGGTTCCAAAAGCCGATTCGGCGCGAAAACTATTCAAATGTTGAAACGCCGACACAAAAACTTCTTGTGCCAAATCTTCGGCATCTTCGGCATTGCCTGCCATGTGTCGACACAATGCATAAACACGGTCCTTATACATATCGAAAATTTCTCGAATGGCGCGTGTATCGCCCTGTTGGCATGCGGCAATGAGTGCAACATCGGCCTGAATGTTCAAAACAAAATCCTCAAAATAGGCAGCTTTTTACGACAGTCACCCTTTTAGAACCCCACACAAAAAAAAGGTAACAAAAAAATTACAGATCATCTGCACCACTTTATACTTCTAATCGAGCATGTGCATTATTTGCTGGGCCACACACGAAATCAAGGGCACAGAAAATACATATATTATTGTATCTTATACAATTATCTCGTAGGGTATAGTTCAAAAGGTACGTTTTGACTGTGTTCAACAATAATCATCAAACACCCACCCAAAAGGATACAAACAACAGCAATAATGAAATATTGAACCATACCATAGCGAAAAATAGAGGGTTTTCGCGATGGCGGTACCATCACGCGTGCTCGGTTACCTCGGCCTTCTCTACGTGGAGATAAAACCCCTGGATTATGCTGGTTTACCAGTGGAGGTGGTTCTGAGGACGATTCTGAGGCAGGTGATTGTGATGTCGTTGGCACATCCTCCGGAGATTGTGCCTCTGGAGGTATTTGATTAGAAAGAATGGTAGAAATAACAGTGGACAAATGTTTTATTCCAAAGGGTTTATCGACAAAACCAACCACTCCTAAGGGTATCAAACTGGCCCGAATTTCATCATCGATGTACCCCGATACAACAACAACCGGAAAAGTGTAACCTTGTTCGCGAAGAAATCGGAGTAAAGAAACGCCATCAATGGTTGGCATATTCAAATCCAACAACATTAGATCTGGGCGCTCATGTTCGGCAGCATCAACGGCCTTAGTCCACTCTGTTGTTGCAATAGATTCATACCCACGCATGTCGAGCAAATTTTGAATCATTTCGACAATTTCAGGTTCGTCATCAATGACCAATATTTTTTGAATTGGGTTGGCTGCCATATAACCTATCTCCTTGATATGATCACAAAAGTACCCATTTCATTGTTTTCTAACATGATATGTATTTTATGATAAGTCAAGTCAGTAGGCAAGTATGCGCATTGACAGGGTTTTCACCCGTTGGTATATTGGCGAGAAATTAGGCAGGTTGGCAAATGGCAAAATGACCCAACGCCACCACCGAAACTTGATCATGGCGCCGTGTTTGCCGTCTTAATTAAGACTCAATTTTCGAACGATTAGAGGTGTTAAATGGCTGGCATTATTGGCATTGGCAATGCCCCCTGTTCGTGGGGCATTTTAGAATTCAACGTCGAAGGTAAAACACCAGGTTATGAACAAGTCTTGGATGAAATGGTCGCCTCTGAGTACGTGGGCACCGAGTTGGGTCTCTGGGGGTTTATGCCCACGGAGCCTGACGAGCTGAAACCTGTTTTAGAAAGTCGCAACCTCGCCCTGTTGGGCGCGTTTCTACCTGTGGCATTGGGCAATGATGAAGCCTTGCACCCAGGCCGACAAGCCGCCTTAAAAATTGCTCGATTATTATCTGCAATCGGCGGCGAAACCCCGGTCATTGTACTTTCTGACGAAAATGGTACCCATCCCATTCGCACACAAAATGCAGGCCGTATTTTGCCACACATGGCATTTTCTGACACACAATGGGAAATTGCCGCACACACCGCCAACCAAATTGCATTGTCTGTCTACGAAGAAACTGGATTGCGCACCGTATTTCACCCCCATTGTGCAGGATTTATTGAGAGACCCGAAGAAGTCGATATATTCATGGATGCGACACATCCACGTATCTTAAAAATGTGTTTAGACACCGCACACTGTGCTTATGGGGGTGGCAACCCCATAGATGTCATTCGCCGATACGGCAACCGAATTGGGCACGTTCATTTTAAAGGAT
Organism: Candidatus Latescibacterota bacterium; assembly: GCA_047619225.1. GTDB lineage: Bacteria > Latescibacterota > UBA2968 > UBA2968 > UBA2968 > JABIFK01. The sequence continues at coordinate 12,417 of JBLHJX010000020.1, forward strand.
ACCACGAAGGCATTGCGACCGAATGCCGAGAAAGAGGCCTGAACTATTTTCAGGCCATTGAACGAGGTGTCTTCTGTGAATTAGGCCAAAGCACCATCGATTTCCAAGCCGTTTTAAATGCGCTGAACGACATAGAGTACGAAGGTTGGATAGTTGTCGAACAAGACGTACTGCCTGGCAAGGGAACCCCGTTAGAAAGTGCAAAAAGTAATCGGAAATATTTGAAAACCATTGGATTATAAACAAAGGACAGGGCATGAAAACGCGAAAATTAACCATGGCGCAAGCCATTGTACAATTTTTGAAATCACAATATGTATCACGCGATGGACAAGAACAGCCATTTTTTGCCGGCATCTTTGGCATCTTCGGCCATGGCAATGTCGCAGGTATGGGCCAAGCATTGCATCAATATCGCAATGAATTTCAATATTATCAGCCACGCAACGAACAAGCCATGGTACACACGGCCGTTGCCTATGCAAAAATGAAAAACCGATTGAGCACCCTGGCCTGCACATCATCCATCGGTCCAGGTGCAACCAACATGATCACGGGTGCCGCTACAGCAACCATCAACCGCTTACCCGTGTTGCTCTTACCCGGTGACATATTTGCACGGCGCAATGTCGCACCCGTTTTACAACAATTGGAATCCAACGCCTCACAAGACATCTCCGTTAACGACTGCTTCAAACCCGTCTCCAAATATTGGGACCGACTCAACAGAGCCGACCAAGCCATCACCGCCTTGCCAGAAGCTATGCGCGTGCTCACATCTCCTGTAGAAACAGGGGCCGTAACCTTAGCGTTACCCCAAGACGTACAAACAGAAGCATTTGAATATCCCGAAGCACTCTTTGAAAAACGCATCTGGACAGTGCCCAGAAACAGACCCGACCGCAATCTCTTAGCCCAAGCAGCAGCCCTCATCAAAACAAGCAAAAATCCCCTCATCATTGCCGGAGGTGGTGTCCTCTACAGTGAAGCAACAGCCGCCCTATCCACCTTCGTAGAAAAAACAGGCATCCCCGTTGCCGAAACACAAGCAGGCAAAGGCGCCCTCAACTTTGACCACCCCAACAACCTTGGCGCAATGGGCGCCACAGGCACACCCGGGGCAAACATCATTGCCCGTGAAGCCGACCTGGTCATTACCATTGGCACGCGCCTAAGTGACTTTACCACCGCATCCAAAACCGCCTTTCAAAACCCCAATGTCAAATTCATTGCCATCAACGTAGCCGAATTTGACGCCGCCAAACAAAGCGCCCTCCCCGTCGTGGGAGACGCCCGTGCCATACTTGAAGAACTCACCGAAGCCGTGCAAGGCTATCGCGTCTCTGACGACGTCATCCAACGCGTCGCCACATTTAAAAACGAATGGGAAACCGAAGTCGACCGCATTTACAACTTGGGCCATCGCCCTATCTTAAGCCAAGGCGAAGTCATCGGTGCTGTCAATTCCTTCTCCGATCCCAAAGACGTTATGATCTGCGCCGCAGGCAGTATGCCCGGAGATTTGCACAAACTCTGGCGCACCCGTGATCCCAAAGGCTACCACATGGAATATGGAAACTCCTGCATGGGTTATGAAATCGCAGGCGGCCTCGGCATCAAAATGGCCGACCCCAACCGCGAAGTCTACGTCATGGTCGGCGACGGCTCCTATCTCATGATGGCACAAGAAATTGCCACATCCGTTCAAGAAGGTCTTAAACTCACCATCATGCTCTTAAACAACCACGGCTTTGCCAGCATCGGTAGTTTATCAAACGCTGTGGGCGCCCACGAATACGGCACCAAATACCGCATGCGCAATGCACAAACAGGTCAATTGGACGGCAGCAACATCCCAACAGACCTGGCAGCCAATGCCGAAAGCTTAGGTGCAATTGTCTTGCGCCCCGAAGGCAAAGAAGGCCTGCTCAAAGCCTTGGACGAAGCCAAAACCTATGATCGCACAACCGTCATCGCCATCGATGTCGATCGCGAAGTACGCGTACCCGGATATGAATCGTGGTGGGATGTACCAATAGCGGAAGTATCAACAGTAGATGAAGTAAAAGCAGCGCGGAAGGAATATGAAGAAATGGTCGTAAAGGAGAAGTACTTCTTGTAAAAGAAAAGTGTATTTGGCACAAAGCAAAAACTTGAATACGACCCGCTGGTGGTGTGGGCCGTTGTGCAGTTGGTGGGTGGTAATGGGTCGGAAGGGTGGCGTGTGGAACACGAGGTGGGGTGTGGGAACTGCACGGGCTGGTGAGGGTGGTCTAAGCCCATAATAAACGCTGAACATCATAAAGCCCCGCGCAGCGGCGACTTTCTTTTCCCCCTTTTCTTTGGTCGTTTAAAGAAAAGGGGCCGCCGGAGGCAAACAAAGAAAAAAGGAATCAGCATGTCCATTACCCAAACAGAACACTGGATCACAATGAACGACGGCGTCCGTTTAGACGCCTCCACATTCACCCCCGATGGTGATCCCCCCAAAAACGGATGGCCCGCCATCCTATTCGCCCACGGCCACGGCGACACCGGCAACAAAACCTCCTACTTTGCCCGTGCCCAACAATATGCCGAACAAGGCTACCTCACCATCTCCTTTAGCGTCCGTGGCCAAGGCAACTCCGAAGGCCTCGTCTTCCACATGGGCCCCCGAGAACTCTTCGACCTCCAAGACGTCATCTCCTGGACCCTACGTGAACACCCCATCCACCCAAACAAATTGGCCGTCGTCGGCAGCTCCCAAGGCGGCTGGCACGCCTACATGGCCGCCGCACATCACCCACAAGTCGCCACCGTCGTCGCCGAAAACATCTTCACCCAATACGATGAATTTGCCGTCCACAACGGCTGCCTCGCCAAATGGTTCTTTACCCGCACCATGCGCCGCCGCATCCTCACCGCAGGCCTACAAGACATGGCCCGTCAATGGGCCTTAGACGGCGATTGGTTCCGCATCCAAGAATGGGTCAAACCCACATCGCCCATGCTCTTCGCCAACCGCATAAAATGCCCCATCTTCATCGTCCACGGCTGGCACGACATCGGCATGCCACCCAATGAAGTCGCCACCCTCTTCGACAAAATCACCGCCCCCAAAATGCTTCACCTCGGCGGTGGCGGACACGACGGTTTAGACAGCGCATCTGCTCAAAGCGTGCGAAAAGACCTAACAGACCGCTGGTTAGACCACTGGCTCAAAGACAAAAACACAGGCCTCATGGACGAACCCGCCATTACCTATGCACAACGCCCCGGCTGGAATCACATCGCCGTCACCGCAATCCCACCCGCCGATTTCAAAACGAAAACCCTCTACCTAAGCGCCCAAACTCCCGAACAAGACGTACCCGAAGACCCCAATACTACATTTGCAATCTTACGCCCCCAACCCATTCGCTCCCTAACGAACACAGAACCCAACAAACCCAGCACGCACTCAAACATCACAAACCGTCCACTCAATCCCAATTACGGACTCAAAGACGCCCTAAACGACGATATGGCAGGCGTACCCGAAGCCTTGGCAAAAGAAACCATCAGCTTTGCAAGTGCCCCCTTAGCATCCCCAACAGAAATCGTCGGATCACCCGTCGCGAAACTTTTTGTGATGCCGAATCGTCCACAGATACAAGTGATCGTCGATTTATACGACGCCTCACCCAACGGCAAGCGCACATTAATCACCCGCGGCCAATTTGGCACACGCACCGCACAACCAGGTCAGCACCTCACCATAAACATCGAAATGCGAACCATCGGCTATCTGGTTGCAACAGACCATCACCTGCTCTTAGACATCAGCAACTATGACACAACCTACGCGTTCCCATATTTTGAACCTTCTGTCACACGGTTGTATCACGACAATCAATTTGCATCGGCCATCGAAATTCCTATCAAAGAGATGAAATAGAAAGGCAACAAATGAAATACTCGCAACTCATGACACAAACCCTTAGAGAAGTACCTTCCGACGCAGAAGCGATAAGTCACCGATGGGCATTACGTGCCGGACTGATTCGCCCCTTAGCCGCAGGCATCTTCAGCTTCTTGCCTCTTGGTTTGCGTGTCAAACAAAAAATCGAAAACATTCTCCGCGAAGAAATGGAACGCGCCAATTGTTATGAAATTTCCATGCCCGTTGTGCAACCTGCAGAAATCTGGCAAGAAACCGGACGTTGGAATGACGTCGGTTCTGAAATGATGCGCATGAAAGACCGAGGCGACCGCGACATGTGTCTGGCCATGACCCACGAAGAAGCCGTCACCGACCTCGCGCGCAACCTCATCCAAAGCTACAAACAACTGCCCCTAAGTGTCTACCAAATCCAAACCAAATTCCGCGACGAACCCCGCAGCCGAGCCGGCCTCATTCGCGTACGCGAATTCACAATGAAAGACGGTTACAGTTTTCACGTCGATCAAGAAAGCTTAGACGCCTATTATCCCAAAATGTATGAAGCCTACGAACGCGCCTTCAAACGCACGGGTTTAGGAAGTTCAACCATCGCCGTCGAAAGCGACACCGGCATGATGGGCGGCACCGAAGCCCACGAATTTATGTATCTAAATGACGGCGGTGAAGACACCCTCCTCATTTGCGACAACTGTGACTACCGCGCAAACCGCCAAGTGGCCACCTACACGCGCGAAACCATCAAAGCCGAAGAAGCAAAAGCCATTGAAGAAGTGGCCACACCCAACTGCAAAACCATTGAAGAAGTGGCCACCTTCTTAAATGTACCCGCAACCCAAACCGCAAAAGCCGTATTCTTTATGGCCCTCATCGACGGCAAAGAAAAATTCATCTTTGCTGTGGTGCGCGGCGATCACGAACTCAACGAAACCAAACTCGGCAACGCAATCAAATCACAAGAACTGCGTCCTGCCACCGACGATGAAATTCGTGCTGCAGGAGCCGAACCCGGTTATGCATCACCCATTGGCGTGCAAAACGCCACCATCGTAATCGACGACGCCATCTCCCAAGGCACAAACTTTGTGTCGGGCGCCAACAAAGACGGCTACCACAACCTCAACGTCAATGCAGGACGCGACTTTGAAGCCGACATCATCACCGACCTCGTCGCTGTTTCAGAAGGCATGGCGTGTCCCAATTGTGCAACCGCCCTTGGCAGCACACGCGGCATTGAAGTAGGCAACATATTCAAATTAGGCTCCAAATACAGCCAAAGCATGAATGCAAATGTATTAGACGAAAACGGCAAAGCACAGGCCCTTATCATGGGGTGTTACGGTATTGGCGTAGGGCGTCTGCTTGCCTGCATCATTGAGGAACACCACGACGACAACGGCATCATCTGGCCCATCTCCGTTGCCCCCTTCCAAGTTGAAATTGTCGTCCTCACAGGCAAACAACCCGCCGGTGAATTAGAAGCCGCCGAAAAGCTTTACGGCGAATTGCAAGCCTTAGGAATAGACGTTCTCTTAGACGACCGCGACGAACGCCCCGGCGTCAAGTTTAACGACGCTGACCTCATTGGCATACCCCTTCGTCTAACCGTGGGCGCACGTGGTTTGGCCAACGGACAAATTGAAATGAAACTGCGCCACGAAGCAGACCGCTCCGACGTCGCTTTGGATGGGGCAATCTCACGTGTTCAAGAAGAAATTGCAAAACTTACAGCAGGCTTAGAATAAGAATCTAAATGGGAGATGGATAAAAAATGTTTATTGAAGACAAACTTAAAGAACTGGGTCTCGCACTGCCCACACCACCACAACCTGCTGGCGCTTATGTACGCGCAAAACGAACCGGCAATTTGATCTTTGTTGCCGGGCAATTGCCACTGGTCGCGGGAGAACTGAAATACATCGGGCGGGTTGGAGATGACTTAAGCATAGAAGACGGGTATGAAGCCGCAAAAATCTGCGCCCTCAACGTCTTAAGCATCTTACACGCAGAAGCCGGATCCTTAGATGCCATCGCACAATTGGTACGCGTAGAAGGTTTTGTGTGCTCTGCCGACGGCTTTACCGACCAACCCAAAGTTATCAACGGCGCATCAGATTTATTCAGCCAAGTCATGGGCGAAGCAGGCAGTCACGCACGCTTGGCCATTGGCGTCAAAGAACTGCCATTGGGCGCATCCGTAGAACTCTCGGCCATTGCAGAAGTTCGGGCATAAATTAAAAAATAATCGCCGCCTGAATACGCTGTTGCACTTCATCTTCATAAGCTTTGAAGTGCTTTTCATAAATATCTTGGCGCAAAATGGCCACCACCTTATAAGACAACGAACGGAACCGGCCACCCGGAATATACATCCGACAATCAGAATCGGCCCGATCCCACAAGCGTGAATCTTTGGGTGCCAAATAGCTCAATATTTTTTGGCTGCCATCTTCTTCGCGGGAAAAAATAACAATCAAATGCGGTGCGTGGCGGCTGTCATCGTGCCCCACACTCACAGCTTGTGAACCCGTGCTGTCAAACCACCTCGGCTGGTCTCCTCGGTTGATACTGATACTGCCACCAAGCTCAACCATAGCACGTGCAGGCGCAATCACATCGCTTTGCATATTGCACAATGCAACCATAAACGTCTGATAAAGCCCACCTTCACTCCACCTCGCCAACCCAGTAATCACATCATATCGCGTCATGGGTTTGCGCGCTTGGGTGCGTGTAATAAACACCTCCGCAATGGCCACAGGAATAATCTTACGCAAATCTGTCTCGGTGAAAATTTTGTACGAAAAATTCTTCTTCTCGAATTTTTCATCCACTTGCACATCGTCACGTGTCTTGAAAAATTCGCGCTGAAAAGCAACCACGTCCCCCTCATCAGACAATCCAAAAACGCGTAACACCCCTTCATTGGCGGCCAACTCTTTAATGTCTGAATGAAAAAGCACCAAATCAATGAGCGTTTTTGACACGGTTTCAATCTGTGGCGTTTGTGCCACAATCATCGCCCCTCTAATTTCGTGCCCATCTTGAAGACCCGATTGCCAAAGCCCCGCATCATGCATAAAACCACCCAAAAAAATTTCAACCAACTCTCGCTTAAACAAGGTCTGCTTTTTCGCCTTTAAAACCTTATCAGTAAGCGGCGCGTCGGGTTTTTCTCCAAGGTGTTCAAAAATCTGTTCTGATGACATCTTCGAAAAATATTCATCCTCCCCCATCATAGCCACCAGCTCTGTGGCAAAACACGCAACTTTCAGTGCGTGCTTGAGGCTCACCACATCAATCTCATGATGGGTAATAAGATCCATAATCAACGTGTTGCCATGTTCAATATATTCCTCAATGGCATTCTCTGTGTTTTTCCGAAACCGCTTGAGTGCAGCGCCAAACACAGACAACGCTTGTTTAATCTCAGGCCGCGTCAAATCTGCCGATTTGAGTTGCGCCCCCGCAAGCACACTATGAACCTGTTTGGCATGTTTCGACACGCGTCTGGCAGCGCGCGTGACCCGTTGCGTGGTGATACGTGCGCGTTGTTCGTCATTTTGGCGTTCGGTATCATTTACAATCTCGGGTGGCAACGATCCCCTTTCCCGAAACGATTTAAACTTTTCATCATCCCCGCTGTCGTAAACAATCACCGAAATAGACGCATCCAAACTGCGTTTGCGCCGGGCAACGAATTGCAATGCGCTTGGCGTCAAGTGAGAGTTATAAGTGATCATCTCACCCCCACCGGGTGCGTTGTGCGATTCGGCAATGCGAATATCTAAGCCCAAGCTCTCCTTTTCATTCTTAATAAGCAATTCGTGTGCTTGACGTATGGTAAGTTTGCGCGCGTTCATAGGACCGATCCCCGTTGGTAAACCACATCTGTTACATGAAGCACGGGTTGTTCTCGCAAAGAAATGATGCGTTTGTCGTGCACTGTATTGCCCTGTGGGTCATAGACAATTTGAACCGTTGGCCGCAAAGGATATGTCTCATGAGATTCGACCACTTTTCCAACTGCACCCGAATTGAGACGCACCAAACTACCAAGGGGAAACGTGGATAATTTGTTGATCAAAACACGCAGCAAAGGTGGTGAAAACTTAGTCCGATTGTTGCGCGTAATTTCCTGCACGGCCTGAAAAGGCAAATATCCTGGGCGTTCGGGACGGGCGCGTGTGAGCCCTGCATAGTTATCGGCCAAACCAATAATTTTGGCATAGGGAAGAATGTCATCACCCGCAAGACCTTCTGGGTAGCCCGATCCATCTTCGCGTTCGTGTTCTTGATACACCACATCAGCCAGCCAACTGTATCCAATGCCCAAAGATTTTAACACAGACTGCGCACGTTTGGGGTGATGGTGCAACAGTTCACGATCTTTTGTATCTAACTCGCCTTTGGTAAAAAAGTCGGGTGGCAAATAGGCCATCCCAACATCGTGAAGCAGTGCAGACACACCCAATTCAATCAATTGATCTTGTGTATATCGAAACCCTTCACCAATTTTAAGCGCATAAATACACACATTGACCGAGTGCAAAACAACGCTTGCCGAAAAACCATAATCTTCACCATTCTCAGGTGTTTGAAGAGCCCAGCGATACAGTTCATCCGTCGCACCAGAGGTGCTCACAATATGATGCACCAGCTCAAATGCCGGTTGAACCTCCAAACGCTCCGTGGTCTGTTGGGCACTCATAAAACCCTCGATATAGGTATATAAGTGTGCATAGATTGCTTCAATATCAACCGCCTCTAAAACATCGGGTTCGGGCACATAAACCGGTTTTACATCCAAGTGCTGAGATCGGGGTCGCCTCGCGGTTTCTGCCTGAAAATTGGCCTCAAAGTCTTCTAAACATTTGCTAATATTTTGGCTCTCTCGCATACACGTGCGAACCAAACGGTTCACAGGCCCCGGATAACCTTTACCTTGTTTGCGACATGCATCGGCCTGATCTCGAATGGCATCTACCGCTTCATGTAAAATCTCAAGCTGATCAATCAAGCTGCGATAGTGCTTTTCATGATGCAACACCTTGTTTTCCAGTGCTGCCATATCTTCTTTACCCGACGTAATCACCCGTTCGAGGCTGCGCTGATGCGCTTGCTGTTCTTCAATCAATTTGGCATTTTGGCGTTTAAGCTCGGTCCATTCAAGTGCATTGACAATTGCCTGCAACAGTTCCAACATTTCAAACGGCTTTTCGATATAATCATAAACACCCAACCGAAGCGCTTCAATGGCAGACTCGGTCGAGGCATAACCCGTCATAAGAATCACCGCCACACCCGCATGGTTTTCCTGAACGTGGCGTAGAAGCTCCATGCCCGACATACCCGGCATCCGAATATCTGTCACCAAAAGATCGTAGACATGCTCTTGAAGCAATGCCATTGCTTCTTGCCCGTCATTTGCCGTATCCACCACTGTCCCTTGGTCTTGCAAAAACTCAGCAAGACCCTCAACCAGGATATCTTCGTCGTCCACCAGCAGAATACGACTGTTTTTAAGTGCGCTTTTGATCATATAAATTCGACAAACAGGGCCTCCGAAACATCAAGTACCCCAAATCTCCCAAAATCTTAAAAAATAGACGATAGACGGTTGACGATGGACGATGGACGATAGATTGAGGCGTTTTTTGCCATCGTCAACCGTCCATTGTCCATCATCATGAAATAGCCCGCCAAAATCCCGGAAGATCCGAAAAGAGTTTTTCTCATCTTCCTTCTTTCCTTTTTTATACCCATTATAAATATAAGCACGAACCATACCACACGTACTTCTTTAACATAGCATTTTCGTAATTATATGTAAAGCCTGTGTTTAACGATGTTGATGACGGTCACATTTTTTTTATTTAAACGCAAAATGGTCAAAATGATCCATTCTGTGGTAGATTTCGTACTCTTATTGTCGTACCATAAGCCTTAACAACCCGTTATCAGCACAAATCAGCGATAGATTTTTCTGAATACGGATCACTCAAGATAGACAAATTGTCTATATCAAATAAAAACAGGAATTTATACTATGGAAATGGAAGAAGCACTTTTTGAATTAGGTGTGCGTGACGACACCTTAACAGAAGATGAAAAGGCCTTTTTAGACAAAAATGGCTATTTGCCCCTTCACAACATACTCTCACCAGACCATGTTGCGGCATTGCGCACCCGATATGACGAATTGGTTGAACAAGAAGGAGAAGATGCAGGCAAAGAAGTACACCAAGAAGAAGGCACACATCGCTTGGCCGATTTGGTAAACAAAGGCAAGATGTTTGAAATCTGCTTTACCCATCCCCGTGTGCTGGCAGCAATGAAACACGTTTTGGGGTCCAATTTCAAAATATCATCCCTCAATGGCCGTGCAGCCTTGCCTGGGCAAGGTTTACAAGGCATACACGCCGACTGGGCCACTGCCGTTGAACCGGGTGATTATTTTGTGTGCAACTCCGTCTGGTTATTAAGCGACTTCACCCCAGAAAACGGTGCCACTCGTGTAGTACCGGGTTCACACATCAGCCGCCAACACCCCCGCGATGCTTTAGAAGATTCCAAAGCACCCGTTCCCAATGAGTTAATATTAACAGAAAAAGCGGGCACTGTGGTCATATTCAATGCACACACCTGGCACGGCGGCACCCGCAACAGCACCAGCGAACCTCGTTATGGCCTACATGGCTATTATTGCCGCCGAGATCAAAAACAACAACTATTGCAAAAAGACTACATTCGACCAGAAACACGCAATCGACTAAGCGAAGCCGCCCAAACAATTTTAGAAGTTTAAAAACAAGCACAAGATCTCTGTAACCAAATAGTATCTTAATCGGAGAAAACAGTTATGGCCATAGGAAGCGTCGAAGATTACTTGAAATTAATTCCTGTTATTCAGAAAGCTCCTGGGCAATATTTATGGTCTTCTTATGATGCTGAAGCAGATGTTCTCTACGTCAATTTCAAAAAGCCCAGTCACGCAACCGATAGCGAGTTAATGGAAGATGATGTTATTGTCCGATACGAAGGTGAAGAAGTTATAGGTATGACAATTCTTCATGCCAGTACTCGTTAGATTTTTCAAATATCCAAATAGACCTTTTCATCAGTTAGCACTTCTGTGTTAACTGATTTTTTTTATGGAGAAACTCATAAATCTGCCGATCATGAAGAATATGGGGTCGTTTACCCTTTTCTTTAAAGTGTGCCAAAACTTGCGTGGGGCAAGCAAACGCCACTTTAACCAGCGCGTGGGGTGCTGGTGAATTTTTCCGACGGGGCTCGCGTCTTTAAGGCGCATTACATCTGACTCAACCTTTTGAGACACATGTAAGAAAGGGATTTTTTTATGCGCATTTCAAGTTCGAATATCCAGTTTGCATCACACCATTTTGAAGTTCAAAAATATTCACGCAAAGAAACCATTACCGAACGCATTCGTCAGATCGCAGAAGACACACCCAGTCGCACCACCACACGCGCAGCAAAGGATACAGATCGACCCACAATGATGTCTGAGCGGGTGTTGAACCCCAATTTGGTAGGCGTGCCCGACCGCTTCGAAGGTATGGCCACCATGATGCAACGCGCGACGCAAACCATTGAAGGCAGACGCAATTCTGTCATCAGCAACGCAGAACCTACCGAAGGTATTGACGCCCAATCATTTGAAGTCAGCGCAGAAGACAAAGCCAAAGTAGAAATGATCATAGCAGCCGTTGAACGCATGAGCGGCAAAAAAATCAAACTGGTCGAACCCGACAAAGCACTCAAAGAAGCCTACCAAACACCCACGCTCGATAATCTCCCCGTTGTGGCCCAACAAAATGCCGACATAAAAGCCAACGCAGAAGCCGAATTACAAGCCGCCGCAGAAGCACCCCCTCCTATACGAATCCGCGAAGTGCGGTACCAATTTGAAGAATCCTACTACGAAGCCGAATCCACATCCTTTGAAGCACAAGGCGTGGTCAAAACAGCCGATGGCAAAGAAATTTCTATTGACGTCTCCTTATCTATGAGTCGTGAATTCTCGCGTAAAATGTCCTTAGACGTAACCCTGGAAGAAACCGTCAAAGACCCACTCGTCATCAACTTCGAAGGCACCGCAGCCGAACTCACCGACCGCAAATTTGCATTTGACATTGACATGGACGGCAGTGCCGATCAAATCAACTTTGTCAAACCCGGCAGTGGTTTCTTGGCCTTAGACAAAAATGGCGACGGCACCATCAATGACGGAAACGAACTCTTTGGCGCCCGCACAGGCAACGGCTTTTCCGAATTGGCCGCCTACGACGACGACGGCAATGGCTTCATTGACGAAGGCGATTCCGTATACGAAGGCCTCCGCATATTCTCCAAAGATGCCAACGGCAATGACCAACTCGTCGCACTCGGCCAACGCGGTGTCGGAGCAATCTATCTGGGCCACACCGACACGCCCTTTCAGATGAAAGACGAAAACAACCAACTGCAAGGCATTGTGCGCAAATCCGGCGTCTTCTTAAATGAAAATGGCTCCGTCGGCACCGTCCAACAAATCGATCTCGTCGCCTAATACACTATCTAATCCAGAAAACACAGAAAAATCCCGCACAACGCGGGCTTTTTCTGTGTTTGTTTTTCTATCAAAATATAGAGCCTAAATTCATTGACATACCAAAATAAGCTTTTGGTTATCACTTCAGAAATCATTACTATCTTCTCGATCTCAAAGCACCGTAGTAAAGCGTATGCACATCTTATAGCAAAGATTAAAACGTAGTGCTCAAAAACTATCTCACCATTGCTCTGCGCAACCTCATTCGCCACAAAATATATGGCTTCATCAACATCATTGGCATGGCCATATGAATAGATATCGATCAATATCAAATACATTTCTAATCACGAAGGTTTGATATGTTCAACCATATATATGATTGGCATCTCCAAAAAAAATTCCTCAGTGCTTGCCAAAGGGGAAATCTACATCAGATCATAGCACTCTTAGCTACCAACCCAAGAGACAAAATTAAAAATACCGCACTCGGCCTATCATGTTGCTAAAGTTGCTGTATATAACACTTTTTTATAGGAAAATCCAATATGCCCCGTAAAACATTGCCAAGCACAAAACGCCTCACCCAAGAAGGCGACTTCGCTGCTGAAATGGTTGCAAGCATCAGCCGGTATCTCACCCGTGAAACAGAAACCGCTCGGCAGAACCGAGACACAAACACGTCCCAAGACACACGCCGAGAACACCTCTCAGAAATGCTCGGCCTCATGGATGAACGTGAAAACGGTGCCATCCAAATAATCGCACCTCTCACCGGCCCAACCGAAGTTGCCACCGCGCAAGGTTACCGCATCTTTGAAGTACGCTGGCCCGTACTCAAAGGCGTAGAAGGCGAAGGACTTCTCCTCGTACCCAATGAACCACCCGTTGCCAACATCATTGCCCTACCTGACTGCGACATCTCCCCCGAACAATTCGCAGGCCTCGACTCCGACCTGCCCGAATCTGCACAAGTGGCACGTCGCCTTGCTGAAAATGGATGTCGCGTTCTCATCCCCCTCCTCATAGACCGCAACTGCACCCACTCCGGTCACCCCGACATCACCATGACCAATCAACCCCACCGCGAATTCATCTATCGCGCCGCATATGAACTGGGCCGACACATCATCGGTTATGAAATCCAAAAAATCCAAGCCGCCATCGACACATTCGCCCAAGACAAAATCCCAACCGGTCTCTTTGGCCATGGCGAAGGCGGCCTACTCGCCTTTTATACCGCCGCCATTGACACCCGCATTCAAGCCACCGCTGTCTCAGGCTACTTTCAACCTCGCGAAAACCTCTATAACGAACCCATCTATCGAAACCTCTTTGGATTGCTCAAAGAATTTGGCGATGCCGAAATTGCCACCCTCATTGCCCCACGCAAACTCATCATCGAAATTGCCAACCATCCCAAAATAGATGGCCCACCCCAACCTGAAAACATCAAAAGCGCAGCCGCTCCAGGCTGTCTCACCACACCATCCTCCAAAGACGTCCAAGCCGAATTCGACCGTGCTTGTGATCTCATTGAAAATGCATCCAACACACTCTTCTTAACCCGCAGCCCCAGCGGTCACCCTGGCACAGACCAAACGTTAGATGCACTCCTGTATAACCTCAATACATCGTTCCAAAGCACATCTACAACAGAATCTCCTACCTTCGTCCGTGAGGGTGTTTCACCCAACATCCGCTTCAAACGCCAATTTGACCAACTCGTCGACCATACACAAGACGCCCTACGCGAAGCCGAATTTCGCCGCGCCGAATATTGGGCCGACGCGGGTGAACTGGATCTCGCCACCCATCCTCAAATGGTGCAAACCTACCGCGACCGTCTCTGGAATGTCATCGGCCCCTTACCCCCCATAGAACTACCACCCAATGCACGCACCCGACTGCTCTATGACGAACCCAAACTCACCGCCTATGAAGTCGTGCTCGACGTCTATGCCGACGTCTTCGCCTATGGCATCTTGCTCATTCCCAAACGCATTCGCAAAGGAACCAAACGTCCCGTTGTCGTCTGCCAACATGGTTTAGAAGGCCGATCTCAATCCATCGTCAACCCCGACGGCCCACGCCATCCCTATCGCAACTATGCCTACGACCTGGCCAAAGAAGGGTTCATCACCTATGCCCCACAAAATCCCTACATCGGCGAAGACGACTTTCGTGTCCTCCAGCGCAAAGCCAATCCCTTAAAGCTTTCCCTCTTCTCCTTCATCGTGCGCCAACACGAGCAAACCCTTGCGTGGCTCTCATCGCTCCCCTATGTCGATCCAGACCGCATCGGTTTTTACGGCATCAGTTACGGTGGCAAAACCGCTATGCGCGTTCCTGCGCTCTTAGACCAATATTGCCTCTCCATCTGCTCGGCAGATTTCAACGAATGGATTTGGAAAAACGCATCAACGCGCCACAAACACAGCTACATCTTTTCAAAAGAATACGAAATGTTCGAATTCAACCTCGGCAACACCTTCAACTACGCCGAAATGAGTTGGCTCATTTGCCCACGCCCCTTCATGGTCGAGCGCGGCCACCACGACGGCGTGGCCCCTGACGAATGGGTCGCCTACGAATACGCCAAAACCTATCGCCACTATGCTCTGCTCGGGCTGGAAGACAAAACAGAAATCGAATACTTCAATGGCCCACACACCATCAACGGCCAAGGCACCTTTGACTTTTTGCGCAAACACCTCAAATGACCTATTCGTAAACGCCATAACGGCAACGGAGTCATTTGAGTCTCCACACAGATGTTTGTGCCCTCTCAAAGAGAGGTTCAAGGGCCAAACGAATTTTTTGGTCTAACACAACAAAAGACCTCGCCAGGCTATCTGACGAGGTCTTCCTTTTATATATACAATTAAATCATGACTTGAAACTGTTTCTGCCCTATCATATAAAAACATCCGTTCGTTTCTGAAACGATCCCTATTATTCCAAATTCAAACATGCGACCCTAAATGCCACCCGCTTCTAAAACTTTCGGCTTCATGCGCGGCAACATCCTCGTTCTCTCAATCTCAGGTGCGTTGGGCATGTTCAGCCGAAGCATGGCTTTCCCTTTCACACCCTTGTTCATCCTTTCGCTGGGTGGGCAACCCACCGATATCGGCATCATCTTTGCCCTTGGGCCGTTAGGTGGCCTCCTCGTTTTCCCCATTGCCGGATATCTCGCCGACCACACAAGCCGTGCCAAACTCATCGCCTTTACAGGTTATTTTTCCAGCATCACCATCTTGCTCTACGTCTTTGCCCAAAGCTGGCACTGGATCGCACTTGCCCGATTGGTTCAAGGTTTTTCCGTTCTCCAAAACCCCGCCTCCTCAGCCATTATTGCCGATTCACTTCCCCCAGAGAATCGAGGACGTGGTATGGCCACCATGATGACCTTTTCAGGTACCCTCGCAATCTTTGCACCCTACTTAGCAGGCCTCTTACTCGATCATTACGGCGTCGACACCGGCGTGCGTATCTTGTATGCGATCATGGCCATTGCCTATGCGCTTGGCGCAACCATTAATCTATTCTTTATCAAAGAGACAACAGACTCAAAAACAGAAGATATCAAATTGCATCACCTATCTCAAAATTTTAGACAAGCTTATACCGGTATCCCCGCTATGCTAGGCAAATTCCCTCGAACATTAAAAGCTTTGACTGCCATTGTTATCTTGGGTTTTGTCGCCAACGGTATTTCCAGCCCCTTCTGGGTGGTCTATGCCAAAAACCACATCGGCTTATCCTCTGCACAGTGGGGGTTTGTATTGCTCGTCGAAGCAGCCCTTGGAAATCTCGTGCGTATTCCCGCAGGTTTTCTTTCCGACCGATACGGCAGAACGCCCTTTATCTTCGCATCCCTACTTTTGTGCGGGGCATTCATTCCTCTATTCATCTTAGCCGATACACTCGCCTACGTGATGCTCATCCGTTGCGTCATTGCCATTGCAATGGCCTTCTTCAGCCCCGCTTGCGGTGCCCTACTCGCCGACACCATTCCTCGCAACATTCGCGGTCGCGTCATGGCCGCCATTGGCAGAGGCAGCGTGCGAATCGGCGCGGCTTCAGGCGGAACCGGTGGGCCAGGTGTGGGTTTCCTCACCATCCTCCCGCTGGCCCTGGCCTCCTACGCAGGGGGTTATCTTTACGAATGGCACGTCGCCTCACCCTTTGGCATCGTCCTTCTCATCACCATCATTGCGCTTATACTCACAGTCGTCTTCGTCCGTGATCCAAAACAGGCAGAGGTTTAAACCAATATAAATTGCTGAATGACGAAAATGTAGATCTTATCGTAGCAGAACATGAATCTACATTAATCGGATATATCCTCGTATTTCATCATCTCACTTTTTACGCAAATGGCACCGTAAGTTGGGTCGAAGAGTTATTCGTTGAAGAAGCATTTCGAAAACAAGGCGTCGGAAAAAAACTAATGGCATTGGCTGAAGAAAAGGCCACTGAGCGAGAATCAAAAATAATCATACAATAAACGAAACAAACACGAAAAAATTAGAAGATGTATTTTATGCGTATTTTGCTTTTTGTAAAAAACCACTGTGACATAAAGAAAGCCTTCACTCATAAAACAAGTGAAGGCTTTCTTTATAACACTTCTTGATGCCGTAACATCAAAACCGACGTACTACAAACAATACATGTCAGTGGTTAACCGATCATGTCCACAACGTGATAGCTTATGTTTTCTTTAGATTTTTCTCTCTCTCCTTCAGCCACGGAACAATCCTTCTTTGTGCTTCGTTATACCCCACCTGAACAATATTCTCAGCCTCTTTAAACCCAAGTATATCAAAATGCTCAACAGGCATAGAAATGTACACATCGGTGAGTTTTTCTACGATGCCTTTGAGTTGCAAAACGGCACCAATCTCTGCCGACCTTTGCATAATTGTCGGTAGGGAGGGCATCCTGATCTGCTTTGCGAAAGGATTCATTTTGCTCATAATCATATCCCAGCCAGACAAGGTATCTCCATATGTTTTGTTCTCACCCATGTCGACAATTGGGCTGACATCAATCGCAATCACGATGCCCCCATCACACATCTGGCTCATCACATCGATGGGGAGGTTGTTGAGAAGGGCACCGTCTACGTGCAAGTCGCCGTCGAAAACAACGGGCGGCACAACTGCCGGAAGCCCGCCACTGACGCGCACGGCCTTCCATAAGGGGCCTGTGCTATGGGTCTTAACTTCTGCCCGGGTCAAATTGCTCGACACGCAGAAAAATGGAATCCAAAGGTCTTCGATCTGTATATCGCCCCCCACACATTCTTTGATATCATGAACGAGAATGCCATCGGAAAACATCGACGTGATCGGCGGCGTGAGGTGATAGTGCCAACGAGAAAAAACCTTGCGTGTGGCATTAATCATGGTTTTGACGTCCCATCCCTTTGCGTACCCGGTGGCGTATATACTTGAGACGTAAGCGCCAATACTGTTTCCGCCAATAATGTCAATTGGCATCCCGGCCTCTTGCAATGTCTTAATCACGCCAAAGTGAGCAAATCCGCGTGCACCACCACCACCAAGGCATAAGCCAACTGCCTTGCCCGCAATGAACCGTGCCAGTCGCTCGAAGTCGCCGTCCAAATTCCAACGGACATGGTAGTGCTTGGCGATTTTCCGAGCGTTGAGCCACTTGATCGTTCCTTTGGGTTGTTGCTCACCATCTGGATAAAGCAAGACAAGATCCGTGCGAACTGTGGCAATTTTGTTGACGTGGGCTTCAAATAGGGTCAAGGTGGGGTCATCGGTGGCTTGTCCAACATACACGATGCGATCCGCTTGTCGAATGGCGCGTTGCGTCCAAGCCGAAATTTCTCCATCCACTTGATAGACCACGAAACGATGCGCTGCTTCATGTTGATCGAGCCAAGCGGCGAGTTTGATATTCAACGGATTACCGGCGTCTGATTGGGCGATGTCCCGAACACCGAGAATGGTATCAACGCGCCGACTGCTGAGATGTATCGTTGAATCGAGCGTGTTGAGTGCGGCAACAAAGCGTTCGGTAAACTGTGTCAATGGGACATCTGGGTTAATGGGGACAATGGCAATGTTGGTCACATTCTGTGGCCGAGCTTTCGAGAACTGCGCGCGCCGTAGCCGACCGATTACGATGTTGGTAATCTGCCGAATGACGTTGGGATATTTGTCCATTAACCGATCGAACCCAGCCTTGGAAAATTTCACCAATGCGGTATCACGAACAGCGGCAACGTCAGCGGTGCGCGTTTCGCCTGTGAACATTGCCATTTCACCAACACTCTCTCCAGGGGTTATTTCCCCCACGACAATCTGGTGTCCATCCTCAAGGGTAACCCGAGCCTGTAGCCGACCGCGAATGAGGATGTACATGCTGTCGCCGGGGTCGCCTTGTTTAATGAGGACATCCCCGCGAGAAATCTGAACCCATTCTGCTTCTGCCTCAATGTCGTTGAATGTTGCCTCATCAAGTTCGCCAAACAAGTTGGGTAGCATCTCAGCGAGTTGGTTTCGGAACAAACGCTGACGAATCGTCTCGCCCACCTGTGCCAAGGCATGTGGATTCGTAGAGGCAATACGATTGAACCCCGATTCCGGGATTTTCACCAACCCTGCGCTGCCCTCGGTGTGGGCGTAAATGCTCGCGGTGCGACTTTGACCCGTGAAAACGCCCATTTCGCCGACCAATTGACCAGGTTTGTTCTCTCCGACAAACAGCTCACTGCCGTCGTCTAGATTGATAGCGACCTTCAACAGACCATCGATCACCAAGTACGTCGAATCGCTGTGGTCCCCTTGGTGAAAGAGATTTTCTCCAGGTTCTAAACTGACCCACGTCAAGTCTTTCGACAAATCTTGCAGAACATCCTCGTCAAGGTCTTTAAACAGATACGTCTCTCGAAGATGCGCGAGCAACGCCGTTCTCGACGGTTGTTCTTTTGCTTCTGGCATACTGTATGTCCCCAAAAATGTGTTGGTTTTCTCAGCCGTGCGCCACGGGTTTCTCAACTTCTGCGAGTTTCACGTAGTCAATGCGATGTCCCCCAGACGCTGTCTCTCCTGAAGTTGTAATCGTTATGACATGGTCGCCATTTGAGGCATCGTTGAGTGAGAGTGCAACATGCTTGAACTTGCCTTTGCCCACACCGCTAATGGGTGCCAGTAATTCATCATCAACAAACACTTGGTCTTTCTCGCCCCCCCACCGATCATAGCTAAAAATCAATTCACCGGTTGGGTAGTCGCGGTCAAGAGTAAAGTGTATATTGAGTTTCTCCGTCGCACCTTTAGACTTTGGCCCGCCCTGCACAGTGATCAGATGAGGTATGTTTGGACTGTTAATTTCATCGATATCCGTTCCCACATGATAATCGAAAACAGCTGTCCATTTCCCACCAAAATCGCTTCGACCAGATCTGCCAATCTGCCATAAAGTTCGTTTAGAAACTTCTTCGACTTCCTCCATAAAGAGGGCCTTGGTTTCAAGGGCAACCTCTTGCGCATCCAACGAGACAATTTCTTTATCATAGTTTTCAACCGATTCTTCACTATTTTCCCCATTGTCCGTTTCAATCGATGCTCGAATCTCCTGTTGGGTTTGGGAAATTGTCTTGATGACAGAGGCAAAAACGGTCATCGGGAGCTTCGACATCTCAAAAAACGGCACGATTGCAAGTCTGGACACGTTGCTAAATGACGACGGTTGCCCGCCATCCGTTTCGTTGATGTCTTCTACATCATCGGGACTTTCCGCCTTTTGTTGCATCTCCTGCATGGTTTTGGTAATCGCCTCCATGCTTGAGACCATAACGGTCATAGAAAACTTCATCATCTGTTCAAGAAAAATTCCCATCTGCAGTTTCATCTCCATTCTCTGTCAGAACTTCTCTGAGAAATCGAATTTCTAATTTCTTTTGCGCACATTTTAGAGAAAGTTGGCAGGTTGCGGCACGGAGCGATTGGGTGAGATCGCTGTTAATTTCCGTTGACAATAGGGAGGAAAAGGGGCTTCGGAGAGAAGCTACGAAGCCCCTTCAATATTTCAAACCAGGATGCGTTATTTCAGCAACAGCATCTGCCGCGT
Source organism: Candidatus Latescibacterota bacterium (assembly GCA_047619225.1). Lineage (GTDB taxonomy): Bacteria > Latescibacterota > UBA2968 > UBA2968 > UBA2968 > JABIFK01. Next base: position 33,011 of record JBLHJX010000020.1, read on the forward strand.
TTGCGATACATTGCCACTCGACAACCGGTAGAGATAGAGCCCACTGGCCACGCCACGGCCAGTCGCGTCTTTACCATCCCAGGAGATCCGATACTGACCGGCAGTCTGGTATTCGTTGACAAGCACGCGCACTTCCTGGCCCAGATTGTTGAATATAACCAACCGGATTTCGCTGCTCTCATTCAAATCGTAGGCAATTTGCGTGGCAGGGTTGAAAGGGTTGGGCGAGTTCCCGATCAAAGAAAACACACCCAAATCTTCCAGATCAATCTGATTTGTTACGTTTGCTTTGCCACCCACAGGCAGCATCACGCTGACCTCTTCCCCGCCGTTGATCGGCACGCTGCCCCAGGTTGAGACCACAGTGCCCGATGCGTTGGTTGCCTTGATGTTGTAATAACCTGAAGCCCTTGAATACTGAGTGGCTTCAATTTTGACGTTCACATGGCCGCTGGCATCGGTAGTGCCTTTCCATTTGTAATCTAAAGGCAATCCTGAAATCGACCGAGCAAAGGCCACTTCCAGACCCGCAGCGGGTTCGCCGTTTTGGGTGACTGTTGCAACGACATGCGCTTGGCGATCCAGAATGGATGCTGATGGCTGAAATGCGGGCACGTGCTGCTGAACGGGAACACGCCGCAATGTGTAAGACAAAGAGATAATCGGTTGACCCTGTGCATTTGGATCGAGCGGGTTCACATCGGGTGGATACAGCGTGGGAAACAACTGCCCGATCATGACGTCCGGGTTGTTGGGATCGATTTCACCCACGAGCCGAATCTTGAAGGCGCCAGCAAACCCATTGGTTGCTTCTGGGGTGCCCAGGATGAACAGGAATGTTGTTTCTGCGCCATTGGTCCCAGTGGAGAACCAATCGCCATGGGCGGTATGGTGCAGACTGGTGGCAATCGCGTCGTTGGCGATCATATTGCCATCGGCGAAGAACGTGGGCGTCATATACACTTCGGGGAAGGGCGACTGTGCTGGATCGTCTGGTACGGCGCGTCCCACCCAGGTGCCCACTGCGGGGTGATTGCTCAGATTACGTGGGCCTGTGGGACCAACGCGATGGCGCTGCAGCGATTGGAGGGTATAGGTGCCACCTGATGTGCCGCCCGCATCATTTGGATCGAGTGGATCATCCGTTGGTGAGAAATGCACGAGTGAAAAAGACCCTGTCATTTGGTCGCCATTAACCTGCCCGGTGAATCTTACTTTGGTTGCGCCGGTAAATCCCGTGGTGCCTGTTGGCGTCATGCCCATCCAGATAAACGTACTTTTGACCGTGCTGCCCTCAACGGTCCACTGCCCATGGCTGGCCGAAATCGAGGCGCGCTCTTCCTGAGACGAATCAAAAATCACATTTCCATCATCCAGAAATGTGGGTTCGACGAATAACTCGGTAAAGGTTGACGTTGCGGGATTGTCGGCGACCGCACGGCCAAACCACATGCCCATGGCCGGTTCACTGCTCAGATCAATGCCTGTGACCGTTGGTTGTGCCTGATCAACTTTGATGCGCCTTAGTTGCTCAATGGTAAATGCGCCCAGCGGGATGCCGTCGGCATCATCGGCGACGAGGGCATCAGTGCCCTCCGGGAAGAGGACGGGATACACCTTTCCAATCATCCTATCGGGATTGCTCGGGTCTATACGTCCAAACAGCCGAACCTTTACCATTCCGGTAAACCCGTTTGCTTTTTCGGCTGACAAACTCAGCCAGATAAATGTTGAATGAATCGTGTTTGGCCCCGTGGTGACCCAGTGGCCGTGGGATGTACCGTGAACGCTGGTTAATTCATGCGCATCGTTGGCAATAATCGTGCCGTCGGCCATAAAGGTAGGGGTCATGACCACTTCGGAAAACGGCGATGTAGATGGATCATCGGGCAGCGCACGGCCAAACCACGAACCGACTTCCAGGCGGTTTCGCAGTGTTTGTTGCGCGCTGCTGTCTGTGCTGAAACAGACCAGCAGTCCGACCAAGGCACTCAAGATGAAAACGTATTTTCTTGTCATTCTATATTTTCCCTAAAACTAAATATGGTAATAATTTGGATAGAAGAAACAATTTCAAACACGCAGGTTCTTATAAAATCCTCCTCTATAATTGTCGTG
>JBLHJX010000021.1:0-34926 GCA_047619225.1 Candidatus Latescibacterota bacterium
TGCTGGCTCGGCACGACGTGTGTTTTTTAGATTGCAGCGGATTAAGAGAGGGCTTTGGGTGGCAGAAATAGTGCAAGACAAAATGATCGAACCGACGGAACAAAAGCGCCGTATTCTCACGCCAAAGGCTTTGATTGTTGGGGTTTTGGCGGTGGTGGGTGTGAATTTGTTGGCGCCGTATTCAGAATGGGTTGTGCATTCGACGCATATGACGACCAATTATTTTCCGTTGGGTTTGGCGTCGGTGTTCATTCTTTTGGTGGTGGTGCTCAATCCGTTGATGAAGCTTGTGAATCGGCGGAAGGGGTTGACGGGTGATGAATTGGGTGTGGTGTATATGATGTTGTTGGCAGCGGTGTCTGTGCCGACGTACGGCATAACGGGTTACGTGATTTCGGTGTCTGCGTCGCCGTTTTATTTTGCGAATACAGAAAATGGATGGGGAGAGTTTTTACATCAGCACATTCCCATGTGGGCCGTGCCAGGTGATGGGCCTGAGGTGGCTTGGTTTTTTGAAGGGTTGCCACCTGGGGCTGAGATTCCGTGGCATATTTGGGTGATGCCCTTGTTCTGGTGGGGATCTCTCATTTTGGCTACGCTGACCATGTGCATCAGTTTGATTGCCATTTTTCGCAAACAGTGGGTTGAAAAGGAGCGATTGAACTTTCCATTGGTAGACGTACCCTTGGCTATGATGGATGAGGCGGAGTCTGAAAGACGGTTGCCTAAGTTTATGCAGAGTAAGTTGTTTTGGATCGGTGTGGGTATTGCGGCGGGTAAAATAGCATGGAATATTCCGGCGTACTTTTTTGAGGGTTGGCCCAGCATTCCAAATATCCGTTTGAGCATTCCGGGTGGCAAGATCTTTCCGGGGATCGGGTCGAACCTGTCCTTTCCACTGGTGGGGTTGACGTACTTTGTAAATGTGGATGTGATTTTTAGCGTGTGGTTGTTCAATTTGTTCAATTTGGCAGAGATTGCGGTCTTTAACCGCACAGGATTTACGATTGGAACTTCAGAGGTTTATTCGGTGAGTCCGGCGGCACTGGCGTGGCAGGGCTTTGGTGCGTTGGGTGCGATTGTGGTGGGTGGGATTTGGGTCGCGCGTGAACATCTGCGGGGGGTTTGGAGAACCGCGCTTGGGAGAGATGGGGTTTCGGACAAAGATGAGATTTTGTCGTATCGTTTTGCGGTGTTTGGGGGCGGTTTGGCTGCGCTTTATATCTTGTTTTGGTTGAATCAGATTGGCATTGAGATGCGTGTGGCCATGTTGCTTTTGATCGGGGTGGTGACTTTGTATTTGGGATTGACCCGTATTGTGATTGAAGGAGGCTTGGTGTTTGTTCGTGGTTCCTTGTTGCCACAAGCATTTGCAATGCATTTGTTGGGGCCTGCATCGTTGAGTGGGGGAACAATGACGGGGTTGGCACTGTCTTATGGTTGGGCGTGTGACCCCATTGCCACATTTATGCCCTTTGGCGCCAATGCGGCGCGTGTTCACAGCGAGCGTAAATTTCCACGCGGTGTGTATTTGACGGCCATTGGGTTGGCGTTGGGGATCAGTTTGGTGGTGTCGTTTTGGTTTTCTCTCAAACTGGCCTACGCAACGGGAGGCTACAATTTTGGCGAATGGGTGTTTCGGAGTGGTGGGCAAGTGCCGTACGACACAATGGTGGCAAAGATTAAAGCGGCTGAACCTTTGAATTGGGGCCACTTTGTTTTTTTGGGCATTGGTGTGTTGGCGACGGTTTTATTGACCTATTTGCGACATCGATTGACCTGGTGGCGGCTGCATCCGATTGGTTTTTCAATTGCATCCGTTGGGCAAGTGCAATGGACCGTGTTGTCATTGTTCACGGCGTGGGCACTGAAGGTATTATTGATCCGGTTTGGTGGGTTGATGTTGTATAATCGCGCAAAGCCATTTTTTATTGGTTTGGTGGTGGGGCATTTTGGTGGCGCTGGTATTTCGTTTGTGATTGACGCGATTTGGTTTCGGGGGCATGGGCACAGTTTGTATTTTTAAGTGCCTCATGTGATCGTATAGGATCACTCTGGGCATGTAAGTTGATCGATGTTTGGATCGTTTAAAGGATTTAAGGTATTATTTATTATATGTTTAAGGTGGGTGTTTGGATTGGTACGCATTTTGCGATTAAGACGAGGGAATTCAATCGGTTTATCACAAAATGTATCCTGTTGGAGGTGGGGTTATGAAGCTTTTGAAACTTATCTGTGGGGTGGCTGTTTTTTCGTTTGGGCTTACAGTCCCTGTGTTTGGCCATGTGGGGCATCTTTTACAATCGCTAAGTGGGGATTTTGACGGCAGTGGTACGGTTGATTTTCCCGACTTTATACAGTTTGCGGGTGCGTTTGGACAAGAAGCGACGGGGAACAATGCGCTTTATGATTTGGATGTTAGTGGTGGTACCATTGATTTCCAAGATTTTTTGGCATTTGCTGCTACATTTGGTCAAACGGAGGATACGGGGTCTGGTGGTGGAAGCACGGACACACCTACCAATGACTTTGGCAATGTGGTGACGATTACGATTGAAGGTGATGTGCGCGTGTTTCGATCTAATGGACTGCCCGATCATGAAACGGGGAGTTTTCCCAACAGTGGAAATCCGCATTCAATCACAGAGCAATCGCACGAATATCGTGTTGCTGTAAATCCCGAGGTGGCAAGTACAACAACGTCTGTACTGGGATCAAACAATCGACCCGCATATCAGGTTGGCATTGCCATTAATGGGGTTCCTTATGATGTGACAACGGCGGAATTTTATCGGCGGGATGCCAGTTTGGGGTGGAATATTGAAGCCATCGGGACTTTAAACTTGGGCTTGGATCAAAACCAGGCTCACGTGCAGCCTACGGGGTCATATCATTATCACGGTGTGCCTTGGGGGATGATTACCAATCAAGGCTCAATGCAACATTCTGCTCTGTATGGGTATGCTGCTGATGGGTTTCCCATTTATATTTTGTATGGATATACCGATGTAAACGATGCCCGTAGCTCTGTAAAGAAGGTGTCTCCAAGTTATCAGCTTAAAAGTGGGTCACGTCCGAGTACGAATAGCAGCACTGGACCCACTGGCACGTATGATGGTACCTATACTCAGGATTATGAATATGTTGCTGGTTTGGGTGATTTGGATGAAAACAATGGGCGGTTTGGTGCGACGCCGGATTATCCCAATGGGATTTATCACTATTATATTACCGATACCTTTCCATTTCATCCGCGTAGTTTTAAGGGCACACCCAATAGCACATTTAGGCTTGGGCCTCCTTCTGGTAAACCTGGGACGCGAGGGCGGCGTAGAGGGTGGTAATTGGAGAATAGAATTGGAATAAAAAAAGCCTCGCTCAAGAAATGAGTGAGGCTTTTTACTTGGAAGACACAGTCTGCGGATTGTCTTTGCGCTTGACTTAAACGTGGTGTTTTCGCATCATTGGCGTGCAATAAATCATTTATTTCAAGTGAGATGAACGCATTTCACACTTTGGTCTTTTCTGAGAAGGTACGCTATGACATTGCATTTTGACAGTCGTGATTTGTTTCGATGTGTGCGATTGGGGTGGTCGGGTAAAAAGATCTGGATTGGTTTGGTGGGTCTGTTGATCTCTTGGGTAGGATATTCGGTTTTGTTGTTGATTGCGCATTTGCGCGATGGCATGTCGATGGGTGCCTTGTGGCATCGGTATGGATTGTTTGTTGGGGCGAAGATGGGTTCGTTTGATCTGTTTGGAACCCTGTTGCACGTGTTGGGGATGGTGTGGGTCTTCGCTGTGGTCTTGGTGATGATGAGTATGATGTGTAAGATCACATTTCAGCAATTGCGTGGGGATGGTTTTTATTCGTCGGGTGATGCTTGGACTTTTGCAAAAAAACATTGGACCTCGGTCTTGTTTGGTCCTTTGGGTGTGCTGGCACTGTTTGTGTTTTTTGTGGTGGCTGGCATTGTGATCGGTCTGGTCGGGCGTTGGATTCCTGTGGCTGGGGAGTTGTTCTTTGCGCTGAGTTTTTTGCCCATTTTTTTTGCTTCCCTATTGGCTGTCTTTATGGCCCTCGTATTTTTGTTTTCACTGTCGATGTCGCCTGCTATTGTGGGCTCGGTGGGTGAAGATGCTTTGGAAGTGGTTATTCAATCTTTTTCATTGTTGTGGTCACAGCCGTGGCGATTGTTTTTATACTTGGTGTGGGTCAAGGTCGCCTCTTGGATCGGTATTATCCTATTTGGTGCCATGTCGATGACGGCTTTGTGGTTGGTCACCTGGTCCTGTGGTTTGTTTATGGAGACCAAATTGGCCAACTTGTTTGATGTGGCCACACGGTATATGCCTTTTATACCCCGACATTGGGATCTGGTGCTGGCCAACTTGCCAACGCCTGGCGCGCTATCCGGGGCTGAAGTGTGGAGTGGGCGTATTCTGGGCGTGATGTTGGTATTTATTACCGGCATTGTGATTTCTTACGGTCTTGCAGCGCACGCATCGGGTTGGACTTTGACATACGTGGTTTTACGCCGGTTCAAAGATGGTGAAAATATGTTGGAATGGGATGTGGATGATTGGGGGCAGGTGGATACAGTCGATGAAAGTGCTGAGCCAGAAAGTGTGCGTGATGAAGCCCCTGATACAGAACCCGTTATGGAGGAAGAAGACGATTCAACTGATACCGAAAAAGCGTGAGATACCCTTTTCGCCTGATGGGCGCGCATTGTTAAGTGATGTGGCCGTAAGTACGCGATTGGCCGAAGGCCCAGAAGGTGTACGCAGGATTTTACGAGCCGTGTTTCTTGAAGGCGCGATACCTATTCGCAATTTGGCTCAAATGGTGGGATTGCCTGTGCCTGTGGTGGCTGCGGTGCGTGGTGAAATGGAAAAACGCCGTATTTTTACGCGCAAGGGTGGGATTACCTTAACGGAAGATGGTCTAACGATTGTTCAGGATTTGTTGGGTTTTTCGTGTAAAGCACGATTTGCGCGACCCGATTATCCGCCAACACCTGCGGCATTGGATGCTGTACGTGCACAGCTGAGAGAATTGGGAGAGAAAAGGCCTAAGGTCGATGTGAAACTCGACCAATCGCACGCCACTGCTGAAACGATATTGAAACGCGCAGTCTGTATGTATCAGAATGACGCCCTTGAAGGTCGTGATATATTGATCTTGGGTGATGACGATTTGACTTCGCTGGCCCTTGGTTTATTTGCCAAACATTTGGAGATGAAGATTAGGCGCATTGTGGTTTTGGAGTGTGACCGGCGGTTGGTCGCCTTTTTGACTGAAGTTGCCGAAGCTGAAGGGTTGCCCCTTACTGTTATTCAGCACGACTTGCGGGAAGAAATCCCCTCAGAGTTGGTTGGCCAATTTGATGTCTTTTTAACCGACCCACCCTATACCTTGTCTGGTTTGGCATTGTTTGTGTCGCGTGGGGCATTGGCTTTGCTCCCGCAGGTTGGCAAACAAGCCTATGTGTGTTTTGGACGACGAACGCCTGCCGAAACGGCTGCTGCGATGGGGTCGTTGGTCAAGATGGGCTTTGCGCCGATTGAGATTTTTCCAAATTTTAATGCGTATGATGGCGCACAGATTTTGGGTGGCGTGAGTCAGATGATTCGTTTGGTGGCAACGGGGGAGCCGAAACCTTTGGTGGTGGGCACTTATGTCGGTGATTTGTATACGGCAGACCACAAACGAAAGCGAATCCTGAACAATGAGTGATGTTTGGGGGGAGCCTATTGCACTTGCGCACGCCAGAAGTTTGCGTGCGGCTTTTGTTCGTGCAAACAAGAAGGGTTGGTGTTACTTTCCCCCGTTTTTGTGCGCGTTTAGTTTGCCGCCCAACCGGGTCGTTCGTGTTTTAAAACGTGGCGATTGTATTTGTTTGCTCATTGAGCGCCCAGATGGTGTGGATTTGTTATGTCCACCCGTGCCCTTTGTCGCCGATGTATTTGAGGATCTCATCAGCGAATTGGTAGCTTTTAACGGCGCGCGATCCACACGTATTTTGTGGGTGGATACGGCAGATGCGGCACAGTTGGATGCGACCCGATTTGTCCTCAAAGAAAAAGATGCTGAGTATCTGTACGATCCCGGTTTGATCGCCAAAGCCGACGGGCAAACTTTTCGCGATTTGCGCAAGCGTACCCATCGATTTGAGCGTGAGCACAACGCACAGTTTCGGAAATTGCTGGCAGAAGATATCGAGGCGTGTCACGTCTTGCTCAAGTATTGGCGGAAGCGGCAGGGGCGTAAGCATTCTTTTTTGCTCGATTGGGGGTATACACGGGCGGCATTGGATGGATTTTCTGAATGGCCGTTTGAACTTTTACAAGGGTGGTGCGTTGAGATAGATGGACACCTGAAGGCATTTGCATTGGTTGGCGAAATGCAGCCGGATTTGGCCCAGTTTTTTGTGGCAAAGACGGATCCCGATATTGGCGGATTGTCTGAATTTTTGAGATGGCGAGTTTACCAAGAATTGTCGGGCTATGCGTTGGTGAATGATGCGGGAGATTTGGGATTGGACGGGTTGCGACAATTCAAAATGAAGTTTCGCCCAGTCGATCGGTTGCAAATGTTTTCGGCAGAAGTTCGCACGGAGGGATGCTGATGCGTTGGTTATGGTTTTTTTTGTTGGGTGTCTGTTTTATGGGGTGTGAAAGCACCTATCAAAGTAATACGTATACATATTATGAACTGGTGCATTCTCCGGGGCAATTGAAGGTGGGAGATCGGGTAAAGATTGTGACAACTGATGAAGTCGCCATGGAGGGTTCGGTTATTCGTATGAATGATGAGGGGTTGGTTATCAGTGACGAAACACAGGGGACGCAGCGGTTGTGGTGGAAGGATGTGCACGTGATGCACAAGGTGAAGAAGACAGTGACGGCGGAAGAGTGAGGGGCTAGGGAAAGAAGAAAAAGGAAAAAGCTGGAGACAGGGATAGGGTCAAGGGTAGGAGGTAGGGGGTAGGGCAAAGATGAGGCCATGAATGGCCTCACAACGATAAGAAGCCCGATGAATCGGGCTGGGAAATGGGAGGTCATAAATGATCTCACTACAATAGAAAGCCCCTTTGGACTGCGCGTCCGGAGGGGATTTTTTTATTGGTGTAGCAAAAGGATTCATCCTCTGGAGCTTGTTGTGTGTTAATATGGCAGGAATTTTGTGGGTGAGCGGGATTTATTTTGGGGGCTGAGTTGGCATAAATCGGTAATTGTGACCATATTGGTACAATTATAAACTGGATAAGGTCACACATTGATCTGGGAGGAGTATGAGGACATGAATGGCCTCACGACGATAGGAAGCCCGATGAATCGGGTTGGGGATGTGAGCCCCGTAGGGGCTTTTTAGGGTTGCGAGGGGATTTATGCTTTTTAATATTCGATGGTGACCCCTTGTTGGGCGATGGTGACATCGGTTTTTGGAAAGTTCATTTTGATCATTTCACGCAACCATCCTGCTGCGCCGATTTCTCCGTGTACTAAAATGACGCGCTTGGGGCGGAGTTTTTCAACGACACTGAGCAGATCTTGGCGGTGTGAATGCGCTGAAAAATGGAATCTTTCAATGTTGCATTGCACTTGTACTTCTGGGCTGGTGAGGCCAAGTTGGAGCATTTGCCCTTGTTGGGCTGTAAGAACTTGGTAACCGGGCATGTCGGGGGCAATATACCCCACGAAGAAGATGCCGTGGCGAGGGTCAGAGAGCATGACTTCTGCAAGACGGTAAGACATTGTGTGTTGTGCCATCATGCCAGAGGAGACCAGAATGATACTGGGTTTGCCTAAGTGGGGTCCTTTGCGGATATCCCCTCGTGGCAGTGGGCGAATGTCGAGGTTTTCCATGCGCAACTCTGGATCTTTGCGGCGTGTATATCGCAATGTTTGATCGTAAAATTTGGAGATGACCTCTCCAAAACCTGCGGAATAGATTTCGACGTCGGGAATGTGGTTTTGTTCGCGCAAGCGGTGGAGCAGGGCGAGCATTTCTTGTGTGCGTCCGAGTGAAAAAGCGGGGATGAGTACGCTGCCTTGCTTGTCGATGACGTCGTAGATGGCTTTGGCGAATCTCTTTTCTTCACCTTGGCGGCTTTTTTCTTCGGCAGTTGGGTCAGCGCCCAGGGTCGCTTCGAGGATGAGCACGTCCACCGGTTTTTCGGGATAAACGGCGCCTGGAATAATTTCTTGGTCATGGGCGCAGGTATCACCCGTGTAGAACACGGTGCCGTCTTTGCTTTCGAGCAAAATGCCTGACGCACCCAAAATGTGCCCGGCGTCATAAAATCGCACGGTGAGGTCGTTTGCCCATTTTTCGAGGTTGAATACTGGAAAGTCGTGCTCGGAGCGTATGCCTTGGAAGACGTAGGATATGAGGTCGATGTCGTCGCGTGTGTATAAGGGAACGGGGCCATTTTCATCGAGGTGTTGACGGCGCATGACATTGGCTGTGTGTTGGAGCATCACGGGGGCCAAGATGGCTGATGCTTCGGACATGAGCACGCTGGCTTGTGGGAAATGAGAAAGCGCGGCGGGTAGGGCACCCAAATGGTCTAGGTGGCAATGTGACAGGAAGATGGCATCGACATCGAGGTCTTTGATGGACTGAAAATTGGGTATGCCTGCCAAACCTTCTCTGCGCGGGTGCATTCCTGCGTCGAGTATGACGGTGTTGCCGTTGAGGCTCAATAGAAAACTGGCGTCGCCAATTTCGTTGGTGGTGCCTATTGGGGTGAAGGAGATACTCAAAATTGCTCCGAGGAAGATGGGTCAGAGGAAACCTTTTCGGTGTTTAATATCCGCTCAACTTCATTGACCCAAGTGCCGGCAATCCGAGTACCGTGTTCTTTTTCGCCGCCTGATGCCCGGATGCCTGTCAGGTGGGCAAAGTTTTTCTTTTCTTTGGCTTCTTCGGGAATAAAGTCTGTGTTGAGAAAGTGGAGTGCAAGACCCGCGCGTTCATTGTCGGTTTGATTGACTTTGGTTGAATGCGCAATGCCAAAGTTGAAGAAGACGGCACCCCCGGCGGGCAGTTCTACTGGCAGAGATCTGGATTCGTCGATTGGGCAACATATATGGTGGTCGCTGTTGGGGTCTCGCTCGTGCGGGATGGCTTCTTTGTGGCTGCCAGGAACAATATGAAGCGTGCCATTGGCAAGGGTGGCATCGTGTAGAGCCACCCACATGCCCACGCCTTTGGATGGGTCACTGACTTTGAAGTAGCCGTTGTCTTGGTGCCAGGATGTGCCTTGCCCTTGTTTGGGCGGTTTGAGGAAAATTTGATCCAAATAAAAGACAAATGGATTGCCTATGAGATTGCCGACGGCCACGATCACTTTGGGATGAAAAGGCAGGGCGCGATAGAAGGTGCTTTTGGGCGTGATGGGGCAAATTTGCAAATTGATTTTTTCGGAAGAATGTGTTTGACCATCTCCTTCTGTAAAGACATTGCGCAAGAGTCCGTCGTGTTTGAGTCTGTCGAGTTCCCCACACATCGCGGCCACTTCCCGTTGGGAAAACATGTCGGGAATAATGCAGTATCCTTGTTCTTGGAATTGTTCGCGTTGCGCAAGAGAAACGACCATAAATGACCTCAGGCTGATTGTTGAAGATAGTAGTCGTAGGGCAAAACAAAGGTGGTGTTTTGGTTTAGAAGGAACTGAATAGTTTGGTCAAATTGCTCAAATCGTTGATCGTCCCAACTGTTGGGGTGCATTTGGAGAACTAAGCACGGCAGGTCGGGCGTGTAATTTTTTTGAAAAGATGCAAAATCTGGATTATGGGTGGGGTATTCGAAATTCAAGGTGCGTTTGAGGTTGAACAGGTGTGCATTTGGATTGCCATAAAACCAGACTTTAATGTCCGTTAGATGTGTTAGCGCGTCACACGTTGTTTCGTCAATGCCGTTTCCGGGGGCACCAAATGTGTGTAGGGCAATGCCAACTTTCTCTTTTGCCAAATCCTGTGTCTTTTGCAAGTGATCTAGCTGATGCGCTAGTGACGTATTTGAAAACTCATGATAGGTCTCTCCCTTTTCATTGGTTCCCTTTAGCACATGATCGTAACCGTGGTGCCATATCTCAAAGTGCGCGCTGTTGTGCAAGTCGTTGAGACGTTTGAAATAGTCGGGATGATCGCCTTCGAGTGAGTTGCCAATGAGCCCCAGCCCAGCGTTGATATCCTGCTCGATAATGTAATCAATAAAAGTTTGCCAACGAAGGGGCAAAATATGTTCTGGGTCGTAGCGAATGTCGTCGGCTTTGAGGATGATGGTTTGGGGCATGGGCGTCTGCTCTGAATCAAGTAAAAAGAAGGATGTGTAGAATCGACGTTTCGGCTGTGTTGAAGCTTCTTTTAAAAAAAATCTGCAACAATTGAAAATAGGGTGGATATGGGCTTCTGTCAAGGCGCTGGACATGTCTCTGTGTTTTGGGATATATTGACAGCATCTGTTCTTACTTTAGACACTAAGGAGGCAATATGTTTCAGATGCTCAGGCGCGTTGTAGTCGGTGCGGTATTGATCATTCCGTTTGTGCAGGTCGAAGCGATACAGAAACCCGATGAGACACCGGCAAAAATAGGCGAGTGGGGTTTTCGACCCGCAATGGGCGAGGTGGTAGCTGTGACGCCCCCTGGATTTGTGTGGCGGCCCCAAGATGGGGCGAAAAGCTACGGCATTCAAGTGGCTAAAGATATTGGTTTTACATCAGTTGCCTATCAGTCGGACCACTTGGACTTCTTTGCGCATTCTCCACCGAAGACGATTGATGTGGGGGATTGGTTTTGGCGATTTCGATATTTTGATGGGACGGATTGGTCTGCTTGGAGTTCCGTGCGATCCTTCACCGTGCCCGAAGGCGTGCAAGAAATGCCAATACCCCTTAAGGCTGATTTGATGGCCCGCATTCCAAAAACACATCCTCGGTTATTTGTGCGGCCTGAATGGATCGCAGATTACAAAGCGCGGATTGACGGCGATTTGAAACCCCATTATGAGCGATTGGTGGGCGCGTGTGATAAGCTGGTGGCCGAATCGCCTTCAACTGTAGAACCCCCTTTGTATGAAAAGGGCATGAAACGGGGCGGTGATCCGTGGCGGAAAATTTGGTGGGGCAATCGTCGCTACACACAGAAGGTGTTGGATGGGGCGGCTACGTTGGCATTTACGTCTTTGTTAGATGGCAATGAGCAATATGGTCAACTGGCAAAAGACTTGTTGATGGCGTGTGCCGAATGGGATCCCAAGGGTTCAACGGGGTATCGATACAATGACGAAGCCGGGATGCCGTATAATTATTATTTTTCACGCACCTACACGTTTTTATACGATAAACTGAGTGAAGAAGAGCGGGCGAAATGTCGGGACATTATGCGTGTGCGTGGGCAAGAGATGTATGAACATTTGAACCCACGGCATTTGTGGAAACCTTATAGCAGCCATTCCAATCGGGCGTGGCACTTTTTGGGCGAGGTCGGCATTGCGTTTTTAGACGAGATTCCCGAGGCCGAAGATTGGGTGTGGTTTGCCACACACGTGTTTGCGACGGCCTACCCCGTGTGGAGTGATTCAGATGGCGGTTGGCACGAGGGAACGGCGTATTGGAACAGTTATTTGAATCGGTTTACGTGGTGGGCCGATGTGATGAAAGCGGCAATGGACATTGATGCATTTGATAAGCCGTTTTTCTCGCAAGTGGGGTATTATCCGATGTATTTGATGCCGCCGGGCACCAAAGGCGGTGGGTTTGGGGATTTGACCGCAAGGCGAGACAGCGAAGACAATGTGCGACTGACTTCTATTTTTACGGCGCAAGCTCAGAACCCGCATTGGCAGTGGTATGTGGACGCCAATGGTGGGGGCAAACCCGAGAGCGGATATATTGGGTTTATACGCGGTGCAATGCCCAAGGTGCAAGCAGAGGATCCGACGGATTTGCCTTCTTCTCGGGTGTTTCGCGGTATTGGGCAGGCAATGCTCAACAGCAACTTAATGGATGCCAAAGAGAATGTGCAGGTGGTGTTTAAGAGCAGCCCGTTTGGTACACAAAGCCACGGATATGAATCGCAAAATGCGTTTTTAGTTTATGCCTTTGGCGAGCGGTTGTTTATTCGCACAGGTCGGCGTGATTCTTATGGGAGTGATCATCATAAGAATTGGATGTGGGAGACGAAGTCGATTAATGGCATTACCGTAAATGGCAAGGGACAAGGCAAGCGCACGGCTTCGGCGGTGGGCAAGATTGTGGATTTTGAAACCAGCGAAGGGTTTGATTTTGTGGTCGGTGAGGCGGGGGACGCTTATCCCGAAGGATTGGTGGATCGATTTACACGTGCGATTTTGTTTGTGAAACCGGATATCATTGTGGTGCACGATGTTTTGGAGGTGCCAGAGGCATCAACATTCGAATGGCATTTGCACACGCCCGTTGAAATGACGGTGAATGGGCAGCAAGATATTCGCGTGGTAAATGGTGCGGCAGCCAGTCAGGCGAGTTTTCTGTGGCCACAGGGGTTGGATGTTTCACAAACGGATAAATTTGATGTGCCACCGCGCCCGCGTGTGAAGTTGGTGGAGTATCATTTAACCGCGAAGACACCCGCATTGTCTACTCGGCAGGAATTTGTGACGGTGTTTCGACCACACAGATCGGGTGAGACACTTCGTGGAGACGCAACATTGGAACAGACGCCAGACGGATTCGTGGTTCACATTCCAACCAAATCTGGCAAAGCGCGTGTTACTTTGCAATCTGATGGTGGGGTTCAAGCGGTGTTGATGGATGGAGAAGACCAGATTGTAGATCGGTTTGTAAAAGAAAAATAAAGAAATGGGTCACACCTGTTGTTGTGTGACCCATTTCTTTATATAAATCTATGTTTATGTAAACGGATTAAGTTTGTTCACTGTGTTTAAAGGATATTATGGACTTGGATAAGTTCTGTTTTTAGAGAAAGACTTGATAGCTTATTTTGAGGGCCTTCCCCAACTTTTTAGCCATTTCCTTTCCGATGGGCCGTTTGCCATTTTCCATTTCTGAAATGTGCCGTTGTGGAATGCCTGTCAACTGAGATAATGCACGCTGGGTGAGTTCTTCTTTGCTTCTTGCACCCGAGAGAGCAACCCCAGGCAATTGCTCGTCGGTGTAAGGGAAACTATCACGCCAGGAAACGGAATCGGAGACATCTACAAACCCCAAAGACCTGAGGGCTTCAACAGCATCTTCCCGTTTTCCCGTGGGGCCAAGAAAACGTAGTTCTACGTTCTCTGCTTTAGTACGGTGCTTTTTCGTGAGTGCCTGCATAAGTGACCTCTACAAGTTTGATCTCTTTGTTTTTGATTTCCCACACGACCACGTAAGTTGGTCTTCCTTTTTTGATGTGGCAATGATGCCGGTCTTTGCCCAAGGTACTATAGTTTGGCCAGTTGCCACGCACTGGGCCAGTGGTTTCAATATCTCTGATGAGGGCAACAAGGTTCTTTTTGACCAGTTCTGGTAAACGGCCAATTTGTCTTTGTGCCCTTCTCGCTATTGTCACTGTCCAGTCCATTATTTAACATACTAAAAAATGGTATCAGAGCAAATGGGATTTTTTGATCCATTCGACCTGATCCAAACGATCTGGATCTGTATTTTAGCGTGACGCTTGCCATTCGGGTAAATTGTCGAGGGGATAGATTGGGCGGGGAATGCGTTGCCAATTAAAGGCTTTCAGATTGGATTGGGTCATGCCGGGAGCGTCTACGCGAATCATGTGTTTGCGCCACGGGGCAAAGTATTGAAAGTTGCTGGCGGTTTTGAGTACGATCATTTTGGCATCGTTAATGTCGAGGCCGAGGTGGGTGTACATGATGGGATAGTTGATGGCCTGAATCCGGTCTTTGGCGAGCACAATTTTGATGGGGCCTGCTTCTAAGAGCGCGGTTTGCCCCATGTCACAGTAGTCACGATCGCCGAGTTTCACGTGCAAACCGGTGGATATGGCAGAGACGGTTGCCGTAATGCGGACGGGTTGGCTGAAGACGTTGTCGAGTTTGCCGCCAATATCGAGTGTGATCTGTGCGCCCACGCCAGCGGAGGCGGCTTTTTCTGTGGCTTCGGCATCAACAACAGGTACAAAGGCGGTGCTTTGAATGTTTTGTTTGAGCATTTCAGCGAGAATGACAGTGTTGTCGCCGGGGGCACCACCGTAGACAGAGTCGCCGGTGTCGGAGAGAATGACGAGTCCTTCGTTTGCTTGGTCGGCTTGTTGAACGGCATCTAAGATTGACACACGTTCCGATTGCCAGAAGGCGTCGCGCAATTCCCACGCTTTGTTGGCCAGTTCGGCGGCAAGCTCTTTGGCGAGCGTTGGGTTGTTCTGGGTGTAGACCATTGCTGCCCATCCGCCTTCTTCAACATCAATCCAGGGTTGCATTGGAAAGGTGGATGCCGTAAGTGCACCTGGGCGTGCCTCAATTTCACGGGCAAGATCGAACCAGGTTTTCATGGGGCCTTGGGATGTTAGAAATTGGTCTTGGGGTGTGATCATGGGAATTTTGAACCAGGCACCTGTGGGCGTGATTTCTTTTTTGAGGAGTCTAAAGAGGAGCTTGCCTGCCCGTTCGCCTGTTTCAACTTGGTCGTGGGGCTGTTCTTCATAACCGATGATGAGGGTTGAGAGGTCCATGATTTTTTGGGTGATGTTGGCGTGGTGATCCAGTGGCACAATGATGGGGATGTCGTGGCCAATGGTGTCGCGCACTTCTTGAAGGACATGACCTTCGAGGTCGTCGATGCTTTGGGATGACGCCGCGCCGTGTAAGGACAAATAAAGTACATCGAAAGGCAGGGCGTCTTGAAGCCCTTGAATGAGTTTTTCGGTGAGAAAACTAAGGGTTTGATCGGTGATCCGCCCACCCGATGTGGCACGGGCTCGGAGAATGGGGAGGTATTCAACATTTGGTTCGTGTTGGGCAACATTGAGGAAACCACCGATCTTTCCTACGCCTTGCATTTTTTCTAAGATTTCTGAACCAAAATAAAGACCCGTCTGTTCAAAGTCTCGCAGTGTTGTGGGAATGGGGCTGAAGGTGTCGGTTTCTTGGCTGATTTCGGCAATGGCAATTCTCATAGATTGGGTTCCTGTATGGGCGAATAATTGTGTGCACGAGGTGACAGCACAACAGAAAGAGGCTGGGTGTTATTGTAAGTAGTCCACCCGTTCAAGCCAGGCGTGATAGGATGATTAAATTCTGCAGGCCACTGTCCAGTCGTAAGGCCACAAGAGATATTTGCGCTGTGCATAGGCACCGCGCCCAGCGGCGACTTTTGATTACTTTTCGTCGTTTGAAAAGTAATACGCCGTAGGCAGGGGGAATTGAGCGGCTGGGATGATTTTACGTCGTTAGATTTGGGGTTTGGATTGCTCTATTCATAAATATTTTGCATTTGCCAAGCATCGAGCGATTTCAATGTTGCGCTTTGGCCTTGTGATCTGAGCGATACACCGACACTGTCAGGCCGATCAGGATACACCCGAACTGCCAGACATTGTTTCCCATTCACAAACACTTCGACGACGCTTTTATCTATAAACACACGGAGCTTGAGTGTCTCACCTTCGTCCATCGTGAACTGCGCGGTTTCTGGTGCACGGGACCGAACGTCAGATGCGACAGAGGAATAAGTTGAATCGATGGTGATTTGACTTTGGTGTGTATTGGCCAACTTGACACGGTCTCGATAGCCACGATCCTTATAAAACGTGATCCGCGTGAACTCTTCTTTATTTGGCGATTGTAACACGTTCAGGTCGATGGATGCAGCGCCTTTTGGGTCAATTTCTAAATCGATTTCAATCGCGTTGCCCGAAACCGTTTCGAGCACGACCTCCTCGTTTGCCGGGAGGGTTGTCTCGCCAACGTGAACGTGATTACCTCTGAGCGATTCGATGTCGCCTGCTGGTTCTTGAAAGAGGTCGTCACCATTCACCGTTAGCCTGCGCGGCAGTGTCATAATCTGATTCCAACCTTTTGTCGGTTTGCCCGGGTTCATATTGAAAATGACAATAACACCTCCGTCTCCATCAGGTGTTGCCGAGGGCGCGTGGACACCCGATGGGCCGTAGGGACCGAAGTTGAATTTGGCTCCGTGGGTGACGACGAATTTGTCTCGGTCTGTGTCGTAGTCGCCCAGGAGATATTGTCCGCCGGACATATGGCTGAAGAAGAGAAAGATGTGTCTGTCACCGATGGGCCAAAAATAAGGACACGCACCATCGTCGCCCACGAGTGAGAAATCGTCGTCTTCGATGAAGGGGTGGAGATACTCCCAGTGCTCTAAGTCGGCGGATTTGAATAGGAAGTTGGCGCGTCTCGGTTTGCCAGCGGGTCCAATGGGCAGCGTGCCACCAGAAAGAGAATAGTAGGCGTCGCCTTTTTTCCAAATGCAAGGGTCGAACACGCGGGGTGGCCAATGCGTGCCTTCTGGCATTTTCATTGGGATGACGGCTTTGTTGGCGATTTTATCCCAATTGAGGAGGAGGGGGTCGTTTGAGGTTGCGACGATGTTGCCGACCTCTGTGCCGTGATACATGGCAATGACGCGGTCATCCTCTACAAGCGTTGCCCCAGAAAAGCAGCAGCGTTCGGGATCTGGATAAATACAGTACGGGAGGTCGCGCCAATGAATGAGGTCATCGCTGATTGCGTGGCCCCAATGTTGGCGTGTGTCTTCGGGCGGGTAGGCTTGGTAGAACAAATGCCACTGGCCTTGCCAATAACACAAGCCATTTGGATCGTTGAGATTTGCTTCCGGGTTGATGTAATGATAGGTGGGGCGGTGCGGGTCACTTTTGTATGTTTTCCGATACGCAACGAGACGTTGCATCAACGGATTGGTAGCAAGTGCGGCTTCTTGTTCTTCGAGGGTATTGGGGAATGTGTAGAAGGGTACTTTGGATGTATACTCTGGGTCGGGCATAATGCCACCTCCGTTTATCAATTCGTGAGCGTATCGAGTGAATAAATTGGGTAGGGGAGGTTTGTTTGGCGTGAATCTTCTGATTACCTCTTAGCAGGTTCAATTTCTAAACTTTGGAAGGTGATCTCACCTGCAAAGTGACAACTGGCTTGATGCCCCGGCTCAATTTCTCGGAGTCGGGGTTCTTCTGTTTTGCACTTTTCTTGAACGTGTGGGCAGCGCACGTGAAATTTACACCCTGGGGGTGCATCTGCTGGGTCCGGCACATCCCCTTCGAGCGGAATGCGAACAACTTTGACATCGGGGTCGGGAACAGGTACGGCAGACATGAGTGCGGCGGTGTAGGGATGAAGCGGTTTTTCGTAGAGGCGTTCGGCTGTGGTGATTTCGACAATTTGGCCGAGGTACATCACGGCCACGCGGTCAGAAATGTGTTCGATCACGCTGAGGTCGTGTGCAACAAAGAGGTAAGTGAGATCAAACTCTTCTTGTAGGTCTTCCATCAGATTGATCACTTGGGCTTGCACGGATACATCGAGTGCAGATACGGGCTCGTCTGCGATAACCAGTTTGGGATTCAGTGCAAGGGCACGTGCAATGCCAATGCGTTGCCGTTGGCCTCCAGAGAAGGCGTGCGGGTAACGACGCAAGTGATCGGGGCGCAGACCCACGCGAATCACGAGTTGTTCAATTCGGTGATCGAGTTCGTCGCCTTTTGCGATCTGATTTACGACAAGGGGTTCGGCCACAATATCAAAGACGGTCATACGTGGGTTAAGCGATGAGAACGGATCTTGGAAGATGTACTGTAATTCTCGTCTGAGGTTACGCATCTCTTCTTTTTCAAGCGCACGCAAGTCAATGGCTTCGTTATTGTGATGAAAGATGATATTGCCATCCGTTGGTTCTACAAGCCGAATGATCGAACGTCCGGCGGTGGTTTTGCCACATCCCGATTCACCTACAAGGCCAAGGGTTTCCCCTTTTTGCAATGTGAGGTCCACGCCGTCAACAGCTTTGACGTAACCGACGACCTTGCGCATAATTCCCTTTTTGATAGGGAAGTAGGTTTTGAGGCCGGTGACTTCGAGGAGGGGTTGATTGTCTGTGTTGTTATCTGACATGGTTTACGTCCGTGTATGAATGACCGAGTGTATGTGGATCAGGGGCAGAGGTTAGAGATCGGAGATGTTTTCCCGAACCCTGAATGTTGACCTCTCTATTTTACTTCCAACCAACAACTGACCTGATGGCCAGGTTCCACCTCAAGGAGCTGCGGTGTTTCACGGCATTGATCGGTTGCGTGTGGGCACCGAGGTGCAAAAGTACAGCCCGATGGTATTTCGAAAGGGTCAGGAATAGAACCCTCGATGGGTTCGAGGCGCTGCTTTTGTCCAATTTTGGGTAAGGAGTTGAGCAGGCCTTTGGTATAGGGATGTCTGGGTTTTTTGAAGATGGTGCGGACATCAGAATACTCAATCACTTTGCCCAAATACATCACCGCAACATGATCGGCCATATGAGCCACCACACCTAAGTCGTGCGTGATGAGCATAATGGCCATGCCAATTTCATCCTGAAGCTGTTGCATGAGGTCGAGTATTTGTGCTTGGACTGTAACGTCGAGTGCGGTGGTTGGTTCGTCGGCTATCAAGAGGCTTGGGTTGCACGAGAGTGCCATTGCAATCATCGCGCGTTGGCGCATTCCACCCGAGAGTTCGTGCGGGTAGGCGTCTACTTGACGGTCTGGGCGTGCCAAACGCACTTTGTTCAAGGCCTCGATAGAGCGTTCTCGCGCCTCTTTTTTGTTTACTTTTTGGTGCAGCATAATGGCTTCACCAATTTGATTGCCAATGGTGTGTACCGGGCTGAGCGATGTCATGGGTTCTTGAAAGATCATGGCAATGTCGTTGCCCCGAATACTGCGCATTTGTGCGCCCTTGGGGTTGAGCTGTGTGAGGTCAACTGGGTCGGCACTCGGATCTTTGCGGAAGAGGATTTTGCCGTCTTCTATTTTTCCCGGTGGTGTTGGAATCAGCCGCATGGTTGAAAAGGCGGTGATACTTTTGCCACAGCCACTTTCACCTACCACACCGAGCGTTTTACCGGGGTCAATGGAGAGTGAAACGCCATCTACCGCTCGAACCACGCCATCATCGGTATAGAAATATGTTTTGAGATTTTGGATGTCTAAAAGCGGTTGCGTTTTTGTATCGGTTTGAGCCATTGGAAATCCTTGCTTCAGAAAGAAGGAAGAAGAAAGAAGTAGGAAGAAGGTTGTAGGATTGTTCTTCTTCCTTCTCTCTTCTTTCCGGTTTTTAACTATCTGCTTGAATACGGGTCTGCGGCGTCGCGTAAGCCGTCGCCTAAGAAGTTGAAGGCCAAGACGGCAATGATGATGCAAACACCGGGTAAAAGGAGCCACGGATAAAGGCTCAAAGAGTGAATGTTCATCGCGTCAGACAAGAGCAAGCCCCAAGAAGTCATGGGGGGTTTGATGCCTAAACCAAGAAAACTGAGTGTGCTTTCGCCCAAGATGAAACCAGGGATGGCAAGTGTTGCAATGACGATGATGTGACTGAACATTGAAGGTAAGAGGTGGCGAAAGATGATGCGGCGGTCTTTTGCGCCCACCACACGTGCGGCAAGAATGAAATCTGATTCGCGAATGGAGAGGGTTTTGCCACGAATTTCACGTGCCAGCCCACCCCAGCCCACCAATGAGAGCACGGTAACGATGCCCATAAAGACAAAGTGCGAAGGCCATTCGGGTGGGAGTATGGCACTGAGTGCCATGAGAATAGGAATGGATGGAAACGCAAAGATGAGTTCGATGATGCGTTGGATGATGTTGTCTACTTGGCCACCGTAGAAGCCGGAGATGACACCAAGGACAGACCCGAGAGTGAGGCTGATGAATACCGCAAATAGGCCGATGGTGAGTGAGACGCGCCCACCCACAATGATACGCGATAACATGTCGCGGCCAAATCGGTCTGTTCCCAGAAGGAACATGGGATTTTCTGGGCCGGTTCCAAAGAGGTGAATATTGGTGGTGAAGAGGCCGTAGAAGGTGTATTCGTGGCCGCGCGCAAAGGGATAAATGGTATACCGCTTGCTTGCATCTTCAGTGTAGGTTTTAATGCCCGTTTGGCGGTCAAAGTTGCTTTTGATGCCGTAGACAAAGGGGAAGTGAATGCCTTCGTCTGAGATGACGTGGACGCGCTGTGCTGGCAAGTGTACAAACTTAAAGAAGCGCTGTGCCGGGTTGTGGGGTGCCAAAATTTCACCTAAGAAGACACAGGCGTAAAGCAAGACAACGATGTACCCACCCACAACACCGGCTTTGTGTTTTTTAAAACGTCGCCAGATGAGTTTGCGTTGTGAATAGGTTGCTGTGGCGGCTTTTCCGACCACGACCGGTGGCAGGTTTGAGTCGGGTGATTGCGTGGGTGTTTCGGCGACACTACTCATATCGAATCCTCGGATCAAGCCAAGCCAATAGAATATCGGCCAGGAGGTTGCCCATTAATAAGAAGGTTGCAGATAACAATAAGAAAGCACCCGCCAAGAACATGTCTTGCGAGGTGAGTGCGGTTAGAAAAATGGGCCCCGCGGTTGGCAGACCCAAAACGATGCCTGTGACAACGGCACCCGAAAGCAAACTGGGAAGCTCGAGGCCCAAACGACTGACCAAGGGATTGATGGCAATGCGCACACCGTATTTTACAATGACAGTGCTTTCTTTGAGGCCTTTTGCCCGACCGGTTTGAATGTGCTGTTGACCGAGAATGTCGAGCAGGTTACCGCGCATAATGCGAATCACACCTGCTGTACTGCCTGTGCCAATGACAAGAATGGGCACCCATATGTGGGCTAAGAGGTCCATCAGTTTTGCCCAGGACCAGTCCGAACCAATGTATTCGGGCGATAAGAGACCGCCGACCGATGCGGTTTCAAAGACCGTGACCTGAATAAACATAATAACGAGTGCGAGCAAAAAATTGGGGGTGGCCAAACCAATGAAGCCCAAAAAGGTAAAGCCGTAATCCCCTATTGAATATTGTCGTGTGGCTGAGTAGATGCCAATGGGAATGGCGATTATCCACGTAAAGACAAGGGTGGATAAGGTGAGCATCAGGGTAAGCCCAAGGCGTTCACCCAAGAGTTCGATGACACCCATTTCGTAGGTGAAAGATTCACCAAAGTCGCCTTCAAAAACGATCTTGCTGATCCAACGATAGTACTGCTCGTAGATCGGGTCGTTGAGACCATACCGCTCGCGCAGGGCTTCAATTTGGGCCATTGCGCTTTCTGACCCGAGTTCGCCTTGTTCGGCAAGCTCTGCCAAACGAGAGGTGAGCATATCCCCTGGTGGTGCTTGAATAACCGCAAAACTGACCATTGAAATCAGAATCAAGGTGGGGATCATGTTTAATAATCTGCGGAGAATGTAGTTGACCATATGGGTTACTCCAGCTATTGGAGGGTTGGTGAAATAGGTTGTTTTATATAAATCTGTTCATGAAACACGGGGCGACTCCATCCCCGGTAAACATCTGCACCCGTGCCTTGAAAGGGCACGTTGCCCAATCGGGTGCCAGCACCCCATACAGAGTAGGAGGAACCCACCGTAATGACGGGCACGTTGTCGGTGTGCAAGTCGCGTACTTGTGACATTTGTTCTCTTACTTTTTTCTGATCTACTGTGATCAATGTTTGTTTGATCAAGCGTGTGGCTTCGTGTAACCACTCTGGGCCATCTTCAGAGGCATTGCGATGCCAAAAGGGTACGGTGGGGGCCATAATGGCCCAGTCGTTAAGACGGCCCAAGGGGTCGGCAGGGCCTTCTTGACCCCATTGATGGATGTCAAATTCGCCGTTGAGACGGCGGGGCCAAATGATGTCGCGTAGTGAAATGTTGAGATTGGCTTTGATGCCAATGGCGCGCCAGTGTTCTGAGACGAGTTCCGAAACATCAACACCTTCACCGGGTGTGACGTCGATGTTAAATTCAAAACGCGAGCCGTCTTTGAGTTCCCGCCAACTGTCGCCATCGGTGTCGCGGTATCCGGCTTTGTCGAGAATGGCTTTGGATTTTTCTGGGTCGTATGCAGAATATTTGCGATATGATTCTTCTGTGTAATAAGGATTCGATGGGTTAAAAGAATAACCGGCCGGGTCGAGCAGGCTGTGGTAAACAATTTGGTTGATCTCTTCGCGGTTGATCGCATGAGAGAGTGCAATGCGAACTTGAAGATTGCGAAAGGCTTCACGCACATTGGTTTTGGGTGTATCCCAGTTGATATAAAACGACGGGCCACGATCTGGGCCTGTGATGCGCAATTTGAAGCGGCCTTTTTTCTCTTCCGATTTTAATGTGGGAAACATGCTGACTTTGGAATAGCGCCCAAAGAGATCAATTTCTGCGTTAATAAACTTTAATAAGATCACTTGCGGATCTTGAATGATCGTAAATGTGATGCGGTCTGCATAGGGTAGTTGGTTGCCGGCCGTGTCAATTTTGTGATAGTAGGGGTTGCGTTCATAAACGATGCGTTGGCCCCGAATCCATTCAACGGGCACCCAAGCAGAGAGACGCGGAATGCCCGGTTTCATGATCTGTTGTGCATCCGTGGAGCTGTCGCGAAAGGCTTGGTAAGTTGATTGTGGGTTGTATTTTGGGTGCCATTGCGAAAAGATGTGTTTGGGCTGTGCACTGGAGCCACCGCTTAGGGCATGTAGAATGCGGCCAAGCGGGGCTTGGGATTTCACTTTTAAGGTATGGTCATCGACTTTTTCCATTTGAATAGGGTCTTTGCCGACAAACCACACACTGGGTGCCAAAACCGAATTGCGCGCATCGTCGTTAAGGGTCATGTCGTAATACCAAAAGAGAATGTCGTCAACGGTATACGGGTGTCCGTCTGACCATTTGATGCCTTTGCGCAGTTTAAAGATGGCGGTTTTGCCGTCGTCTTGATATTCGTAATTTTCGGCCAAGTTAAATTCGATGCTGTCGGGCAACGGCCGAGAAAATCCCATGAGATCTTCGCCCAGGGTTTTACTTACCCCAGCGGTTTGTATAATGTCACCGGTGAGGGCCCGCCGAATGGTGCCGCCGTATTGACCGATGGTGTCAACAGGTACAACGATGAGGGGATTTTCGGGCAAGCGTTCTGATACAGGAGGCAGTTCGCCGCGTTTGACTTTTTCGGCGAGCATAGGCGCTTCGCCAAAGATGCGGTTCTTAAGAACGATTGGATCAATTTGCTTGGCCGCGCGTGTTTTGGTAACCACCGCATTGGACGTAGCCTGCTTACCCATCGCCACATCCCCTGGGTCGGTGGCGAGACAGCCGAGAAAAAAAATGGGCAATAAAAACAGGGTGGTGAGTAACGAACCCCACCTCTTTGCCGTTGCATAAATCATAAAATTCAAATCCAAAAATAATGACCCTATTGAATTAATTGCCAGGATGTTCCATCGATTCCCCCCTTTTCAAAGGGGGCCAGGGGGATTGCCTTTAATCGTGTTTAATAAAAATTTGTTCGTGAAAAATCGGTCTGCCCCACGCACCGTGAACAGACAGAAAGCTGATGTCATTGGGCACATTGCCCAAGCGTGTGCTTTTGCCCCAAATGCGGTAGATGGAACCGATGGTAATGACGGGCACATTGTCTGAGTGCAGGTCACTGGCCTTTTCCATATAGGTACGAATGCGTGCTGTGTCAACCGTCGTTGTTGCTTTGAGCATTAAGTCTGTGGCTTCAAGAAACCACGGTTGGGTTTCTTTGGAGGCGTCTCTGTGCCAGAAGGGTGTGTTGGGGCCTGTAATAGCCCAATCGTCGAGCCGGTTCAGTGGGTCTCCGGGTGCTTCGAGACCCCATTGATGAATTTCAAATTCGCCATTGAATCGACGTGGCCAAATGATGTCGCGCATGGCCACATAGGTGTGTACTTTGATGCCAATATCTGCCCAATGATCCGTGACGAGTTCGCAAATATCTGAAATTGAAGAGTTGCCAGATGCGTCAATGACCACCTCAAAGGGTGAGCCATCTTTGAGGTCGCGTACACCATCTCCGTCTTTATCACTGTATCCCCCTTCGTCGAGCAGGCGATTGGCCAATATAGGGTCGTATTCGGTGTATTTGCGATAATTTTCTTCAGTGAAGTACGGGTTGCCCGGCAAAAATGAATATCCCGAAGGTTCGAGAAATCCTTTGTAAAGAATCTGATTCACTTCTTCTCTGTTGATGGCATGGGACATGGCGATGCGTACCTGTTTGTTGCGAAAGGCCTCACGCAATGCAGGTTTTTCTACGTCCCAATTGAGATAAAATGAAGGGCCTGAATTGGGTCCTGAGATGACAATCTTGAACTTGCCTTTTTTTTCTTCCAACTTGAGCGTATGGAACATGTTGACGTCGGTGTATCGACCAAAGAGATCAATTTCACTGTTGATAAATTTGAGCAAGATAACTTGGGTATCACTGATCACTGAAAATACAATGCGATCTGCATAGGGCAACTGGTTGCCTGCCGAATCAATTTTCCAATAATAAGGGTTGCGTTCATAGACGAGGCGTTGGCCCCGTATCCAGTCTTTGGCGATCCAAGCCGACAAGCGTGGCACGCCGGGTGTCATGAGCATTTTGGCTCGGGTCGTGCGTTGCCGAAAGTCGCCGAAATCTGTTCCGGGTGTGTAATCGGGGTGAAACTGTTTCCAATAATGCTTGGGGGCTGTAAAATCACTGGGCGAAGCCAATGTCTCACGCAGTCGCCCCAATGGTTTTGGGGAACGGATACGCAGGGTATAATCGTCAACTTTTTCAAGTACGATGGGTTTGCCATCAACAAGCCAAGCCGGAGGCGGTGTGGGAATGTCGCTTGACCGGGCATTTTCATTGAAGAGCATGTCGTTATAATAAAAGAGTACATCATCTACAGTAAAAGGATGCCCATCTGACCACCTGATGCCTTTTCTAAAGTGGAGAATGGCTGTGCGACCTTCGTCTTGAAACTCATACTGTTCGGCAAGGTTGGGTTCAATGCCGTCGCCCATCGGTCTTTTAAAGGCCAACAGATTTTCTGCCATACATTTAGCAACGCCAGGCCATTGGGCAATGTCACCCGTTAAGCCGCGCCGAATAGTACCCCCATATTGACCAATTTCTTCAAGGGGCACAACAATCAGCGGATCTTCGGGCAGACGTTGGGAGACAGGGGGTAAGTCTCCGCTTTGGACCAGTTTGGAAATTTGAGGTGCTTCACCAAATGTGCGGCTGGATAAGATCTGCGGGTCAATCGTTTTGGGTGCAGATGTCTGATTCGTAATTGCAGTTGGTGCGGCTTCCTTTTTAGCGCTCTGGGCATTTCGATTTGTCGAATCGGGAGCCAAACAGCCCATCATGACAGACAGGCAGAGTAAGAGCGGATAGGTATAGAACAGGTGTTTATACAACAATGATACGTTCTTTCCGAATAGGTTTCAAAATGGAGTGTCAACATAATAAAATCTATTTGGTCATGCGAGTACTTTTTGAACTGATCCTATACCTTGACGTGTTTGTGTGCCCAAATGTATATTCAGTTGAGAATATGTGATGTGTGGTTGAATGACTTTGTTGTGGAGAGGGTTATGCTTTCAGATGATATGCGCAAGCGTATCGCGTCATTGAATCGGCGCGATTTAAGACATGAAGATGAAGTGGTGGTGGGTGAGACACCAGAACCTGAGGCGAAACCTGCTGCAACACGGCGCGAACCCCGTATACGAACACCCCAAGAACCTCTACCCATGCCAGATAATTTGCGGGTGATGGCCACGGCTGCTGATGCGCGATTGCGCTTGCGGTTGGACGAAGTGGCTCAAGGTACAGAGATTCAAACAGAGGCCGGACAGTTTTTTATGATCGATCAATCCCTTAACGAACTGTTACCTGGGGGCGGTGATGGATTTCGGGAACACTATGTGAAGGTGATTCAAGACCTGAGTGCGACCACGGTACCCTCTGATCCGCACAATACGTTTGATGTACTCATAGATGCCAAACCCGAAAATGTGATTTATGTCGATATTGAAACCACGGGGTTAACGGCGGGCACGCCTTTGTTTTTGGTGGGTGTGTTGGGGTATTGGAATGGTGACCTGAGGGTGCAACAATTGCTTGCGAGAGATTATACAGAAGAGCCCGCATTGTTGTCTTATTTTTCCAATATGCTGAGTGCGTCCGATGTGGTGGTGAGTTTCAATGGCAAGTCGTACGATCTGCCCTACATTCGTGATCGATCGATGTTTATGAGCATTCCCTTTCAACTCAAACAAGCGCATATCGATATGTTGCATGTTGGCAGGCGCAGATGGCGCAAGCGGTTGCCCAATTGTAAATTGCAAACGTTAGAGCAGTATATTTGCAAACGCATTCGCCGTGGCGATATTCCTGGTGCCGATATCCCCGACGCGTATCATCGGTTTGTGCAGTCGGGCAATGCCGTACAAATGCGTGATATTTTGCATCATAATGCTTTGGACCTTTTAACGACAGCTGAAGTGTTGACATTTATTTTAGATGGGCGAGATGTTTGAGAGAGGAAAGAATACTGGAGAATTGAATAACTTCGGCAAATCTGGTGAATCCGACGACGGACCACAGACGACGGACAACAGAAAAACCGTGGTCGGTGGTCCGTCGTCTGTGGTCTGGACGTATTATCTTTTGCTTGGGTTATTTTATTTCCATTCCTTAACATTTTAGACCTATATGAGGGATTTTGATGCTGCTGGATTTGAAGGGCAAAAGGGTATTGGTGATGGGGTTGGGTTTGTTTGGTGGTGGCGCGGGGGCCGCGCGCTTTTTGGTGCGTGAAGGAGCTGAGGTGACGGTAACCGATCTGCGTTCGGAAGATGAATTAGCGTCTTCTGTACAGGCGTTGGATGGGTTGTGTATCACCTTTAAGTTAGGCGGGCATGATGAGGTCGATTTTAGGCAGGCCGATTTGGTGGTCGCCAATCCGGCAGTACCTCGGACATCGCCTTTTTTAATGGCGGCCGAAGAAGCGGGTGTACCGATTACGACGGAGATTTGCTTATTTGTGACGCGCTGCCCTTCGAAAATTATCGGCGTAACGGGAAGCAGTGGCAAAACGACCACGACAACATTGATAGGTGAGATGTTGAAACGTGTGGATGCACGAACGCTGGTTGGTGGTAATATCGGACGTTCATTATTGAACGACTTGGATGGTATCACGCCAGACGTACCCGTGGTTTTGGAGTTGTCGAGTTTTCAGCTGGATCGATTGGGCGAACTGCCCTGGAGTCCATACATTGCGGTCGTGACCAATTTTGCGCCGAACCATATTGATGTTCACGGTTCATTAGGCGCCTATCTCAATGCAAAAAAAAGTATCCTTGCGCATCAAACAGTAAATGACCTGGCCATTGTAAATGCGGATGATCCCGAGGTGTTTGACTGGCAAGGCGCGGGGCAACGCATTCCTTTCAGTTTGGCAGAGGGTTGTGAACGGGGGGGCTTTGTTCGTGAGGGTATGATCTATTATGCGACGAACGGCGATGTGCAAACCATCTGTGCAGTTGAGGCCCTACAACTGATAGGGCGACACAATTTGGCCAATGCCCTGGCGGCAGTGGGTGCCGCTATGCTTTGGGGCGTACCGCCACCAGACATTGTAGCAGTGCTCCAATCTTTCACTGGGGTACCTCATCGATTAGAACGCGTTGCAGTGATTGATGGGGTGGTCTATGTGAACGATTCAATTGCAACCAGCCCAGATCGCACCTGCGTGGCACTCGAAGCCGTTGATGGCAAGTGTATCCTGATCGCAGGTGGCTACGATAAACAAATCCCTTTTGATGGTTTGGCCGATGCAATTGCACATCATGTGCAGCATCTCATTTTGATGGGTCAAACCGCCCCTGCAATCGCCAATGCCGTTTCTGATACTGCCCAAACAAAAATCCATTTTGTAACAGACCTATCCCAAGCCGTCACATTGGCGCGCAACTTAGCAGTCCCCAAGCAAACCGTTCTGCTTTCACCCGCATCGGCAAGCTATGATCAATATTTGAATTTTGAACAACGAGGTGAACATTTCAAGTCTTTGGTGCAAACACTCTAAAACTTCAATTCCACCCACTGGTGGTGTGGGCCGTTGTGTGGTTGGTGGGGGTGTGTAAGGAGGTCGCCGAAGGCAAAAAGGCGTGTGATCACCCGATCACACGCCTTTTTATTTTTTATGGCTGAAAACACCTACAACTCTTCCTCTTCCGCATAAGGCATCAACTTACGCCCCCGCGTCGGATGCCTGAGTTTCCGAAGCGCCTTTTCCTTAATCTGCCGAACCCGTTCCCGGGTCAGCCGAAATTGGCTGCCAATCTCCTCCAAGGTCATTTCTCTGTTGCCGCCAATGCCAAAATACAGGCGAATGACGTGCTGTTCCCGTTCATCGAGTGTCTCTAGGGCGGCTTCAATTTCATGTTCAAGTGAATTGCGCATCGCCATTGTATCGGGCGATTCTTGTGTGGCGTCAGCCATGATTTCCATCAGGCTGTTTTCATCGCCTTCACCCAATGTGGCATCGAGTGATAAGATGCGCTGACCACTTGACAGTGTATCCACGACTTGTTCTACCGAAATGCCCAATTCTTGAGCAATCTCTTCTTCTTTGGGGCGTATCGCAGTTTCTTGCTGGCGGGTGCTGGTATACCGTGAGATGCGTCTCAAAAGGTCAACACGGTTTAGTGGGAGGCGCACAATACGGGAATACTCGGCCAAAGTCTGCAAAATGGCTTGCCGAATCCACCACACTGCATAAGAGATAAATTTGAATCCTTTGGTTTCGTCAAATCGTTCGGCGGCAGTGATCAAGCCCAAATTGCCCGCACTAATCAGATCAACCAAAGGAACACCTTGGTTTTGATAATCTCGCGCAACCGTGATGACAAATCGCAAGTTGGCCTCAACCAAGGTTGCACGCGCTTTGAGGTCACCTTTTCTGATGCGTTGTGCAAGCGCGACTTCTTCTTTTGAAGACAGGGGGTGCGAAGAAGCAACATCTTCCAGATAACGGTGCAACGCATCTTTTGTGTCATTAGGTGATGCTGTTAATCTTGCCAAGACAATAACCTCGTTTTTTTCAGTGACCTTAAATCAGGTATTAGATGTGCTTAAGAGGAGATATATAACAGATTTTCCTATGCTGTCAAGCCAATATATGAGGTACTCCAATTAGGAGGTACATTAAAAATTATCGGCAGATATACACCGAAAGTCAACCCAGTTTGTTAAAATAATTCTATAAATATCAGTTAGTTTGCTTAGGTATTAGAATGGTTTATGGGGCCAGTTATTAGGGCCCGTCATAAACGGCAACGCGGTTTCGTCCTTGTTCTTTGGCTCGGTATAGAGCCAAATCAGCATTGAGTATAAGATCCTCAAGGGTGCGAGTTTGCGGTGTGGCACTCGCAACTCCTAAGCTGATTGTGATATTGAGATTTAATTCACCCTTTTCAGGCAGGAACTTACGATCAGCAATAGCCTGTCGAATACGTTCTGAAAACATGACTGCATCTTCCAAGGCGGTGTGGGGCATAAACAGGATGAATTCTTCGCCCCCATAACGACCAAAAATATCGGTCTGACGAATCATCTCATAAACGTGTTGGGTGAGTTCGATCAAAACTTGGTCACCGGCCAAGTGGCCGTGGGTATCGTTGACCTTTTTAAAGTTGTCGAGGTCCAAGATCATAATCGAAACGGGGAATTTGTGGCGCCTGCCCAGAGAGAACTCTTTTGCTGCGGATTCTTCCAAGTGACGCCGGTTGCAAACACCAGTGAGATAGTCCTCTTGATCCAGGCTTTCTAAGAGTTCGTGTGCCAAGCGCAATTGGCGAATGATGTCGAGAAATTTATAAATGATAGGTGGCGCAATTAAGGCTGGGGCAATGACTGCCGAGAAGATGCCAAGATAGCCAACTCCTGTGCCCGTTAGGCGATGAAGCAGGATCGTTAGGCCAAGCGACAATGTGGTTATGGATAAAGAGAAGAGGATCGTGATCCAGATAATCTCACGCCGAGTTTTGATACCAGCAAACATAAATTTTCCTTAATCACATTGAAATTGGTATGTGTCAATGGTTTCACTGTCTGGCTTAAATGTAAAGGTTGCACGAATTTTTTCACCCCGAAGAACACGACCGTACCAATGTGCTGCATCGTCCCACATGTTTTCAAATGGCAGGTGTTGTACGTCAAACCACTGGGGACGAATTTCTCTGCTTTCAGTTGGTGTGCCTTGCCAGTGTCTGGCCAAAAAAATGTGGATCGTAAGATTCCATTCCGGTTTGCTTGGGAAATAGAAGTCAATATGTCCCCTGGAGAGAAGATGCCTTTCTTCAACAACAATACTGGTTTCTTCCCGCATCTCGCGTATGGCGGCTGCTTCGATGGTTTCTCCGGGCTCAACTTTGCCACCAACGCCTGTGTATTTCCCTTTTCCAAAACCAATTTTTTTAAATCCAATCAAAACACGTGTAATTGGATCGCCTTGAACAAGGAGTAAGATTGTCGTCGCTTTCATTTGCAATCACGCGCCGGGTATTGTGGGTGGAGAGAAGGGTCTGGTTGATCTATAAGCGGAGATATAGTCATGTCACAAAATGTACCGGAGAGATAAAACAAGATCGGATGTGATGGTAACTGCTCGGTTGGGGATGAAGCAAGCAGGTGGTTTGTTCGTTACTTTTGCGTTGTGTCTTTCTTAACGCGCTCGAATATAGCATGGGCAAAAAAACAAGGCAAGGGGTAAGACGGTTTTCAAAGCAGAACAAGGATGTTTAGAAAACAAACAGACGTAAACCGAAAACCCCCCTTCCCATTGATAGGGAAGAGGGGCTGACCAATCGGCACCACTGGGCGAGTGGTACAATTGATGATGCGCCACTCCGAGGTCACATCATCTGAAGCCTTTTGAGAATAGGCAGGCTCCGCACCTATATTCTATTGCGCCAAAACGTTGAGTGCTGTTCCAGAAGTTGGCGCGCTGTTTTTCAATCGAGCGCTTTCGCTTTGAAGCTGGCGAATGGCTTGATCTGCGCGTTGGGCTTCTTGGTTGAGCTGTCGTTTGCTTGCCTGAATGTTTCTAACTTCTGTTTGATTGGCGCGAACGGTTTGGCGTTGTTCGCGTTCAACTGCTACTTCTGAACCACGGGCTGTTTCTTCAACTGCCCGCTGGTTTTCTATGACCGCGTCGGCCTGCAAACCGCTTGAGATCGTTTGCAAGTCTTTACGCAATTCGGCTTGTTGGTCTTCGCGTGCAGGGGGTTCTGGAGGTTCAAAGTTAGAGACCAATTCAAGGCGTTGCTCACGCAACTGATCAATACTCGCTTTAAGTTGAGCTCCCACATCAACTGCCGTTCCATCATCCGTGATGGGTTCGATTGTTGAGGCTACAGGCTCAGTTGTGGCTTGTACCAAATTAGCCAACGGTTCAGGTGCAGCACTTTGGGCCGCGGCTTGGTTTTCTTGCCGGTTGGCTTGGGTAGATTGCACCGTGCGAATGTCACTCAGTTGATCAACCAATGCATCGAGGCGGTTGCTGAGCGCACTTTGTAGAGCCGTGAAGTTTTCTTGTACGAGTGTGGTTCGTTGCGTGTTGGGCGCACCCGGTATGCTTTCAACAGCAGAGGGTGCCTGTGGGAGTTCTTCAGGAAAAGAACGTAGGTTGGAACGTGCCACCACGGCTTCTTGTGAGGCTTTGCGCAAAGTAAGTTGTCGCGTGATTTGTTGATCTGCGACCCTGTTTCCAGCGCGTGCTTCAGCGGGTTGCTCAGATGAACGAACCAATGAGGTAGCAGATGTAGCTTGCTGTCGGTTCGTTATTTCTAAACGGTCCGTCGTTGCCTGTTGAGAAGTTCGCGATGTTGCACTATTTGAACTGCGGGTTTTTTCGCGAGATTCGGCATCTTCTTTTTCCGGGGTACGACTGGTTACAAAATTACCAACCAGTGACCGCTCGGAAGAAAACCGCGAGGTAAAAATCGGCATGGTTTTATCCTGACCAAACGTGAACACTTATCGACTGTACGAGCTGAGTACTTCAACTTTTAGAAAACCCTCTAATCATAAACCCTTCCGCGTGGGTTATGCTCAGTTTCCGCGAGGTTTTCTTAAGCTGTGATATCGACGTTGCCGCCCACACCACGATTGACTTCTTGTTCCAAACCCCGAGGGGGTTGGGCACCAGCAGAAGCGGCTTGCTCGCTCTGGCCTGCATCTGCATTGGTATTGTTTTCGGCACCCTGACTACCGGCTGACTGTTCTGGCGCCCGAACGGCTTGTTCGCCATTTGTGGCCAAAGCTGCTTGGGCGTTTTCTGTGCTGGCCGCCGATGCAGATGCTGGCTCACGCGAGGGTGTTGCTGGGCGTGGGCTCAGTGCAGCGGGGTTGACAACAGTTTGACTGATTCCTGTTGGCATAACGGCTATCCTTACTTCCCGTTGGGAGAAGTTGGATATGAAGACATATCCAACGTATAATCCGGCTGTTGACTAACTTAAGAGGCAATGTGACGCGCCTCATCGGGCGACAGCACAACGTCTTCTTCAAGAAGGTGAGAACGAGGGTGAGAAAGATCCGAGTGGAGCGTCGATATCGATTGTCGATTCATCGGACCGACCCATCATTTAATAGCGTGATTCAATAGCGTGAAAAATACTGCTTCGCATCGACATCGCGCAGAGCTGGTTAACCCTGTATCCTTATAGATCGGCATGTAGGTTAGGCATCTTTAGTATTTTTTTGATTTTTTAGGGATTTTTTTTAAATTTTTTGGGCCAGTGGGTTTATGTATCTGTTTTGTAATGATTTGTATCTATGTTTTTTATTGGGATAACCAGCGACTAGCAGTCAGCTTAAAGCAAAAAAGCCCGTTCCAATTTACAGGAACGGGCTTTTTTGCTTTAAGCTGGGTGTGTATTTTGTTTTTCTCACCTTTAGGGGATGATGAGTACCTTGCCTGTGGTTTGTCGCCCTTCAAGTCGGCGATGGGCTTCAGCGGCATCTGCAAGGGGGTGCTCTTCGCCAATGCGGACGTTGAGTTTGCCTTCGCCTATCCAATTCATGATGTCATTGGTGCGCCCCAAAAATTCTTCTTGGGTGAGGGTATAGCTGTTAAGCGTGGGGCGCGTCATAAAGATGGAGCCTTTTTGGGAGAGGAGCAAAGGGTCGATAGGCGGCACTGGGCCGCTGGCATTGCCAAAAAAGACCATATAGCCACGTGGTTTGAGGCAGTTGATGCTTTTTTCCCAGGTGGTTTTGGCAACCGAGTCGTAAACGACATTGAGGCCTTGCCCATCGGTGAGGCGTTTGACTTCGGCTTCAAAATCTTGTTCTGAATAAAGGATCACTTCGTCTGCACCCGCGTTGCGTGCTAGGTCGGCTTTTTCGGGTGTGGATGTGGTGCCAAACACACGTGCCCCGCGCATTTTGGCCATTTGCACAAGTAAGAGACCCACGCCACCCGCAGCGGCATGAATCAAGCAGGTATCGTTTTCACTCAGCGGATAGGTGCTGTGTGACAAATAATGAGCTGTGAGCCCTTGGAGCATCACTGCTGCTGCCGTTTTGGTTTCGACATTGTCCGGGATTTTGACTACGTCGGCTTCATTGGCTACGACATATTCGGCATAGGAACCGGAAACACTCTTCCACGCAACGCGGTCGCCTGGGCTCAAATCAGATACATTTGCCCCAATGGTCTCAACGATGCCAGCGCCTTCCAATCCGAGCGTGCGTGGGAGTTCTAAAGGATAAAGTCCTGTGCGTTGATATGTGTCGATAAAGTTGAGTCCCGCAGCTTCTATTTTGATGCGTATTTGTCCTTCATTTGGTTCTGGGGTGTCGATGTCTTCATGTGAGAGTACTTCTGGGCCCCCGTATTGACTGATGCGAATGGCTTTCATTTTGTTTTTACTCCTTGGAAAAGAATTCTGTTTTGTCGCCTTCAAAATTTGGCCCTAATAGTTAATTATATTATGTCTCTACCCTTGACGGGGTATTTAATTATTATATAAGAGAAAGAAGGAAGATGAAAGAAGAAAGACACGTGTGGGGTGTGTCTGTTGCGCAAAAAAGCAATTTATTGAGTATATTTCATAGCAAATGGAGGATTTGTGGTGGATTTAAGAGCGTTACAGATCAAAGCGGGTGCCGTTTTTAATGAGATCGATGGGCATGAAGTGCCCATTCATTATGGGGATTCAGCTTTAGAGTATCAAGCTGTAAAAATGGGTGTGGGCATTGTTGATTATAGTGGGCGAGGGAAATTGCGGCTTACGGGCAAGGATCGCACGCGATTTTTACATGGGATGATCACAAATACGGTGGAGGGGTTGGCTGAAGGGGCGGGGAATCACGCGGCCATCACAACGGTTCTGGGCCAAACCCTGTTGGATCTGTGGGTTCATAACTTGGGTGAGTATCTGTGGTTGGAAACAGAGCAGGGGTTTCAAACCAAACTATGTGAGGCATTAAATCGCTACTTGATTGCTGATGATGTGGTGATAGCTGATGAAACAGACGATTGGGTGATTTTGGGTATTGTGGGGGCTGCAGCGACAGAGACAGTGAATATGGTTTTGGGGTTGGTGGTGGCTGCTTTGCCCGAACACCATACGATAACGGGTGTGTGGTCAAATACACCGATCTGGGTGACCCGCCGATCTTTTTTGGGGGTGGACGGGTTTGGCGTTCGTATTTCTGCTTCTGAGGGTTCTCAATTGTGGCAGACTTTGATTGATGCGGGGAGCACACCCGTTGGCCGGCAGGCGCAAGAAGTTGTGCGTGTGGAGGCGGGTATACCCCGTTGTGGTGTTGAAATTGATGAATCGGTGGCCCCGTTAGAAGCTGGGATGC
>JBLHJX010000022.1:0-34550 GCA_047619225.1 Candidatus Latescibacterota bacterium
ACACAACCGAATTTGATCTGCGGGTTCCATCGGGTCCATAATGGCACTGCCCTTTGTACCATATACCTCAAAACGCCGGGCAGCGGGTCGTGTTTCCAGCGCAGAAATATCTAACATCACCATCGCACTTTCATATTCAAACACACCCAAGGCATTGTCGGAACAGTTGGGCACCTCACCCGAATCATTCCTCAAAAAAGACGTCACCTTCTCAGGTCTTCCTAACAACCAAACAATCTGATCCAATTGATGTGCGGCCAAATCATAAAAAACCCCACCTTTGTGAACCGCTATTGCCTCTCGTTGTGCCACTCCCAACAACGTAGACATATGTGCCCGAATCTGAAACACATCGCCCAAGAAACCACCCTTTACCCACTCGGAAATCTTACAATACCCCTCGTGATAGCGAAACATATATCCCATCTGAATTTTCAAATGCTTCTCACGGGCCAATGCCACAACCGCCTGCCAGTGTACCCAATCATCACCCGCAGGTTTGTCGTACCATACATGTTTGTCCGCTTTCACAAGCGCCTCAGTCTGAGCCAAACTTTCTACATTGCGCCCTTCAGAAGCCACTGCAACAATCGACTCATCACCTAACATCTCATCTACAGAACCAAACCAATGGACATCCGATCCCAAGTCTGAATCAGCAATTTTTCGACGTTGCACTTCATTCGGTTCAAATACACCAACCAATTCAACATCAGCATGTTCCACCATCGCGCGCAACTTCCCCGAGCCATGTCCGTGCACCGTGCCATACTGCGCCATCTTAACCATGACCTACTCCTTGTTTAATACCCAATATCTGTATTCACCACCGGATCATCCGATTCTAAAAAGTGATCAATCGAATTGCGTGTGGCAGGACTCGTTTTAAAATCGGCGATCCACGGCTCTCGGAAATATGCCTGTTTTTCACGCGGTAAACTTGCAATCACTTCAGGAGGGGTGCGCAAACGATGCCAATGTGTGGCCAAATGAGAATAGGCATGTAAAATGGCCACTCGCGGCGTATCACGCGTCCACGGTGGCCCCACATGACAGAGGTTCTCCGTAAAAAATATGGCACTGCCCGCTGGGCAATCATATCCCGTTAAAAATTGGCTGCGTTCGCCGGGTTCAATGGACAGATGGTCGGGATGCATCGGCAAATTGGATTTATGACTGCCCGCAATAAAATGCGTAGCACCATCTTCGGGTTTGGTATCGGTCAACTCAAATACCACGCGCACCATCCCGGCATGAATGCGCCCATCTTGGAAACGATATCCAAAAATGGGATCAATCTGACGCGGTCCCCCGCCGTGCAAACCCTGCCCGTGTGATTCATCTTTTGAACGCCACACGGCAAACCCGCCCTCCATCCGAATCTCAGGACCAATAATTTCGTGCAAAACCTCAATCACCTTGGGGTGATCAATGAGCAAACTCGCAGCCCCACCCGGTATCGATCTGTGCTCAGGTGCTAACGAATCGGGATCGTGCTTCATCCGATCAATTTGACCCACAATCTCGGCCACTTCATCAGGTGTCAGAATTGCAGGCCGAACTAAAAAACCCGATAAATCAAAACGAAACTTTTCTTCATCTGTCATGGCCATTTCACATCCCCTTTTGGTTTAAAATATGCACAGCATGGTTACAGGATAAAACCTACGCGACGGGTTGTCAAATAAGAACACTGAGCCTTGACAACCCAAACTTTCGCTCGTACCATTCTAGCACCGAAATAATCATAGGAGATTTGATCGTAATGCATGCACCCCTTCGCCTGAACATCTGGTCTGGCCCACGGAACATCTCAACGGCATTGATGTATTCATTTGCTCAACGCTCAGATACCCAGGTCATAGACGAACCTCTCTATGGTCATTATTTACGCGTAACGGATGCCGTCCATCCCGGTGCAGACGAAGTCATGGCCGATATGGACTGTGATGCTCAAAGTGTCATTCAAAATACCATCCTTGGCCCATGTGATCGCCCAGTCCTTTTTATGAAACAAATGGCACATCACTTGGTAGATATTGATCGCAACTTTCTGAGTCAAACAACCAACGTCCTACTTATACGCGACCCATTTGACATGTTACCATCACTCGTCAATCAAATTGAAAAACCAGTCATTCTCGACACGGGGCTAAAAATGCAGGCCGAACTCTTAAAAGAATTACAAACCCTCGGTCAAAATCCGCCCGTATTGGATTCACGCGAACTGCTTAAAGACCCAAAACATGCCCTCACGCAATTGTGCGACATCTTAGATATTCCTTTTGAAAACAACATGCTCAGTTGGCAACCAGGGCCCCGTAAAGAAGACGGCATTTGGGCAAAGCATTGGTATCGAAATGTTCACAAATCAACAGGGTTCCAACCCTATCATCCAAAGCCAGAACCGTTCCCGACAAAATTGCGCCCGCTCTTAGATGAATGTCGGCCTTATTACGACTTGCTGTATGGCCAATCGATCAAGGCGTAATCCCCCTGTGTCCCCCTTTGAAAAGGGGGATGTCGATGGTGTGAGTTTTTTCAATACGCTTATAGTGTCTATTTTTTAGGTAACAGATTAAAGATCCGAAAATCCACAGGCTGTGTTGCGCGCACTTTGTAGTTTCAATCTGACAGGTGTTTATCTGCTTTGCGAGGTTTTTTCATTTTCTCATGGAGTTTCTATGTCCGTCCAATTGCCGAATCCTCAAAATGAAAACATTTTTATTTATGTGGGTGGTGAAATTCTCCACCGGGACGACGCCAAAGTTTCGGTGTTTGACAGTGTGGTACAAGGGGGGGATGCTGTTTGGGAGGGGCTACGGGTTTATGATGGCAAGATATTTCAGCTCGAGCCGCATTTGGATCGGCTAATCGACTCGGCGAAAGCGATGGCGTTTTCGGATATCCCTACCAAAAGTGAAGTCAAAACCGCCATCTTTGACACACTCAAAGCCAACGACATGCGCGACGGCGTGCATATTCGTCTCACCCTGACACGCGGCAAAAAAACTTCTTCGGGCATGAGCCCACACTTTAACCAATACGGCCCGTGTCTCATCGTTTTACCCGAATGGAAACCTCCCGTTTATGATGCCAATGGCATTCGCCTTATCACAGCCTCAACACGTAGAAACCCCGCCATGAGTATTGATTCCAAAATTCACCACAATAACCTTATTAACAATATCCTGGCCAAAATTGAAGCCAATGTTGCTGGTGTGGACGATGCTGTGATGCTCGACATCTTCGGGTTCGTTTCAGAAACCAATGCCACCAACATCTTCCTCTTAAAAAAAGGCATCTTACTCACGCCCCACGCAGACAGCTGCCTACCGGGCATTACACGCGCCACCGTCATCCAGATTGCGCGTGAAG
Source organism: Candidatus Latescibacterota bacterium (assembly GCA_047619225.1). GTDB lineage: Bacteria > Latescibacterota > UBA2968 > UBA2968 > UBA2968 > JABIFK01. Next base: position 3,379 of record JBLHJX010000022.1, read on the forward strand.
CTGGCATCGAAACCACCGAACGCAATGTTTCCCTCACGGAGATCTACACAGCTGACGAAGTCTTTACCACTGGTACAATGGGGGAACTCTCACCCGTGCTTGAAGTGGATGGCCGAACCATTGGAACTGGCAAACCAGGCCAAGACACAAATCACTTACGCGAGCTGTATGCACAGAAAACGGCTCACGAAGGTGAACCTCTGCCGTTTTAGAAATGCGCGACAGTATCAGATGTGGCAACAGTTAAAAACACCCACATGCCAATGGCCGTGGGTGTTTTTTCTTTTGAATCATAACATGGACAGTTATCTTATGTGGGCAACAAGTACCCGAGGTAATCAAAAAAACAGATTGAGCGTTGTATCTACAAAAGAAAACAGCAATTCACTTGAAACGGAACAACAAGGAGAAAACAGTATGGCAGTAATCCAACCCACCCCAGAACACGTCTTAGATGAAGCAACACGTGAGGCACTCAAGAAAGTGAATACAACGGCAATCGTCGATGTGCTTGCTCGCAATGGATACGATGCCCGTTACACGTACTTGCCAAATCTGCAAACAATGAACCCAGGGCAAAGATTGGTCGCGCGCGCCATAACCGTTCGTTTTGTACCCGCCCGCCCAGACGCAGATGCCGAAAAATCAAGCGGTGAGGACTCGCCCGAATACGCCGCCTTTGAACTTGCAGGGCCTGGCGACGTAATCGTAATGGAATCGATGGGCACCAAATTGCTCTCTATTGGTGGCGACATCAAATTCTTGCGTCTCAAGCAACGCGGCGTGGACGGTTTAATCTGCGATGGTGGTATCAGGGATATGCACACAGTGAAAGATTATGGCATTATGTTATGGGGCTTGGGCAAAACATCAAACTTGGGAACCAAAGTGGGCACGCCCTACTCGACCAATGACGCAGTTGCCGTAGACGGCATTCTCATTCGCCCGGGTGACTACATCGTGGCCGACGATGATGGTGTTGTCGTCATTCCTCGGGCAGTGGCGCCTGAAATGGCACAAAAGGCTATTGAATATGATGACCTTGAAGAATGGATTCGCCGTCGATTAGACGAAGAAAACCTCTCCCCGGCAAAATACTATCCGCCCGACGAAGAAACCTTTGCGATATATCGCAAATGGAAAGAAGAAACGGGAAAATAGGTGCACGAACACGACCAAACAAAAAATCCCCTACGTCATACAAGACGTGGGGGATTCTCTTTGGAAATCAACAATGGAACACGATTATCAAAACATCAGAGCAGATCTTATTGAAACGTACAACCGTCACGCTCTGGACCGGCATAAACGCAGACAAAAACCTTCAAAGGAAATAATCTAAAGTTATTAAAAATAGCTCACGAAAACACTTTTTAATAACAAGATATTCACAAACACAGGTGTGGATGGCTTTTTATATTTAACACAAAATGACAACACACGCCAATTAATATCCATGAATCGAATGCCCTCTGCCCGGAAACCAAATCACATCCAAGACAAGAGAAAGCGCTACCCCAGCGGTATAACCTACCAATACACCCAAGAAGAAAAACCGATACCGTCGATAAAGCGCAGCACCCCCCACACGCAAAATCACAAACTTAATGGCCCACGCCAAAAAAACCGAAAACACGGTATAGCGCATATAAGTACCACTACCCGCCAAAGCGAAACCAATGGGGTGAAGCGGCCAACCAATAAAACGATATTTCAAAAATGTGAGCAACGCCATCATGCCAGCACCCACACCAAACAATGTCATGCGAAACGTATTTGGGGGTGCTGGGTTATTCATCTGTGAAAGGACAGATGAAAACCCAGATCGGCTGTATCGTGTAAAAGGGTAATCATTAAAATTATACGCGCCGTGTGTATATCCCAAATAGAGCGTATAAACGATAGAAGCTGCCGTTCCACAAACAAATGCCAACACCATCACTCCCAATACCCTGCGCCGATCTCCTTTTGGGCAAGTATCTGCTATTTTGGCACCGTGCGTCACCGCAGGCATAAACAACCCTTTTCCATAAGCATTAATCGCGTTGGTAAACGCCAATGTTGTTAAACTCGAAGCCGACAAATTTTGAGACCCGACAGAAGACATGACAAACGACTGTGCGCCAACGGGCATACTCACAAACACCAAACCCACCTCAGACACAATGCGCGAAACGCCAATATAAAGTGCCAAAATTGCCACAATGAACAAACACGCCACCCCAAACCCCATCCCCGCACGCCACAACCAAAAAATGGCAAAGATAATGCTCACAGCCAAACCGATAAACGATGTGCGATAACTCATCAACTCATCTGACGCATCAATATCAGACGGTTTTCCCAAGGCATTGCGCCACACAGCAGTCAAATGAAACCGCGCCGTCCACAAGCTCCAGGCCACCAATACAAAAAAAGCCCCCAAAGGCATCCACGCAAAATCACCCGATGCATGAACTGAAGAACTGGCATTCATACCCAACCGATTGAGAAGACCACTGCGCAAAATAAACAGCAAATCGAAAAACCAAAGACTAAACAACACATCAATATTGGCAAAATAAGCAAAAGAAATCGTAAACATATTGATGCGTGTCCACACCTTGGGGAAAAAACGTTCAAAGCCCACCCAAGGCCCCCATCGGATATTGGGAATTTCGGGAAATGCGGGTACAAAATAACCAATCATATTCCAACACAAAATGCCAAAAGCCACAGCGAACCCAATCCAAAATAACCGAGGCAGTTTGCCGTCTCGCAATTCAGTCAAATCCAATATGGGTCGTAAGATAGGATAGGTAAGCCGCTCATAAACCACCCACTGCTTGCGCAACAACACCGCCATACAAATAGACGCCACAAACAATGCCAACACAAAAGCCATCCAACACACCACAGGCACCACCCATACATGCCAAGGCAGATGCATACCCGGTGGTGCGCCTTCAAACAACATATCCAGCGCACCATTTGTGTTTCGGGGCGCCAACCAAGTGGGAATGTGTGGGTGGAAAAACTGGGCCCACAAATTTTCGGGTGTGGCAAAATAAAAAGGCGCCGCAATAGCGCCTAAGAAATATCCCGTTAAACCTACCGAAGGAATGGCCCCCCCTACAAATCCACCCGCAAGAACAACCACCAATTCGATCTGGGAAAGCGCATAACGTCGAGGCAGTTTGGGATTTACAATGAGCACCAACCCCAAAAAAAGCATCAACATGCCCATCGGAAAATGACTCAACGTCATTCGAGATGCGTGTACCACGTATTCCACATAATTAACAACCATCGTGGTAGATACCGACATCAAAGCAGCTATGATGCAAGAACGAAGCGTTACGCCGCGTCGCTCAGTTTCTGATGTTTGCTCCACCTCTAATATTTTCGCCATAAAGTTCCTCAACAATGCCACATCTAAGTTTACACATCCCGCTTCAGAGACCACACACGCCACGCAATCCAAATCATATACGCAGTCACCACTTCAAACAGAATAATGCCCGGCAGAAACACATCGTTCAACCACGTTTCGCCGTACCCCAAATACCAAACCATTCGAAATACAAAGTGGCTCACACCTGCCCAGGCGGCAAGCCAATTACGCTGGCGATTGGCAAAATAGCGCTGCACCAACTTCACGGGCATTTGCACCAACACATTCTTCCAATGATCGCCTTGTCGAACGGATAAATAAAGCACTGAAAAACCAGCGCCCCACTCCAAGACAATCATCACCGGTGCGAAGGGGAACCCCGAAAACGTCCACAACACCGTGTGCGTCACAATATCAATACCAAAATCAAATGCCTCGCCAAACCGCGAATCGTGTCCCAAACGGCGTGCTAAGGCACCGTCTACCATATCTAACACACTGCTCAGAGCCACCAACACCACAAAACCAAGTGCATTGCCTTGGAAATGGCTAAATACACCCGCGCACAAAAGCACCACACGCACGTAATCAATCACGCTGCTGGGGTAGATCAATACCCGCCAATTAAACGTGTCCATTTTTCAAGCCGCCGCCAAAACAATCGGTTTAGCGCAAAGAGTTTCTGAAACAACTTTGCCAGCCCGTTCCAACCCTTGTAAATCTTCTTCCGATTCAATAGACATGAAAAACGACCTCCCGTTTTAAATTTTCAGCCTTGTTTTCTATAGAATAAGGCCTATTGATCTCTCATGCAAATGGTTTGATATATCCCGCCAAAACAATAAGTTAAAACTTGACTTAAAATTTTGAGGATCGTATATTAGCAAACCTTGTAGCAATAGGCCAAACACAAGAACAACAGCCCTTTTATTTTAACAAACTTATTTTATTCTTCTGGTCTTATATGTCAATAAACCCAAGCTATACGTGGCGACGCTTCATACTCTTTGCTGGCCCATTCATTATCGCAGCAATGCTCATTGCTGGTTTGGTGCCCGAATACCGAAATCTCGCCTTCCTGTTTTTATTTACCATTGTGTCCAACAGCGTTATTCCAATGCCCTACGAGCCTATTATGGTTCTTATGGGGGCACTCTACGCGCCTCTCTTGGCTGCCACGGTTGCAGCCTGCGGCAATGTCATTGCGTGCTTTATTGATTACAAAGCTATTCAATTTGCATTTCAGCACAAATCACTTCAAAAAGTGCAAAACTCCGACATGTATCAAGGCGCGGTGCATTACTTCTTAAAAGCACCCTTTATTTGTGTGCTGGTCGCTGCATTTGCACCCTTCATTCCATTTTACATTTTTCGAGTCCTCAGCCCAACCAGTGACTATCCCCTACGCAGATATATGACTGCCGTCTTCTTAGGTCGGTGGCCCCGATACTTTCTCTTTGCCTTTTTAGGCAGTGCCCTATTACCCGCGCGATTGCTCGTCATATGTGCCCTGCTCTTTTTGGCCTGTATTGGGCTTTATCTTTTGGTTCGTCATCATCTTGTTGCACGCGGACGGCTTGTTTCGGCCTCGTTTGAGATTGCTGAATAAGCAGATTTACACCAATAATAAAAAACGCCCCTGATACGATCTGTCAGGGGCGTTTTTTATTATTGCAAGTTGTGACCAAAGCAGTCAGAAGTCGGCTTTTTAGCTCAAATCAAGAGAACCAACCCATCACAGAGCAGGGCGCGTTTATAGGTTATAACTTGAGTTGTTATCACAATGAATAGCTTAAGACTTTCGCCCAAAATTCTGTGCAAACACCAAAAAATCTGAAAAATCTACACGCCCATCTCCATTTAAATCGGCTTCCGAAGAAGGATTGTCTTGCCCAAATGCTTGCGCGAAAGCAAGGAAATCTGGGAATCCCACCTCTCCATTGCCATCAAAATCACCCGGCAAAATATTTGAAGCCTGTCTGCGAACCACACGAATCGAATGCGCAAAACCATTTGTGCTGCCATCACTCACAAACACAAAAACAGTCGCCTCACCCACCCAATCTAAGGGCGCAAAAATCTGGGCTACCATCTGTTCGCGAATCTCAATGCCCACATCATCTGTTCCTTGCCCCGTCCAAATCAAATCATCACCGTCCACATCCATCGCTGCATCTTTCAAGCTGATAAGCGCATTGCGATCAGTCAACACGATAGAATCTGGCAACGCCCCGGCGATCAGATCTGGGGGGTCATTGACAGATGCCACGTTCAGCACCACCTCGCCGCTTACCTGTCCACCCGATGCGTCAGTCACCGCCATTTCAAGTATCACTTGACCATTAAAATTCTCCATCGGAGTTAAAACCACAGTCAGTGTATCTGTTACTTTTGCAATCACGCGATCACCCGATGACAGAACGGACCACTGTAAAGCATCACCCGATTCTACGTCAATGGCCAATGGACGCAAATCAACAACCAACACCTCATCCTCTTTCATCACCAGGATGGATGGCAACTGCAAAACGGGTGGCAAATCGGCATAGGTAAGTGAATGGACATTTTCAAAGGCAAAGGTCACGCCCACCTCAGAAACAGTAGTATAAGCACTCTTATATATGAGATCGCCTTCCAATAAACTGAAAGAAGACAGAAACCCACTCTGTAAAACAATAAAATCAGCAGCATACAAAACACCTGCTACAGCTTTGCCCACCAGATCTGCTTCGGCAAAATGCAAAACCGCCACACTGTCTGATAATACCCGAGGGGTATCAATCAATATACGGCCGAACAACAATGATTCTTTTAAGGTATCCACCACAGAAAAATTCCGTGGATCGTAGCGCAAAAAAACTTCCACCCCAGTTAAAACTTGTCCATTTGAATCCACCGTCACCAACACCGACACGGTATCCCCTACCGAGGCAAAAAACACGGAATCACCCGAGGCTGTTTCAACGCGCAAGGTCACCGCTTCAACAGGCACATATCCCAATAAAAAAACAGCGCACCACATAAACAACAGACGCACCATAAAAATCACCTTACCCATACAGACGTTTAAAACATCCCGTTTACTTAATCAGTAATGCCTTACGAACGTCTATAAAATCGTCGTGCTGAAACCGGATCAAATACACACCAGAGCTCACGACTTTCCCAGTATGATCACGCCCATCCCATACGATTTGGTGATAACCAGGTTCAACCACATCGTGCACTAAAGAACGCACCACTTGGCCCAAAGAAGAATACACCGTCAACATCACCTGCGTAGGGGCACTCACCGCAAAAGGGATGATCGTATCGGGGTTAAACGGATTGGGGAAATTTTGGGACAATGCAGGGTGCTCGGGAAAATCTGGCCCCAATATATGTGAGGGCAATTGTGCACCAGCGGCCCAAGCCACAACACCATCGGTTGTCAAAATGCGCACCTGTTCAATGCGCACATCACCCAACCCACCAGGTAAGACAAACACATCACCGGCGCCCGAGACCTGCCCTTGGGGCAACACGGCTGCCAAACGGTAATGATTGGCAGCACCCACTTGACGCACCAAAATCATCGGCTTGGCCTCGCCCCAAAAATCGCCAGATATCACACCCTCTATAACAGACGTGCCACCGGCCACAACATCAATAGACACACCCATCACATCAACTGCTTCATCAATAAATACCCGACCTTGATCAAATATGACACGTGTGGCAAGCACCATAGGTTTGCTTGCCACAGCACTGCCCATGCCAATTTCTCCAAAGTTAGATTGCAACAATGCAAAATCGGCCAAGTTGACAATGCCATCGCCATTAAAATCTGCGCCCCAAGCAGCTGACTCTGTAGCAAAACCCGATGCACCAAAATGTGCTGCCAACAAACCAAAGTCGGCCAAATCGACGCGATTGTCATTGTTGCCATCTCCACCACGCAATTCCGATGCAATTAAAGAACTATCAGCAGCAACCCATTTAAACGTAACGGGCGAAACGCCTAACGATTCTGTCACCACAATGCTGTCGGTTGATACACGTCCTCTTAAATAATGAAAGGTTTTGGCAAATAAACTGTATTTGCCAACTGGAATTTGCGTGAGTGCAAACGTGCCCGTATTGCTCAAAGTCAACTGCACACCCGATTTTTTCAAATCGGCATCATTGGATGAAACGTAAGGGGTAGCTAGCGCGGTTCCCAATACCGTGTTCTGTGTCAAATCTATACGCACAGGAATAGCCCGTTCATCTGCTTTCCGTCCCTGAAAAGCAAGGGTTCCCCGCAAACGATGGTTTCTAAAAATCAATTTGGATGCAGGCAACACAAAAGGTCGAATTAAGGCCCCCTCGCCTCGGCTGGTCAAAACCGTTTGGCGAGCTGCCGATGTGTCATCTAAAACCTGAATCAAAGTAGTCGTATCTCGCCGCGCAACAATGCGAAATGAACCGACGAACACGGGCAAAGAATCGTTCAATACAGGCAAAAAACCGAGTCCAAAATCCATTTTCCTACTGTCTAAGGGGTCAATTCGATTTTGTAACACACGGGCTTGTGACAACCCACCATCCACAGCAATAGGCTGCACACCCGGCACAGAACTGTCTTGATCTAAGATCTGCACCGATGTGGTATCCACACCCAAAAACAGAGAAAAGCTCTGCACATCATAACCAATCAGATTTAACCGAATGGTTGCTTCTATGGTGTCGCGCACGTGATATGGGCTGTTGTCAGAAAAGGCAAAATCGAAAAAGGGTTGGGCCTTTGTCGTTGTCGTAACCGTATCTGAAGCAGCAGACAACACGCCAATGCTGCTTTCACTCAACAAATAATAATGGTAGGGTATACCAACCGTCGCGTTGCTATCGGTGTAACTTCTAAAAACAAACGTACTGTCCACACTCTTTGTTGCCGATGTATCTACCCGAGCAATCTGCGAGTACGCCCCAGCGCTACTCAAAGCCCGCATCACCCGATAGGCCACCGCACGCCCTGTATTTTCATCTACCCGAGGCCTTTTCCAACTCAACTTGGCATTGCCCCCCAAATCGGCCTGTGCATCTGCTACGCTCAAACCAATTGGAGGTGCCGGTGCTTTAATTGAAACCGCAATAGAATTGGCAAAAATCGTCAAAGCATTGGAATTGGGATTTGTCACCACAATATCTAACCGACCATCAGAATTCAAATCGGCAACAGCTGCACGCCCCACCGATGAAATCGTGCCAAAATCCAATGTGGCCGAAAACGCACCATTGCCATCATTCACCAAAGCAGCCACCCGCCCATTGCCAGTTGGCACAAGCAAGTCGGGATATTGATCCAAATCCACATCGGCAACCACAAGACCAGAAGCCGTATCGGGCAAGCTATAATTCATGGGCGAATTGTGATTAAATCCATTGACATTGGCAAATACCGACACCTGATTGTTGGCATTTGAGAGTGCCAGATCCACATCGCCATCTTTATCAAAATCTCCCGCAACAAGATGTGCCGGACGCATCCCAATGGCACTGCCCAAATCAACTTGGAAAGTTGCATTTCCTAGATTGGTGAGCAAAACCAACCGATTTTGAGATTGGCTCACCGCCACCAAATCGGGGATGCCATCTCCATTCAAACCGGCAACAATCAAATCGGAAATACCGGCCACAACTTGCACAACCTCGGGAGCCTCAAAGCTTGCAACACCATTGTTGCGATAAACCAGAACCGAACCAGCACCGCCTTCGGCAGCGGCAATATCAATATCGCCATCACCATCCAAGTCGGCCAACGCCAGCACGCGCACAGGCCCACCGGCAAACAAATCTCTCGGTGGCGCAAACACACCCGTATTGTCATTTAACAACACCGACAAAGTGCGTTTAATATGATTGGCCGCTATCAAATCCAAATCGCCATCACCATCCATATCACCCGCGCGCACCATTACAGGGCCACTGCCCACACGAAAATCAGTACGGGTCAACACCGACCCCAATGAACTGGTAAGAAAAACCGACACATCGTTCTCTCCCCCATTTGCAACAACCAAATCGGTCACCCCATTGCCGTTGAAATCACCAACCACGATGCCTTCTGGTGCAGTACCCGTTGTCACCGATGTGATCGTGCCCAACCCCGTTTGTTTTAAACGTTGTACACCCAAATTTAAAAGCGGCCCGGTGCCTACATAGACCACGTTAGAACTATCGGGCGCAATCGCCAATGCAGAAATAGGCACGCCAAAGCTCAAGTTGCGCGTAATGTCTGACCAAATGCTCGCATGACTTGTAGATTTAAACACCTGTCCTTTAGACGTTCCCACATACACCACATTGGGTTCACTCGGCGCAATTTGCAAACTCCCCAGATCGCGGTCTGTTAAACCATTATTTGAGGCTTGCCAATGGTCACCGCCATCGGTACTTCTAAAAACACCCGCATCAGATGTGGCAGCGTACAGGGTATCAGACTGCGTTGGATGCACATCTATTTCGGCAATGCGAGCAGATGACAAACCATCGACCAAAATTGACCATGTGGCGCCATCGTTAAAAGACCGATAAAGTCCACGCCCATTGGTGCCAACAAATACCGTGTCGGGCATAAACGGATGCATCACAATGCTCGTCACATTCACACTGTCCAAGTTGGCTTTGCTCCAATTGGTACCCCCATTGGTCGATTTCATCAAGCTGTCACGTGTGCCCGCATAGACTCGGTTGACATCATTGGGATCTGCCGCAACAGCCTGCACTTGCACACCCGTCAACCCCGTGGCCGCCCAGGTTACGCCATGGTCTGTAGATTTGTAAACCCCTCGATTGAGTGTACCTGCATAGATCACGGCCGTATTGCTGCGTGCAATGTGCAAAGCCAAAACAGAATCAGCAATACTGCTGCCCACCGTGGTCCACGAACTGCCTCGATTGAGACTGCGCGCCACAGTACCCCCCAAAGACCCAGCAAAAATCGTATCGGGAAAATTCGGATTAATTTCCACAGCAGTCACAATCAACAAACCAGACGGCCCGTTTGAGAACCACACGTTGGTGGTATCGGTTTGTCCAGATGCCGATATAGGCAGGCAAAACATCAGCCCAGTTGTACAGCACAAGATATAGAAATAGGTCTTCATAAAGTAAGAACCACCGTTAAAAATCGGTCGGCTTTCCTGTAGCATAGTTGGTGCCAAAAACACCTGCGAATACAATAAAGTCATCAAAAGTAATGCCGCCATTGCTGTCGAAGTCTGCCGTTGAGATATATTCTATGTCACCAACAACCTTGTTAAATACGGTAGCAAAAATGATAAAATCTCCAAAATCGACCAATCGATCGCCCGTAAAATCACCCACATCAAGAATGACAGGCTCCACAGGTTCCTCACCAATGGTTGTCAAAGTTAGAATATCGCTGAGCAATCTGTTGCCTGCCACATCGGTCAGGGCAATTTGAAAATAATATTGGGTGCCCGGGGTTAAACCACTTATTTGTTGCGTAACCAGTCGTGATTGGTTAGGAACCACAACCGGATCAAAATCTAAAGAGTCTGCCAAATCAGCTTGCAGACCCAACACGATACGCACAGATGCAGGTTCATCAAGAGACCAAAACACCGCAGCGGTACTATTGGTGACTTCCGAAATTTCTGGCCCACCTAAAAAAACAGGTGCAACCTGATCGCTTTCCGTTGTAAACTGCCACACAGGTCCTTGTGTTTCGCCCCCAGCATCATCCCGTGCAATCACTTGCCAAAAGTAAATACCATTGGCGACCAAACTGCCAGCAAGTGTGTGCGAACTTTCAGAAAGATCTTCGGCAATAACACTGAGAAAAAGACGGTTTTGACCAAACCTTACTTCATAACTGAGCGAATCATTGCGATCTGGATCGCTGGCAGACCATTGCAAAGTTGCCGGTGACGACACGCCCGTAGCGCTGTCACCAGGCGTACTAACAATGGGAATACTTGGCGGATCATTGACCGGCATAACATCTACCACCACAATTGAACTGTCGAAAGCACCAGCTGGGTCAGAAACCATGGCAGTGACAGCAAATGTGCCCGACGCATTTTCAGGTGCGAAAAATCGGGCAATAGCACCCACAGCAGGGTCAATCGTCGAAATCGAAACGATAACCAAACTGTCGGGATCATGGAAAGACCACTGGAGCTCATTGGGTGATGATTCAGCGTCTGATGCCAATGTAATCAAGGCCAAACTTGCAGGTTCGTCTTCAGACATGACCAAGGGTGGAAATGGGCGAATGACAGGGGGCGTATTGCCCAGGCCCAAAGAATTTGAACTGGGCATTGTAAAAGACAAGCTTGCCGGTGTGATAAACTGGGTGTTCAATAATGGCGCCTCGACCAACACACGCAAACGGGTGGTTTTTGTTAGGGGTGCCAGCACAACCAAATCCATTTGTGTTAGAACACCATCTGTGGTAATCGAATCAGACGCCCCTCCCAAACCCGTAAGATGAGCAACCCCAAGATCGGCAGACTTGGAAACAACCTTGTTAAACAAAATATTCAATGGGTCGGAGGTATACCCCAGGTGTGAAAATGGTGCACTGCTATCTGCAGGGGCAAAAAAGGCAGGATCATACCCAAAAAACAGCTCCACACCGGCAACACTTGCACCATTTGGGGCCAATGTAAATAGAACTGAAATCGTATCACCTACTTGCGGAAAAGTTGCGCCCAACCGACTTAAAGAAATTCGGGCCACACCCACTTGCTGCGGCGTTTCTTGTGCGTCTAAAACCACCAAAAGCGTGTCTTCGTCAAAATCATTACTCACAATACGCAACGTATCGACCCGCGCACGAGAGCTATCGGGTGTATATGTTATCCGAACAAGACGCTCAACATCAGGCCCCAGCTCAAAAGCAGCCACATCCGCAGCAAAACGCACATCGTTCACAAATACACCAGATACGCGCAGCGTATCGTTGCCCCGGTTTGTAACAAGAAGGTTCTGGACAGCTGATGCACCCACTCCTTGGCTTGCAAATAACAGCACAGAAGAGACCACATCAATTTCAGCGCCAAAACCTTCGCCAACCAACTGCACAACGGGTCGTTGCGCCAAAACATCCACTGGCAAATTGGTCTCAAGTGTCAGCACATCGGCTTGAGTACCCCCTGCATTGGGGGTAAACCTCACCACCACACTCACACTGTCTCCAGCGCCCAGCTGAAATGAAGAAATCACCACATCAAAAACCGACTCAGCACCCCGAGCAAGTTGGCCATTAGAAACCACCAATGGTTCATCGCCTACATTCTTAAGGGTTAAAACCGTGCTGTCTTGTGCGCCCACAGACACCGAGCCAAAATCGACATAGGTAGGAGAAAAAGCAATTTCAGGGGCTGCCCAAATATGCGTTGGTCCAATACCTATTGCAGTCAAAAATAATAAAAGAATGTGGGGGAATATTCTCACGTACTTACTCCCATTCCACCGTGCCGGGTGGTTTGTGGGTCACGTCATAAAATACCGAATTGATGCCATTTAAAGCTTGAATGTCGCGCCCCATTTGGGCCACAAGCTCAAATGGCAATTCTGAAAATCGTGCCGTCATAAAATCGGGTGTGGTAATGGGCCGCAAAACCACCGATTCGTTTTGCCCGTCTGTACTTAAAGGCAACAAAACCGTTGGCATTTGTGACACCTCTGCCATCAAATTGGCGTCTAACAACGCTTTCATCGCAATGGCATCGGCTTCACGCAGAAGATCCAACCGAGCACGCGTCAAAAATGCACGCTTCAATCGCAACTCGGGTAACGCAGTGGGTGTAATGAGATACAACACACGGTTAATTTCGCGAATCGAATTGGTGATGCGCGTTGACAACTCTTCCAACACCTCCCAGGTGGCCTCCCCCCACACCACCCCTGGGTGCGCATAGGTTCGATAATCACCCTGAACCCCCACACTCTTGACGGGTAAAATACGCAACTGTAGGCCCAGTTCCGATGCCATCTTTGCTGCTTTTTCTTCTGCACCTGCCAAGTCTTCGGCTTCCGCTTCTCCATCAGAACACAAACACCGCACCGCCAAACCAGGCCCGGGAAAAGGATGCCGCCACACCAAATGGTCTGGCAAACCCAGTTCCGTGCCCAAATCCCGCACTTCATCTTTATAAAGCTGGGCCAAAGGCTCGACCACCTTACCTTGTGCAATAAGTTCTTCGATCAAGTCAATTCGATTGTGGTGTGTTTTAATCAATGCTGCATGTTCCGTGCCCCCCGACTCAATTGTGTCGGGATACAAGGTGCCTTGACCCAAGAGCCACTGGTCTGGATCGAGATTCAATCGTGCCAAGACCTTGTCCTTCACATCCAAAAATGTTTTTCCAATCGCCTCGCGCTTCATCTCTGGCTCAACCAGACCCTCCACACTGAGCAAAAAATCATCACTGGCATCTTCTACCTGCAAATTGTGAAACCCCTCTTCATTTAAAAAAACTTCTACAGTTGCTGTCTCAGCTTTGCGCATAAACCCGTTGTCAATATGCAAACCCAAGACCCGATCTTCGCCAAGTGCCTGATTAAACAGCACAAAGGCCACACTCGAATCTACCCCACCAGATACCAACAAAAACAAATTGCGTTGCCCCACCTGCTCTCGAATGGCATCCATCGCCACTTCGGCATAATTGGCCATTGTCCAAGTGCGGGGTGCATCACAAATCTTCAAAAAGTTGTCTAAGATGGCCATTCCATTGGGTGTATGTGCCACTTCGGGGTGAAATTGCACACCATAAATATGGCGAACATCATCACCCACAGCAGCCGTTGGACAATCGTCGGTTGCACCCAAAGGACGAAAACCATCGGGCAATCGGGTTACCACATCCCCATGGCTCATCCACACCTTTTCTTGGGTACCCAACCCTGCAAAGAGTTTTGCATTTGGCACAATCTCCAACGTCGCAGCACCATATTCTCTTACGTCCCCTGCCACAACCTCCCCACCCAAATGTTTGCAAATCAATTGGTGGCCATAACACAACCCTAAAGTTGGCAAACCCGATTCGATCAACGCGGGGTTAAAAGCGGGTTGGCCCGGGTCATAGACACTGGATGGCCCACCCGAAAAAATCACGCCACAAGCCCCTTCAAGTTTAGACAAATCAACATCGGGCGCAAAAATCTCAGAATAAACATTTAATCGACGTACTCGGTTGGCAATGAGATGTGCATATTGGCCTCCAAAATCCAGTACGGCAATACCACGTTGCATAACAACTCCTCTTGATTAAAAAAACGGGAAACGGCAAACGCATCCATTCGTTGCGTCTGCCGTCTGCCATGGTTCTCCTGCCTGTATTTTAATTAGAATCCTTTGAAATAAGTCTTAAATGCCAAACCAAATCGCATAAAGCTCTTTAAGTCTGTTGCCACCACACTTGATAGAGTATAACCCTGCGCAATAGGCAATACAAGATCAAAATCCAATACACGCTGCTTGGTACCCGTATCGTATCGCCCGCCCAAAGTAAACACCAGTGAACGAATTCGCCCATCGGGGTTAACGTCGGGGCCGGGTTTTTCAACCGTTCGCAAATAATACGTCAGTCCCACACCATATCCCTTAATATTGCCCATACTTGTCCAGTGTCCACGCAAAGTAAAGTGACGCGCGATCGGCCAGGTTAAACCCATCGAAAAACCCAAACCATTTTTGGCCAACGTTCCAGCGCCCGCATTGGCAGCCGCGTGTAACAGCTGCGTCACATCGGCTTGGTAAAGTGTATCGGCATGAGTAATCAGCGCTGGATTCGCCGTGGAAAACGCGGAAAAGAGTTCGTTGACAGCAAGCGCGGTATCCAAAACGGCCAAAGCATAGATCTCATCTGCTGCCAAATTTGTCGGCACAGTCAACTGTGCCAATGCAGCAGCAGACAACGTGCTTGTGCCTTGCCCGGCGGTGCCCAGTTTCAAAGTGATGACAGGCGCACCCACTTGCCCATCGGGTGTATATCCCTCACCCAAAAACTTAACCAAACGCCCAGCATAAAACCGAGCACCCAAACTTAATTGTGAAGAACTGCCAAAACCAAGATCGGCCAGAAACGTAAACTGTCTTGAAAAAGGATATGTTAAACCTATTTGGGTGGCCATCGCCCCGCCAAAAGGTGCCAATTCTTGGGGCGTACTTGCGGTATCGGCCAATGCCAGCAGTGCCACATCTCGCACACCCAAAAATGCGCTATCAGTTCGGGCCAATATCACACTGGGCAATTGTGTCCCTACCGTAGATGCCCCAACCAATTGATACGTAAACGCTGGCCACGCAATTTCTGGCCGGCTGCCAAGGCCAAGATGAACTTCTGCTACAAATTGACCCAAAACCCCATCGGGGTTCCACCTGCCCGCAGGTGCCATCATCCCGCTTTCACGGGCGTGTACGCGTTCTAAAACCACCATCTCTGCTTCGGGGGGCAACATTCGGGTTCGTATCAAACCCTGTCGCGCCTCTCTGTCTAATAACGCCAGATCCATCCCTTTAATCAAATCAACCACTTCGGCTGTCGATAACCGGGGGAAAACCTCGACAATGCGCACCGCACCCAACGCAACTTCACCCGCCAGATTTTCACCCGTCTCGGGGTGTTTGATCACTTCTTGCCGTACCACTTGCAAAAAATCCCCCGGGCGCATATTGTCTTGCTCACCTTGATCAACAAACACCAACCGCCCAGCCACCTGCAACACATAACCTTCGTCTTGAGCCAAAGCAGGTGCCAGCGTAAAACACAAGTAAATCAATCCATAAAACAAACGCATGGTCATCACTCCGTTCAGATTTCGTCATCTGCGGTTTCAAGTTCGGGCAAATCGTCGGGCAAATCTTCTATTAGATCGTCTCCATCCAACTCATCAAACCCATCATCCATTGAGATCCCGCCATCCGCTTCTCCAGCCCCTCCTGCTGCACTTTGTGCCCGTTTTTTCTTCAACATCAAAACAGCAGCAGCGACACCTAATCCGATGACCGCAAATACAATGGCCAAGAACCACCACGTCAAATACCAAGGAGATTCGGCAACAGGTTCTTCTTCGTCAGGAAACAGAGCACCAATTTCGTCTTCGGCGGGAGATGTGGCTTGAGGCGGCATCTGCACTGGGTCGGGCATCGTCGCCATCTTCATTGACATGGTTTCCAATTCAGCTTGTTGTTTTTCAAGCTCCTTGATCCGTTGTTCCATTTCAAAAACTTGATCTTTTACAGACACCTCAGAAGAGTCTTGCATAATCATCGTTTGTTGTTGCGTTTCCATTGTGGTCATGCGATTTTCAAACACCACCATACGTTCACGCATATTTTGTACCGCATTCATCACTTGCCGCAAACGCTGTTCCGAACTTCCCACGCGTTGCAAAGAGCGCCGCAAGTCTTCAATGCCCTTCTGGTTGCCCTTAATTTCATCGGCCAGGCTGCGAGCCAAAGCTTTAATTTCTGAACGCGCTTCGTCAATCTCCATATGCATGCGCTCTTGCGCTGAAGGAATCACCACCAATCCCTCAACAATGTCGCCCACATTGATGGTTCCATAAACCACCAAAATAGTGCCCGTGGCAGATTCCGAGTTAACGGACTGGATCTCTATTTCACCAATTTTGACCCGTCGATTGCCATAATTTTCACCCGTTACCGGATGAACAACCTGACCCGCACTGGTGAGCACATCGGCTTTCATCCCCACAACAATACCTCGCGAGGCCCCAACGTCGATCACCACTTTTTTGGTCTCAACTTTGGTGATGTTGGCTGTTGCGCCCCAAACCACTTGGGGCATCAGCAATGCCAAAAACATCCACATGTAAAGTTTCATAACCTCACTCGCAAAACCGTTAGGCTCTCCAACCCTTCGGTTTAAGATGATGTTAACGATCTTAAAAACAATGTAAGGGTGGTGCCCCTTACATTTTACCCCTGAATCGCAGTCCACTCAATCACTGGCAAACCAGCGCCCCAAGTTTCCCACGCCGACACCACCGTATCTTGCGGTGATGCGTTTTCATCAAATCCATGACAGTCAATCGAATAATGCAACCCTCGATTTTCTCGTCGCTCCAACGCACATCTTACGGTCAAAGCCGCCACCATCGTCAAATTGCGCAGATCCAATAAAGGTTCCGTTACCTTTGTCCGTTTATAAAAATCTTCAACTTCTTGAGAAATAATGCCAATACGCCGTGCAGCGCGCTTGAGCCTAAAGTCGGACCGTACAATACCCACATAATCCCACATCAAACGTTGCACTTCTTGGCGGTCGTGGGACAATAAAATCCACTCTTCTGTATTAAATACACCATCATCTTGCCAATCTGGCACATCAGGCCTTTGGGTTTCTGTTTCAAGCCGCTTTGAAATATCTTCAATGGCCCGATTGGAAAAAACCAAAGCTTCCAAAAGAGAATTACTCGCCAATCTGTTTGCCCCGTGAAGCCCCGTGCAGGCGACTTCGCCTGAAGCGTATAAACCGTTGATATCTGTGCGGCCCCAAGTGTCGGTAAACACGCCGCCACACATATAGTGCGCTGCGGGAACAACCGGAATGGGCACTTTGGTCATATCAATGCCAAAGTCTAAACAGCGCTGATAAATATTTGGAAACCGTGTTTTCAACTCATCGGCAGGGCAACTTGTAATATCTAAGAACACACAAGGCTCGCCACTTTTTTTCATTTCACTATCAATGGCCCGGGCCACCACATCACGGGGGGCCAAAGACCCCATCTCGTGATAATCATCCATAAAAGCGTGCCCAAGCCGATCAACCAACACCCCACCATGCCCACGCACAGCCTCAGAAATCAAAAATGAATCCGCTTTTGGGTGATACAACGTGGTGGGATGAAACTGCATAAATTCCAAATTGCCAACCCGAGCGCCTGCCCGATATGCCATTGCTATGCCGTCTCCGGTTGCAATTTTGGGATTGGTGGTATGCTGATAAATGCGCCCACACCCGCCACTACACATCAATGTAAAACGAGCCAAAAACGTCTTTACCACCTCGGCGGCAGTATCTAAAACATAAGCACCCCAACATTGAATCTGAGATTCTGAAGTCACCGTTGTGTCTGATACATGATGATCGGTAATTAAATCGACCGCCATGTGGTGCTCAAATAATTCGATATTGGGATGGGCCGACGCCGCTTCCGTGAGTGCCCGTTCTATCTCACGCCCCGTTAAATCGGCGGCGTATACAATCCGATTTTTAGAATGCCCACCCTCACGGCCCAATGCCAAGCTGTTGCTTTCTTGAGCGCGTGTAAAATCAGTTCCCCACGCAATCAAATCGTGCACCATCTCTGGACCAGAACGCACAACCAAATCCACCACATCAGCGCGACACAAACCTGCACCCGCTTTGAGTGTGTCTTCTACATGTAGCTCAAAAGAATCGTTGGGATCCAACACCGAAGCAATGCCCCCCTGGGCATAATTGGTATTGGACTCTTGGAATTCTTTTTTTGTGACCAGCGTCACAGAACCAACTTCTGCAGCTTTAAGAGCAAATGAGAGACCAGCAATGCCGCTCCCGATAACCAAAAAGTCACTCTCAATGGTGTTTGGATCCATTATCACACTTTCCTAACCCCAAGAACATGCCTAATCGTGGATAAAAAGGCAGACGCTATACCACATATTGCGGTAATGGATTATAACGTCCACCCAAATAAATGAGGCCGAAAACAACACGGCGTCTTAAAAAAAGAGGCACAACCCACGCAAAAAAGTCTCAACCACAGGAATCTTTTGCCGTTTTATGTGGTTGGTTTGACTATTTCCCGCAGAAAATCTTCTGCCGAATATTCATTGCACCCCACTGCTCCGATCACCAAATCCAATATTTCTCGGCGAGGACGCCGATTGTACAACAGATCTTCTTGTGCTTCACGTGTCTTGCGTACACCCAAACGATCTGTAACCTCCTTAGGCGTCATCCACGCATTTCCAGCCTCTGCCATATCACCCTCCTAAAAGCGACTTAACTTATTTAAAAACTTAAACTAAAAATAAACCAATTTGCGCGCAATGTCAACGCAACCTTGCGTAACGCAAAGCGCGTAGAGCACAACGCAAAGCATTTACCATCACCTTGCTTTTACGCTCTGCTCCCTGCGCTCTGCACTCAGTATTTATTCTTCACCAATTGCCAAAACAGACAAAAATGAGTACACTGTTCACCTAACAAAGAAAGAGAACCCCATGCACATAACTGACCTGCCGACCCTCAATGCCATCCTCAATGGCCTCTGCGCCCTCTTATTATTATTGGGATACATTCAAATTAAACAAGGCAACATCCAGCGGCACCAAAAGTGCATGGTCGGTGCCCTCGTCACTTCCGTCTTTTTTCTCACTTCTTATGTTATTTATCACATCCAAGTGGGTTCCGTCCCCTATCCGCACCACAACTGGACACGGTCTGTCTATTTTGCCATCCTCATCCCCCACATCATCCTCGCGGTGGTTAATGTACCTTTCATCATCTTACTCGTTTGGCGCGCCCTGCAAGGAAATTTTGAACGCCACAAAAAACTCGCCCGATATGTATGGCCCAGTTGGATGTTTGTTTCCATCACCGGCGTTGTTATCTATCTCATGCTCTACCAACTATAATTATGAACATCCTCATCACAGGCGCATCGGGCCTCGTAGGATCGGCCCTCACCCTTGCCTTCAAAAATCGCAACGATACTGTTTACACGCTGGTGCGCCGTCCACCGCGAAATACCTATGAAATTACCTGGCAACCAGATGATAGCTATATCGATGTGGCAGCCATTCCTCAAATCGATGCAGTCGTCCACCTGGCAGGTGAAAGTATCGCAGGTGGACGGTGGACGATCAAACGAAAGAAAAGCATCCACAACAGCCGCGTAAACGGTACCCAACTCTTAGCAAATACCCTCGCCCACCTCGATCATCCCCCACACACACTCATCTCAGCTTCAGCCATTGGCTTCTACGGCCATCGCGCAGATGAAGAATTGATGGAAGACAGCCCTCCCGGTACAGGTTTTTTGCCCGAAGTCTGCCAAGCTTGGGAAAATGCGGCCCAACCAGCCATCGATGCAGGCATTCGCACAGTTTATCCGCGCATCGGAATGGTACTCAGCGCAAGAGGCGGTGCTTTGGGAAAAATGCATCTGCCCTTTAAACTCGGCTTGGGTGGTGTCATTGGTTCGGGCACCCAATATATGAGTTGGGTCAGCCTTGACGATCTCATCAAGATCCTTCTATTCCTCATCGACACACCCACACAATCGGGACCGATCAACGCAGTCTCCCCAACGCCCATCACCAACCGCGAATTTACCAAAACATTAGGACGCGTGCTGTCTCGCCCAACCCTCCTTCCACTTCCCTCCTTTGCTGCACGACTCGCGCTGGGTGAAATGGCCGAAGGCCTCCTGCTTGCAAGTACACGCGTTTTACCCACCCAGCTCCAGGCCAGCACCTTCATATTTACACACCCAACCCTTGAACCCGCCCTTCGCCATTTTCTCAATCGCTAAATCAGTTTCGCGTATAACCATCTCATTAAAAGGTAGCCCGTTAAGTCTCCCATTTTCAAATCTGGGTTTATAAGTCTGGCCAAGTACGACACACTCCTCGGGTCTCATTCTCTGCCCTTTCCCTCTCATCCCCCAGTGCTGTCTACTTGACAACCCGCCATTCATTTCCTATCTACAGAACATATCCCCGTATCAAAATGACTATAGCGAAAGGGCATAACATGGCGGAGCATGAAACAAGCTTCAAAGCAAGTGTTGATCGCATGTTTGACCGAGCAGCTGCAACTTTAGACTTGCCCCCGGGTTTAGGCGATCAGATCAAAGCCAACAACAATGTTTATATGGTTCAATTCTTTGTCAAATTCCGTGATGGCTATCGCCTCTTTAGAGGGTGGCGTGCCGTTCACAGTGAACACCGCCTGCCCGTCAAAGGCGGCATCCGTTTTGCCCCATCAGTTAATCAAGACGATGTTGAAGCCCTTGCTGCACTCATGTCATATAAATGTGCCATTGTCGATGTACCCTTTGGCGGTTCTAAAGGAGGCTTATGCATTGACCCTCGCGACTACAACGAATTTGAATTGGAACGCATCACACGGCGTTTTGCTCAAGAACTGATTAAAAAAGGATATATTCACCCCGCGCTCAATGTACCTGCCCCAGACATGGGTACAGGCGCACGTGAAATGGCTTGGATTGTAGACACCTATCGCAATCTTCACCCTGACGACATCAATGCCATTGCCTGTGTCACGGGCAAGCCAGAATCACAAGGGGGTATCAAAGGACGTGTCGAAGCCACTGGTCGCGGAGTACAATATGGCATTCAAGAATTCTTTCGCCACCCAGAAGACGTCAAAAAAGCCGGATTAAAGGGCGGTCTTGCAGGTAAAACAGCAGTGGTACAAGGCCTTGGCAACGTGGGTTACCATGCCGCGAAATTCCTCCAAGAAGAAGACGATGTCAAAATTGTGGGCATCATCGAACGCGATGGCGCACTTGTTTCAGAAACGGGCATCATTATCGAATCAGTTTCACAATACATTCGTGAACATGGTGGCGTAAAAGGCTATCCCGATGCGCTATATGTAGAAGACGGTAAACGTGTATTAGAAGCCGAATGCGACATCCTCATTCCCGCTGCCCTTGAAGGCCAGATTACACTTGAAAACGCCCCCCGCATCAAAGCCAAGCTCATCGCCGAAGCCGCCAATGGCCCCGTGACGTTTGAAGCTGACGATTATTTGCGCGAACATGGCAAAATCATTATTCCCGATGCATACCTCAATGCCGGTGGTGTTACGGTTTCTTATTTTGAGTGGATTAAAAACCTGTCTCACATTCGCTTTGGTCGCTTAGATCGGCGTCATGAAGCACACAAAGGCGAGCAAGTAATCGAAGCCATTGAAGAAATGGTCGGCAAACCTGTGCCAGAGCACATACGCACCAAACTCACATATGGTTCAAACGAATTGGACCTTGTGCGCTCTGGTCTTGAAGATACGATGCGTGTGAGCTATCAAAAAATCAGCGAAGTTTACAACAGTCGCGACAAAGTTTCCGATTTGCGAACGGCTGCATTTGTCATCGCCATAGAAAAAATTGCTATGGCCTACCAAGAAATGGGCTTGTAAACAGGGGTGATGATGTTCACCATTGGCAGCGTGGCTCAAGACATAGGCAAAATGGAAGCCCTGAAACGCGTTTATCTCAACGCATAACAAACGCCGTCCCATTTTAAAAAACAAAAAAGGCGAGACCGTAGTCTCGCCTTTTTTGTGTCTATTATTTCTTGTAAAACTAAAACCCTGCACGCTTGGCCGCTTCTGCCACCAAATCAGCAGCTGAATCCATACCCAATAGCCCCGTATTTACAGTTACATGATACAACCGAGAATCTGTTAAATCGATATCGTAATGTCGGCGCAAATACGTTCGCCGCCGCTCGTCCATTTGCTTCATATGTTTAACCGCCGCATCCCCGTCTAAACCTTCACGTTCTGTCACAATTGAGACCTTAAAATCTGTGGGTGCAACCACACGCACATGCAAAACATCTGCGCGCCCTTTCAAAACAGCCTGCCCACCACGCCCTACAATCACCACCTTATCTTGATCCGCCATGCGCGTAGCGACTTCGGCTGTGAGTTTGACATAAACCTCTTCGTCCAAAGTGGCCAGTGCTTTGTCTTGCTGATTGGACAATTCGGGAACCGTTGCCGTTGCCCACCATTCATATTCAGACAAACCCGTCAAAGTATCGGCATAACCCGGCGTTAAGAATTTGCGCAAAATCCGCAATGCCGGATGCTCGGGTTGCTCATCATATCGTTCCACCTCAGAAACAGGCACCTGAGCCTCTCGCGCCACAGCAACCAACAGATCTTTATCCACATTTTCATAACCGAGGGCCTCCGCCACTTTTGCAGCTATCGTTCGCCCGCCACTGCCATATTCTCTTGAAATAGTAATCGCACTCATGAAAGCCCTCCTTGAATGACATCAAACACGAACAACAAGTGCAACAATATATCGGGACACGCACCAAAAGTCAACCCATCGAATGGTCCCCCCCCAAAATACAATACCCAAGAGAATCACCCCTCGTTCAACCGACGAACCACATCAAACAAAACTTGAACCGCAAACGTCACATTATCGGTTGAAACACGTTCATCGTGCCCATGACACAAGTCAAAAAAGTCCAACCCCGCTTCATATCGCATCGGCACAAAACCATAAACATGCATATCCAAATCACACAAAAATCGCGCATCGGTGCCCCCAGTTTGCATATAAGGCACCACCACACTATTGGCATCGACTTGTTTCATTGCCAAATCTATCGCATCAAACAAAGGCGACTCGTGTGCAAAAGCCACACCCTGTCGGAAAGGCTCGGTTAAATCCAAGTTCACCCCATCAGACACCAAAGCTTTCACTTCCCTTTCAAAATCTTGTTGCTCAACACCCGGCACAGGACGTCCACTCAACTGAGCACGTGCTTCTGAAGGAATGACATTGCGTTTCAAACCGGCCTCTAAAACAGTGGGCGCACACGTATTGCGCACCATCGCCTGAAACATCAACCGCGTGGCCTCATTTACAGGCAAAGCCGCAAGTGCCGCCTCAGATGTTTCGGGCACAAGCACGGCGCGCAACAAATCACCCACATGGGCACGCGGCATCGCCTTTGCCATCGATTCAAAAAAAGCCCGCACACACGGCACCACCGTGTGTGGCATTAAACCAGATCCCAGGTTAAATAATGCTTTGCCCAAATGCGCAATCGCATTGTCATTGTGTGGCACAGAGCTGTGTCCAGGTCTGCCATGTGCAACAACATCATAAGGCGCGCTGCCTTTTTCAGCCACCTGGCAGGTATACACAGGCACCTCATCCACCATCAATGCAAAGCCACCAGCCTCATTAAGACCATACTCGGCATCAAACCATTCGGGATGCTGATCGACCAACCATTCCATCCCCAAATGTCCGCCCTTTTCTTCATCAGCCGCCGCGACCAGAACCAAATCGCGCTTTAGAGGCAAACCCAAACGTTTACACAATAACAACACCTGCAACTGCACGGCACCCGTCAACTTTGAATCAATGGCCCCTCTGCCCCACACAAAATCATCAGCAACCACACCCTCAAATGGCGGATGTGTCCACATCTTAGGTTCGGCAGGTACCACATCCAAATGCGACATCATCAAAACGGGCCGCTCACTGCCGTCACCTCGCAAGCGAACAATCAAATTGCCACGCTGATCTGTCGAACAAAGAACCTGAGGCTCCAATCCTTCCGTTTTCAACTCCTCAGCCAAAAACTGGGCCAATGCCAGCTCGTTGCCCGGTGGATTGGTTGTATCATATCGCAACATCGCCTGCAATCTTTGAACAGCTTCATCCCCTTCTCTTGCCCAATCTATATCCATGAGTTCACCCCAACAATTCTTGTAAACGGTTTGCGATCTGTGGCACCTGATCACGTGACAAACAAATTGGGTTAAAACCCAAAACGCCTTCATATACGCCAGCCGTATTCACATGCACACTTGGCGTGCCATCCATCAACTGTTTTACCACATCGATCCCAGTATGCGCGTCCTTCAAACGCACCCGCAATATCGGAACAATATGCTCCGAATCAACGTCAACATCTGCCGCCGACAAATGACCTATCCTATCTGCCAAGAGCGCCACCAACTTTGCCCACCGTGTGTACCGAACCTCATCGCCCTCATCAACAAACTTTCTCAATGCAACCATCAACCCAGCAATCTGCTCTTTGCCCACTTTACACGGTCGACCGATGCCATGGTGCGGTGCACCCGGCATGGCATGTTTATCAATCAACGAAACAGGCGGGTTCCACAAATCGTAATGCACATCCAAATCCAAATGTTGAAGCGCAACCGCCGAAACCAATTCTTTGCGCCCACACAAAATACCCGACCCTTGTGGCCCACCCACAGCCTTGCCGCCACTATAACATACCACGTCTGCCCCTTCTGCAACAAACCGCTTCAAATGAGCGGCGGGGGGCAGTTGGCCTGCTGCGTCAACGATCACGGGCACACCGTGTTCTTTGGCAACAGCCGTTACCTCGGGCAAAGAAGGGCGTGCGTGCCCTTGCGCCACATACACAATCGCCGCAGTTTGCTTGGTGATCGCATCGGCAATTTCCCACGCCTCAGTATCGCGCACACCCGCCCCGCTAAACCGATCAGAAATACCCACCTCAATCAGCTTCACTCCTACCCCACGTACCGCATGATCGTAAAAGTTGCGATGAGAACGCGGTATGATCACTTCATCTTTCATCCCTTGGGTATCGGGCAACCGATTCATCTTACCCGGATCCAACCCCGTCACACATGCCGCCGTCGCCAAAAGCAAACCCGCTGCCGCCCCCGAGGTCACATACCCTGCTTCGGCCCCTGTCACTTCAGCAATCAACTTGCCCGCCGCAGCCTGCAACTCCGCCATATCCACAGAATACTGCCCCGCTTCGCGCATCGCATCTACCACTTCATCATCCATCACAGCCCCGCTTAAACGCGTAACAGGCCCAGCCGCATTAATAAGTGTGCGCACTCTCAATTGCTCAAACACATTTGCCATATCGGTCTCCACTGGGTCATTACCCACGATCGGTCATCGAGAAACAATCATCAGGGTCCAAAAATGGGGTATTTTTCATTACCCGTTGGGGCAGATCCCCGTGCCTGCTCTGCCTCATTCGTTTTTTCGGCAATATCACAGGCATTTCGTTCTCTGTCAAGTGAAACCTCCCTGTCGTTAATCCACTTGCACCCGTCCTCTTTGTGCTTTAATTTGCCACGTTCCTTTTTCGCACGCTTACATAATACGAGGTGATTCATGCAAATTCTCGAAGCTGAACCAAACCGTTTCAAAGGCATAGAAATAGATGCAGAAGCCCTGCCAACAGACCCTGTTGAATTTCAGGGCCGGTTATCGGCATCCCTCCAAGAATGGAAAGATGAAGGTCTCAAAGTCGCCTGGCTCACAGTACCCATTGAAAAAGCAGCCATCATTTATATTGCAACCGAAGCGGGTTTTCAATTTCATCACGCCGCAGAAAACTATTTGTTGCTCACAAAACGGTTAGAAGAAAACGCACTCATCCCCGAGTATGCAACCCACTATATTGGTGCGGGCGGCGTTGTGATCAACGATAAAGAGGAGCTTCTTGTCGTGAGCGAACTGCACCGCCGATCTGAATCGCCTCATTACAAATTGCCAGGCGGGGCACTACACGCAGGGGAGCACATTGCCACATGTGTTGAACGTGAAATTTTTGAAGAGACAGGTGTGCATGCCAAATTTGAATCTGTCGTGTGTTTTCGACACTGGCATGGCTATCGATATGAAAAGTCAGACATTTATTTTGTATGCCGACTCTCCCCATTGAGTGCGGAGATAACCATTCAAGCCGAAGAAATAGCAGAATGTCTTTGGTTGCCCGTCCAAGAATATCTCACGCTTGAAAACGCCAGCACATTCAACAAGAACATAGTCAAAGCCGCACTCGAAAGCCCAGGCATAACACGCATGGAAGTAGAAGGGTATTCAACGCCAGACCGGCACGAAATCTTAATGCCTCACGGGATGGAGCCGATTCAATGAGCCAACAAGGCCTTTCTTAAAACCATCTGGATCTTTTGGCAAAATATGATACACCAACCATTTGCGCGGAAGATATTGTGTTGGATTATTTGAAGTTGGAAGGGCCTACACCTCAGGGGTTGGCAGAGGTGCGAGATGTTTGTGCGAGGGAGATTGAGAAATTGAAAGAGCGGGTGGTGAAATAAAAGCTTTTTAATGGTATTTCCCTTACGTGCCTACGGCGTGTTCTTTTCTTGAACCCCCAAGAAAAGAACCAAAAGAAGGGGGCCACTGCGTGGTGCTTTAATATTCTTCAGTGTTTTTACGAGTGCAAACCTCCCTCACCTGCCCGCGCAGTTCCCACTCCCCACCTCGTATTCCATACGCCCAACACCCACACATCACAACCACGCCAACTGCACAACGGCCCACACCACCGGGAGGATGATCGTGCTGGTGTGGGAATTCAAAAAAAGGACTTAGATTATGAAAGCTGGTGTTTGTAGTTATTGTTTTAATGGGATGTTGACGGATAATCAGATTTCGTTGATGGAGATTGTTTCGTTTGTGGGTAAGGAGACAGAGGCGGATTGTTTTGAGCCGTTGACGCGGTTTTGGGATGAGGGGCGGGATGAATTTGTGCAGGCGAGAGAGTTGGCGGATCTGGCGAAGGATGTGGGGATTGAGATTTCGTGTTATGCGCAGGACAACAATTTTCACGTGTATGATGAGGCTAAGAATCGGGAAGGTATTGAGGAAAGTATTCGTCGGCTTGAGACTGCGCAGATATTGGGAACAGATACGGTGAGGCTTGATCCGCGTACGTCGCTGCCCGGATCACCCGATGATGTGGATGTAGATGATTTGATTGAACGTATGACCAAGAGCATGGCTGAGGTTGCCAATGCGGCAGCAAAGAAGAACATTCAGATTGGCCTTGAGAACCACGGGCGTTTGTTGGGGCGCATTGGAACGACAAAACGCATCATTGATCTTGTAGACCGACCCAATTTTGGCATCAATCTCGATTTTACCAATTTTCGCCATGTGTTTGGCGAAGACCATATGGAAGCCGTCAAACTATTCGCGCCACAAACACGCCACGTGCATGCCAAAGATTTTTTTAAACGGGCCGACAAACCCAATGAAGACGGTTGGACTGAAATTCCCACGGGTGAATACATCAAACGCGCCACAGGGGGCGAAGGCGACATGGGCTGGCAAGAGGTCTTCACGATTCTCCACAACGCAGAATATACAGGCACCATTTCGCTGGAAGTTTCTGACCCCGCCGACATCTACGGCAGTGTGGCCAAAGGCGTGGCCAATATCAAAAACATGATTGCACAAGTAACTGCATAAAAAAACGGGCATTTCCAATAGGAAATGCCCGGGGTGATACCATGATCATATGACTCGCTGCGCGCGTGATCAGTGGGGCACCGGAGCTACGCGCACCCACAGGTTCGTCACGTTACTTTGTCACAGACTTCCCAAATGACGACGCGAAGGTCAAGAAATCTGCAAAGTCTACACGCCCACTGCCATCAAAGTCGAAGGCTGTGTTGGTGGATCCAAAGTTCTGTGCAAAGGCCACAAAGTCGGAAAACTCAACCCTGCCAGAGCCATCAAAATCGGTCCGCGGATCGGCGGGAATAAAAATACCGGTTCCACTGAGAGAGACGGTCAGAATCGCATCGTCTGGATCATCTGACATCACTTGGATTACACCCAAAAATGAACCTTCAGATGGTGGGTGAAAGGTAACTGTGATGTCTTTTGATTCATTGGCCGCAATGCTAAACTGCTTGTCGGAAAACACAAGACCCTCTACATCCGACTGAATGTCAGATACGTTTAATATGCCGGGACCCGCGTTGGTAATCGTGACGGTTTTTTCAACGCTTTTATCCAAGTCCGTTTGGCCAAAATCGAGACGGGTTTGCGCCAATGCAATACTGGCAAAAATTTGGCCTTCAACTGCGATACTCAGAAGAGGCAATTCCAGTTTCTGGACGGACCCGTTGGTGTGCGCAAGCATCATGCTACCGGTATACGTGCCAGCTTCGGAAGGTGCAAAGGTGACGGTGGCCGTTTGGGTTCCGTAGGCCGGAACCGTGAATGCAGGTGGATCCATCGTGAGGTTCGGTATCGAAGTTTCCATGCCCGTAATTTCGAGGGGGCCGGCACCGGTGTTGTTAACCGTAACGTCTGTCGTTTTGACCTGTCCCACATTCATCGATTGGCCATAATAGAGAGATCGCGAGGCAAGTTGGATGATCGGGGTGTTGCGCTCAAGCGATTCGATCATTTCAAAGACCTTGGGATAATCTTCTAAGCCTTCTCCGTTGACGGTAAGACGTATATACCCTTCTTGATCGACAACAACAAGCTCAGAGACAGATATGCCTGCATAATCAGCCCCTCGTCCCGCTTGACGTAAAAGCGGATACGTGGTTTTGGTAATCGATTTATAAAGGTTGAGTTGTGTGATCGAGCCGTTCCAAATATCAAGCCCCATCATTTGTATGCCGGGTTTGTTGCGCACTTTTTGCCAGATGTCTGTCTCCACAAATGGCCCAAATCCAACACAAGGCGCACAGTTGTGTCCCAGAAAATACAGAAGGGAGATTTTGCCTTCGACGCCTTCTGTGCCATAAAATTTCTCATCAAGTGCCTGAAGCTTAAAAGCGGGCATCTTGGACCCTGTTATTGCCGTTGCCTGCGCTGAAGATGTGAGACCTAAACACCCAAACAAGAGACAAACAGTCAAACCCATTCTTAAATAGTGTTGCATACGAACCCTCCCAGTTTTTAAACGTGTTGGTTACAATTATCAACACGCTACCAATTTACACTGTTAGCATGAAACTTCTATCACTTTTATATGATATAAATACCGCTAAAAAAGACAATTTGGGGCATTTTCGCCGCAAAAAGCACAGCTGCTCAAAAACACAGCAAAATTCGTAATTAACCCAAAAAGACCTATTCTATAGTAAACGCTTAAAACAACCCCTTGTTCCAATGCCCTTGAGGAGTCACCATGCCCACCAAACGTCTTATCACAACCGATGACCTGCTTGCATTCCAATTCGTTTCCGACGTGCAAACCGCGCCCAATGGTGACACTGTTCTTTTTTCCGTGACCCAAGCACACCCTAATAAGAAGAAAAATACCTATCAAAGCCACATTTGGAAAATATCAACAAAAGGCGGGCGTCCCACACAGTTTACCAACTCCACCCAATCTGAGTCCAACCCCCGCTGGTCACCCGATGGATCCCAGATTTGCTTTGGATCGGGACGCGATCCTGATGAAACCCAAAAAGGGGGCCAGCTATGGCTCATACCTGCCAACGGTGGTGAAGCCACCAAACTCACCCAACAAAAACACGGTGCCGGAAACCCCAGTTGGTCGCCTGACGGCAAACACATTCTGTTCTCAAGCCGCGTGCCTATGGATCCAAAAGAAGACAAAAAAAAGGACGATGATAAAAGTGACGTCGTGCACACAGATCGTTTGTCATACCGCTTTAACGGCCAAGGCTTTATTCACAAATACCGCTCCCATTTATTCATCATATCCACTCGCGGTGGCAAAGCCAAACAACTCACCTCGGGGGATTGGGACCCAGGTCAAGGGGTTTGGTCAACCGATGGACAATCCATCTACCTCACGGGCAACAAAGAAGAAGACCCCAACCACACGTATGCGCGCAATCTCTATTGTATATCGACAAAAGGAGGCCGTCTCAAAAAGCTCACCGGCCTACCCAGCAACATCGGCCTGCCAGCCCCATCACCCGATGGCAAAACCATTGTCTTTGTCGGTTCTGACTTTTCCCGCTCTTATGGCACAAGCGGGCGCCTCTATAGCGTTTCCACAACCGGTGGCAAAGCCGTATGTCTCACCGCCCACCTCGACCTAAGTATTGAGCAAAGCCTTAACACAGATGCCCGATGGGGATCTCCCGACTTTGGCCCCACCTGGTCCCCCGATGGCCGCTTGGTCAAGTTTGTCGCCACCGTTCGGGGCGCCAACCAACTCTTTGCACTCGACATCAAAACTGGCCACCATGAAACCTATACCGATTCCGAACGCAGCATCGAATCA
>JBLHJX010000023.1:0-34234 GCA_047619225.1 Candidatus Latescibacterota bacterium
TTAATGCCTTTGACATAAGTCTCAATCACTTGCTTGTAAAACGGATGTAAGCTGCGCGGCAACAACACACGCGAACCCCCATTGATACGAACCGACATCAACACAGCCTCAGCCAAGGCAGAAGAACCATCATACATCGACGCATTGGCTGCTTCCATGCCCGTCAATTCACACATCATCGTCTGAAACTCAAAAATGGCACGCAAAGTACCTTGACTCACTTCAGGCTGATAAGGTGTATAGGCCGTAAAAAACTCACCCCGCGAAATCATCGCATCAACCACTGTGGGCGAAAAATGGTCGTAAGCCCCACCACCCAAAAACGAAAGGGCAGGCGCCTGTGCTGCAATTTGAGCGGCCAATCCATCTACGACCTGTAAAACTTCCATCTCACTGATGCCAGGTGCTAAATCCAACGCTTTAAGACGCAACGATTCTGGAATAGGCTTAAACAAATCGTCTGTCGAATCCAACCCAATGGTTTGAAGCATATGCTGTACATCCGCGTCTGTATGCGGTGTATAATTCATAGTGTAAATCTCCTCACATCCGATCCAAAATTTCCTGCCAAACTTTGGCCGCACGTTCCCGGCACACATCTGGCGTACTGTCGTTTTCAATTACAAAATCAGCCACACGCACTTTTTCTGATTGTGGCAATTGTGCTGCCATCCTGTCTTTGACCTCTGCTTCAGAAATACCCAACCGATTCATCGTTCGTCCCACACGAATCTCATCGGGTGCAGAAACCACAACCAACACATCCACCAAATCTTTTGGATTGCCGCGTTCCACCAGCAATGCCGCATCCACCACCACCGGCCTACTTTGATCGTCGTTCAACGCCTGCTGAATTTTTTTTCGCAACAAGGCCCGTAGCGGAGGCCAAACAATGGCATTAAGTTTGTCACGTTGCGCATCGGAGGCAAAAGCCCGTTGCCCCAAAACAGGGCGAATAATCTGCCCCTCGGCATCCAAAACATCTGCCCCAAACCCATCTGCCAATTGTCGAATCACGTCAGGGTCTCGAACCGTCTCATGCCCCACCACATCGGCATCAATCACAAACCCACCCAAATCCGAAAATGTTTGACAGACCGTACTCTTGCCAGCCCCAATGCCTCCCGTTACACCCACGATCACGGCTCATCCTCCGGCTGATAGACTTTTAATTCAAAAGCTTCAAATCGTTCTTCCAATTCCCACCGACGCAACTTGGCCCGATTGCGCAAACGCACAGCCACATAAGCCACCCCAAAAAGCAGCACCAGATACCCCCACAGGGAATCTGGTGATACCAACAATGCGGCTAAACTAAACCGACCTGAAACATAATTGTTCCAGGTCTTTTCAAACTCATAAGGTGTTTTGTCGGTAACCCGAAACAAGGCCACATCAAAGGAAGCCCCATAAGAAAGCTCACTGATCATCGCCACAATGGCATTTTCGCCACCCAAACGAATGATGTATAAAACAGCCAGCAAGCTTTCTGTGTAAGCCAAATCGGCCTTTACCGATGGAAATTGAAGCACGGCATCAATCTCCGACAGCGAAATCAATCCCCCAGAAAGCACCGCATACAATACAGAAGCTGTATTTTGCAAGCGCCACTCGTGAGAGGCCCACATGGCAACGCCTTCGTTAAACCAAACCGGCACATACTTGCCCACTGCCGCGTGCAACAACACATGAGACAATTCGTGCTGTATCGTCTGCGTTTGTCGCTCTAATGGCCCCCGTTTCAACACAATCGTGCGCAAAGCAGGCATTGCCACAGCCGCACTCCAATGTGGCAACCTGCCCTGAGTCAATTCATCAAAAGCGGTTTGCGAAGGAGCCAAATAAACCGTCATCGGTGTCGCCGGAATATGACCCAACTTTTTTCGAACCACTTCGCGCTGCACCAGCAACTCACCCAAAAAACGATTGGCCAATATGCTGTCAGACAACTGATGATGAAGTGCTAACTGATTGCGCGCAACAACTTGCCATTCACTGGCCCATACAACAGAAAAACCACTGAAAGGGATCAAGCAGAACGCAACCCAAAACACCTTACGAATCAGCTGTCTCACGCTTGCCGTCCGTTTTTAACTATCGAGAGCGGTATTTACCCAAATACTTGAAAAAATCACTGCTGGGCGGCAAAACAATTGTCGTTCCAGTGGTCAACGTTTTCTCATAGGCTTCAAGTGTGCGCACAAATTCATAAAACTTCGGATCCTGTTGAAAAGCTTCGGCATAAATACGC
Organism: Candidatus Latescibacterota bacterium; assembly: GCA_047619225.1. Taxonomy (GTDB): domain Bacteria; phylum Latescibacterota; class UBA2968; order UBA2968; family UBA2968; genus JABIFK01. The sequence goes on from JBLHJX010000023.1 coordinate 2,252, forward strand.
AAAGCTTCCGCATCGCCTTCACCACGCGTTAACTGAGCGTTCTGAAATGCTTCAGACGTTAACCTTGTGACATCCAAATCCGTTTCTGCCCGAATCTTGGTCGCAGCTTCTTCGCCTTCGGCACGATATTCTTTTGCTGTGCGAGAGCGCTCAGCTTTCATACGATCAAATACATTTGCCTTGTTTTCACGGGGCAAATCAGCACGTTTAATGCGCACGTCCAAAATCTCGATGCCCAAAGAAATAGCAGATGCACGAGACCGCACGGTAACGGTATCCATAATGGCTTGACGATGAGTCGATACAATCTCAACCAATGTGCGCTGACCCAATTCTTCACGAATGGCCGAATAAATAATATCATCCAAACGCGATTGTGCCTGAGCCACACTCTGCACAGATACCAAGAATTGTAATGGATCGACAATGCGCCACCGTGCATAATTATCTACAATCAGATTCTTTTTGTCCTGCGTATAAATCTGAGCAGGTTCGGCATCGCTGTACAACAACCGATCATCAAAGATGTGTAACTGTTGGATGAACGGAATCTTATAATTCAAACCAGGTTCCCGAATCGTATCTACGGGTTCACCCAACTGTGTAACAACAACCTGCTCGCGTTCATCTACAATAAACATCGCCGAATCGGCCAAAACGGCCATAGCGACCAACAAGACTACAAGGGTTATAACACCGCGCATTTTAATTCCCTCCTACAGATGGTTTCTGCATTTGCAACACATTCAACAGCCCACCTTTGCCATCGGTATCGACAATGAACTTTTGCATGCCCGGAAGAACCTTTTCCATTGTTTCCAAAAACAAACGCGTCTCTGTCACATCTTTGGCCTTGCGATATTCCTTCAACACTTCCAAGAATCGATCGGCATCACCTTGGGAGCGTTTGACACGCTCCACTTTATAAGCTTCGGCTTCGCGCAACATCTTTTCAGCCTCACCACGCGTTCTGGGAATAATATCATTTTGATAAGCTTCAGCTTCATTCCGCAACCGCTCGCGATCTTCACGCGCACTGGCCACATCTTTAAACGCAAAATCCACTTCTTGTGGTACCGACACGGTTTGTAATTTGGCTTGCTCTATGCGCACACCCATTTCATACAAATCCAAAACACCTTGAATTTGTATTTGAATTTCTTCCTGAATTTGAAGCTTGCCTTCTGTCAGTGCCTCATCAATGGTGTGTTGCCCAATCACCTGTCGCAAAGCAGCTTCTGCCACATCGTGAATGGCCTTAGACTGCTCACGCACTTTGAAAAAGTAATTTTCAACATCGTGAATACGATATTGCACAATCAATTCCACATCGGCAATATTCTCATCACCTGTTAACATCACAGCCTCAGCAGCAACCTTTTGATAACGCGGGGTTGGGCTTGCACTAATGGTGCGAAACCCTATTTCGAGTCGTTTCACCTCAGACACACTCTCGATTTCCACATCCTCAATAGGCGTTGGAAAATGATAATGTAAACCTGGGCTCGCTTGAGCGACCGCTTTTCCAAAACGGAAAACCACAGCCATTTCAGCGGGTTGAACCACATAGATGCCGCTGGCACCCCAAAGCAAAAACAGTGCGGCCAAAGCAGCGTACACCATCTTAGGATTAAACTTCAAATCGAAGTTCGGACGATTTGGAAATTGATACTCCTGCATCGGTTATACCTCCTTAATCATCTGCCAAACCAAGTTCGCGTTCTTCGGGTTTTAAAAACTGGCCAATCTGGCTAATACCGTCAATACCGCGCAAACACACATTGATACCCGCCACGCGATTTGCAAATTGGCAGGCTGTATCTCGTCTATTCGATTGTAAAAACGCCCACGTGAACCCCATCAAAAACGTATCGCCACATCCCGTCTCATCTTGAGGCTCGCCCGCGGGTACTGGCGCATACGATTCGACCTGCAAATCACCCGCAGAGTTTCGATAAAAGGTTTGAGACCCCCGTTCATTACGTGTCAGCATCAACGTCGACGGCCCCAATGTGAGCACTTTTTCTGCAAATTGACGTGTGGCACCATCACCATCCAACGATTCATCGGCCAATAGGGCCCCTTCTTGCTCATTCATCTGCACCACATCCACACAGCCTACCCAGCGTTCCCATTGGGGCGGCACGCGCCAAAAACGACGACGGTTTTCATCCATGCCCAGTGTTAAACTGTGCACGTCCATTAACAGAAGTCCTTTTGCAGCTTTCCGAACCTGTTCGGCCGTTTCCAGTGCCAATTCCATGCCCGTAATAAAATTAAAACAAATCGCATCACATTCTAAAAAAGGCTGAATCTGTTCAAATGAGATTTGGGGCACATCATTTTGCAAGGTCTCTTGTTTGTGTCCTTCTGCATCGTATTCCAAAAAACAATGCGGATTCTTACCCGACACAAAGGTGATGCCGTCAAACTTAACCTGAGGATAGGGTGCCAATTTTTCACGCACCACATCTTCCATATCGAATCCCACATTGCACACAGGATAAATAGATGCTTCAGGTGCTGCAATTTCGGCCAAAGCCAAAATGCTATACAACAACCCCCCATAACTTTCGGTCGTAACACCATCGGGGGTATGAATCGTATCGCGGTTGATGGTACCCAACAAAGCAATACGCGAGTTGCTCTTCATCATGTGTCTGTATCCCTCTCCATAAAAAAAGCGACATCACTTTAACTTGAGATGCCGCACCAATCTACCATAATAAATAAGGGGTGTCAACCATAACTCACCCACATCACCCCGTCCTATGGGCAGGCTTATGTGGGAATCGCATCGGGCGGAAAGGGAGAGGAATAGACCAAATGGGAAAGGGCTGGGAAAGGAGAGAGACATACCTCAGGGATCAGGAGTTGAGTGGTTCACCCCGCCTCAACAATTTGAAAATTCCCCCAAGCGATGGCATCCAACTCTTGTCGCAAAAGATCAGAAGATGCTAATGTAGGGTCTTGATTGAGCAGCTTTTGAGCTTCACCTCGCGCCAACACCACAATATCCACGTCACGCGCCAGATCGGCAAACCGAAACTCGGGAAAACCTGCCTGCCGAGTGCCAAAAATTTGCCCAGGCCCTCGAATCTTCAAATCCACCTCCGAAATCTCAAACCCATCTGTTGTTTGCGCCATGGCATCCAACCGTTCTTTTGCCTCACCAGACAAATGTTCTTGCGGATCTGCAATCAAAATACAATATGAGGCATGGTGCCCACGCCCCACACGCCCACGCAACTGATGCAACTGTGACAACCCAAACCGCTCGGCGTGTTCCACCATCATCACCGTGGCATTGGGCACATCAACACCCACCTCAATCACCGTTGTGGCCACCAACACCTGCAAGTCACCCCGTCTAAACGCATCCATCGTTGTTTCTTTCTCGTCGCCCGTCATTCTTCCATGCAACAACCCCAATCTCAAATCAGAGAACGATCCTGTGCGCAAATCTTCAAATGCCTCAGTAGCCGCCTTCAAATCGCTCTTACCCGATTCTTCCACCAACGGATATACGATATAAGCTTGCCGACCCTGTTCGATCTCGCTACGTACAAACTGCAATGCTTTTGCCCGATCTGCAGCCAACCGCCACCCCGTTTTCACAGGCTCACGCCCAGGCGGCAATTCATCCAAAATTGTCACATCCAAATCGCCATACAATGTCAATGCCAAAGAACGTGGAATCGGGGTGGCCGTCATCACCAACAAATGAGAATCCGCACCTTTTTCACGCAAGATCGCGCGTTGTGCCACGCCAAATCGATGCTGCTCATCCACCACCACCAAACCCAAATTGGCAAACAGCACATCCTCTTGCACCAACGCATGTGTGCCAATCAAAATGGATACGGTGTTAGACAACAGTCCCACCAGAATCTCTCGTCGAGCAGCGGCACGGGTTCGCCCGGTCAACAGACGCACATCCAACCCCAACGGTTCTACCAAGTTCCGAATGGTATTGGCGTGTTGTTCCGCCAAAATTTGAGTCGGTGCCATCAAAGCAGCTTGGCAGCCTGCATCTACGGCCGCCAACATCGCCAACAAAGCCACCAATGTTTTGCCCGATCCCACATCACCCTGCAACAACCGATGCATCGCCACAGACCGTGTCAAATCTGCGCCAATTTCTTCGACCGACCGTTTCTGCGCCCCCGTCAATTCGAAAGGCAAACTGCTCACCATCTGCTTTGCCAATGTGCCCTGGGGGCACAACACACGCCCAGGTGTCTTTTCTCGTTCTTTTTGCATGCGCCCCAAGTGCAACTGAATATAAAAAATCTCATCAAATGCCAAACGCTGTCGGGCGGCATCCACATCGGAAAAAACATCGGGAAAGTGCACCTTCTCAATCGCCTCTCGAAGCCTCACAACCCCACACCGTTCTCGAATATCATCAGGCAACGGGTCAACAATCTCATCTCCCACCACATCCAACGCAGCAAATAACAATCGGCGCAAGGCACGGGCAGTCATGCGCTCCGACTTCATTTTGGCCGTGGTATTATACAGCGGAATAATCCGCCCCGTGTGCAATCGCTGCGCCTCATCTCCCTCCGAAGCCAATACTTCCACCTCGGGGTGCGTCATCGCCAACTTCCCACCAAAACGCGACAGTTTCCCACCCAAAGCCACCAAATCGCCCGCTTCATATGCCCCACGAAAATACTGATACCCGCCAAACCACGTCCCAAAAACCTTACCCGTATCATCTTCCACCGTCATCACAAACCGACGCCGTTTACCCGGAATAACCTCCATAGCCACAATCTCACCCACCACCGTCACTTCCATATCCAGCGGCAACTGCGCAATGCCCACTTCTGTGGTACGATCTATATAACGATAGGGCAAATACAACAGCAAATCCCCCACAGTCTCGATGCCGACACTCTCAAGCAAATTTTCTCGCTTGAGACCAATTCCAGGCAACGTACGCAAAGGCTGATTTAGGTTTGATAACATAAAACACCACAAAAATAGTTAGAAATTAGAATGTACGCGAATATAGCCACAGCCCTTCCAACCGTCAAGAAATGCCAACAACTCTCAAATTTGTCTATGTCAATAAAATAACTCAACTTTCAGGTGCTATTTTGGCAACAGCCTTCCTCCTTGACCCCCATAAACCCAAACCTTATATTCGATTGGACTTGTGCTTCAAAGAAAATAAACGGCACCCTCCGCCATTTTGTGATTGATCATGACTTTTCAAGCCGAAATCAGTGGTTTATTCATCGACCGTAAAAACGGCGAGCCTGTGCTCATGCTCAAGGAGCAAGGTGGAACCCGCACGGTTCCCATTTGGATCCAAATGGGTGAAATGTTTTCACTGGCCATTCAATTATCCAAGGGCCAGTTCAAATTGCCACGCCCCTTCGCGCACGACTTAATCAAAAGCGTCATCCTCAATCTTCAAGCAAGCGTAGACCAAGTTGTCATTACCGACATTGAAGACTATATTTACCGGGCACAAGTAACCCTTATATCACCCGAAAAAACGTTCAAATTTGACGCACGTCCCAGCGATGCCATTGTGCTTGCACTCAAATTTGACGCACCTATTTGTATCGTTGAAGAAGTCTCAGAAAAACAAATCAGACTCATACACGAAGCGGGTTTGACCCAAGAATCGCTCCAGCACCGCCTAAAAGAACTCCAACTTGAAGACATTATTAACCTCTCAACATAGGTTTCCATTAATCACTATGAAAAAAACCTGCCTATTTATATTGTTTCTCTATTTTTTGTGCACAAATCCCTTATACGCACAAACGGCTGAACTCACCTACAGCCAAGAAGCCGAAACCCTCTTTCAGCGTTCACTTGCCCGATATATCCAAGGCAAACACGAAGAAGCCAAATTGAACCTTCAAGAACTCTTAGAGCAACACCCATCCAACCAGCGCACCTCTGCGGCTCGGCTTATGTTGGCAAAAACCCATTACCAGCTTAAAGAATACAGCCTGGCCATTGCTTCTGCAGTAGAGTTGCAACTAAACTTCCCATACAGCAGATATTTGGCAGAAAGTGACCTGCTCATTGGTGACTGCTATTTTCATCAAGGGCAGGTTTACAGTGCCGCAACACAATACAGTCGTGTGCTCACAAGCCGTACCGAAGTACGCACCAAAGCCCGTGCCGCAGACCGGTTGGGCCAAATGGCAGGTGCAAATCGCCTCTCAAACCGTGACGTCGAACGCCTCCAAAGTGACTTTGGGCGTGCCATTATCGACGAGGCCGTTGCTTTTGGCAAAGCGCGGTGGCCGCTCAAACTTGGTGAACCCAATACCAGCCAAAAACATCTGGCACTCTTTCTCGAACGTTACCCCAACAGCCAATTGGCTCCCCTTGCCCAACAAACCCTCATGCCCACACGCAGGCCCACCCTCGCATCTGACACAACAAAACCCGATGGTGAAGGGACAGATACGTCCATCCAAGAGCCTGAAAACGCCCGCTATAAAATCGGCATCATTGCGCCCATTGGAACACCTGTTGGCGAAGATTTACGCGACGGTATATTGCTTGCCCGCGAGTTGAACCCACTCAAAACAAACGACCAGGTCAGCCTTGTTTTTGAAGATTCCGAAGGCGATCCCATTCGCGCGGTTCGAGCCGCCCAACGCCTCATAGAGCAACACAATGTCATAGCAATTATTGGTGCCCTCACCAGTGCAGAAACCACACCGCTTGCCGCATATTTAAGCGGTCAAGCCGTGCCGTTGATTGCACCCACAGCATCAGACGATGGCATCGCGTCCCTAAGTCCCTACATCTTCCAAGTAAATGCCACACCCGGTGCCCAGGGCAGGCGCATTGCCGAATATGCCGTCCGCCGTCAAGGTCTGCGTATGTTGGCCACGTTGGCCTCAAGAGACACATATGGCAGACGCATTGCCCACGAGTTCACATCCAAAGCCGAAGAACTCGGTGCCGAGGTGCTCATTCAAGAATGGTACGAATCGGGCACAACGGACTACCGCCGCCAGTTTGAACGCATTCGCAGTGCAGGGCAAGCTTTAGCCCCACCCGAAGATCTCGCAGCAGAAATAGAAGGCCTCATGTTAAAGGGCATTCAGGTAAATCCCCCTCCTCCGGTGCCAGTAGATCCAGATACCGTGCAGCCCAAAGTCGTCGACACGCTCGACGGCATTCTCATTGCTGGTGATGACTCCGATATTTTACTCATTGCCCCTCAGTTCCACTCTGCGCTTATTCCAGCCCAGGTATTGGGCAGTGACGGTTGGAATCACGCCGAAGTTGCCCGTGACGGGGGCAATTATGTCGATGGTGCTGTCTTTGTATCCAAATACTTCTCCCAAAGCAGCCTCCACTCTGTGCAAGATTTCACCAATGCCTACCGGTCGCGTTTTGGCAAAGAACAAAACATTGTTGCTGCCCTTGGATACGATGCGATGTTGGCTGCACTCAAAGGCATTGATGCAGGCGGCAATGACCGTATGAAACTGCGTGACCAACTCGAACGCCTCACCGAAATCCCCAGCGCAACGGGGCGCGTTTCCTTTAGCAAAGGCGACCGAGAAAACGCCTGGATGTATTTGCTCACCATACACGACAAACGCATTCAACTCTTAACCAACGAGCAAGAGTCCACTGGCAACGAGTAAACGAGAAAAAAAACTTTTCTTCTTTTACTTCTTATGCTTGGCATTAAAATTGCAAAAAAGCCCTGTGTTCTATTTGGCAAACCAGCCAAATTCCTAAAAACACAGGGCTTTTACTTTTGTGATCTCATTTATGCCAAAACAAAACGTTCACAGGTGCCTCATCGTCGGGCACATTTTGTTCACCTTAATAACCTCTCTTACAGCGCAAGAATTCGATTCGCAAGAAGAAGCCGAGGCCTATGAAGCTTATTTACAAGATTTAGAAGGTGTGCAACTCCATCTCAACAAAGCATCTGAATCAAAACTTTTAGATTTGCCCGGTCTTACACCCGACATCGCTTGGCGAATCACGGCTTTCCGCCCCTATCACACAATCCAAGATCTCCAGCGCGTCCCAGGCATCACACCAGACCTGCTTGATCAAATCGCCCCCTATCTCACGCTCAAAGAACACCCGCATTGGCATGGTCAGTTCACCACACGCCTAACCCGCCCGACAAATCATCCCAACCAAGTTGATCATCTGCGCCTTACACAACGCGCCGAAGTCCAAATCGGCAACACCCTCACAGGGTTTATGCTTTCCGACCGTGACCCACAAGAACCCAATTGGGCCGACTATCTCACGGCACATCTCCAGTTCAATCATTCGCTTGGGCAGCTTATTATGGGTGATGTGCGTCCAGAAATTGGACAAGGCTTGCTTCATTCACGCCAAACGCGCAGCGCAGCGAGTCTTTCCAGTATTCGGCCACGATCACAAAATCGTATCGCAAATCGAAACGGTACCGAATTTGGAGCCATTCGTGGCCTACATCTCACGACCCAGCTTCGTGCATTCACGTTGCAAGCGCTTTACGGTCAAATCCTTTGGGATGCCGATATCACACCCGAGGGCGATGTGCAAATTCGCCGAACAGAACAACACATTTCAGAAACCAGCCTAAGCCGTAAAAATATCCTCTCCGAACGCCTCGCAACCCTTCACATGTCCGTTGGCACCCCCCAAAACCACATTGGAACAACCTTCCAACAAACCGCCTTCTCACCAGCCAACCCCCAAGAAATAAAAAAACGTCATATCAGCATCAACGGACAGGCGCAATGGCACCAAACCACCTTGTTTGGAGAATTTGCTTACGCACACAAAACCCAAGCCTTTGTGACAGGCCTAAATTGGCAAAAAGACGACATTCGACTTCATCTGCTGATGCGCAGATTTAGCCCCCATTTTTCCGCACTTCATGGCGCACCCATTGCCGCCTATGGCACACCCCCCCAAAATGAACAAGGCCTCTTTTTTGGGTTTACCTATCGCCCAACCCCACGCACCCGATTCGAATTAAGCCTTGATCGCCACAAACACTTGCTACCAGAACGGCACCCCCTGCCAGACCAGGGTCATCGGTTTCGCCTCATAATGCGTCACCGTGTTGGAAAAAAAGCCACCTTGCAAATCACACACAGCACCCGAAAAACCCGCTACGATCCAAGCCGCGCAGAAAACCGTGTCACGTTCAATTGGACACACCGAGCTATGCGCACCACGTCTTGGATATCCAGAACCCAAGTAACACAATCTGGAAACGGACTTGCAAGTGGCCTACGCCTCCAAATAGGCCAAGCCCATCGCATTGCCCTTTGGACAACGGTCTTCAATATCCCCAATTTTGACGCCCGAATTTACGATTTCGAACCCGACGTATGGGGCGGTGGCACCCTTCAAACACGCACAGGAACAGGCAAAGCATCCGGCATTCTCCTGGCGTGGTCGACCACGCCCTTCCGCATTGCCACCCGCTACAGCTTTCGCAAAACCGACGCTTCCCCTACCCCCACCTCCTCTTGGGCCATTCAGTTTGAGTTGCACCATTGATGCCCATTCTGTTGGGCACTTTTAGACTTGCACCATCATCACCTTCTGTCTACATTGAAACAGTTCCACTCCCTCACTTTCCCTACCTCGTCATACCTCATATTGCAAATTTCATGGCCATCAAATTTCTCCACGTTGCAGATACCCACATCGGCATTGAAAACTATGGGCGGCTCGACAGCAACACGGGGCTACACACACGCTTGCAAGACTTTATCAAATGCCTGCGTTTTGCCTTTGAGGAAGCCCTTAAAGAAGACGTAGACTTGGTTGTTTTTGCCGGCGACGCCTATCGTTCTTGCGACCCCACGCCCACACACCAGCGAGAATTTGCCTCGCTCATCCGTATGGTCAGTGCCGAAAAAATTCCCATTGTGATGGTCACCGGCAACCATGACAGCCCTGTGGCATTTGGCAAAGCCACCTCGCTGGATATTTTTGGCACCTTGGGAACAGAAGGTGTTTATGTCACGTCCGACGACAGACTTATTACCATTCGCACCAAGTCGGGTCCCATTCAAGTAGCCTGTTTGCCCTGGTTACATCGCAGTCGGTTGCTCACCAAAGCCCCTTATCAAAACTTGTCCCAAGAAGAAATTGTAGAACAACTCCAAGAGTTAGGCTGTGCCATCATCGACGGATTAACCGCGCGTATCGATCCGCAATATCCAGCCATCTTAGTAGGACACTTAGCCGCCGCCGATGCCACATTATCCGGTTCGGAGCAAACCGCCATTATTGGTCGCGACCCTGTTTTCTTAACCAGTACATTGGCCAATTCGGCCTTCGACTATGTGGCTTTGGGGCATATTCACAAATTCCAAGACCTCAATGCCAATTCCCAACCACCCGTTGTTTATTCAGGCAGCATTGAACGCATCGATTTTGGCGAAGCCAACGAGACCAAAGGCGTGGTGATGGTCACAATAGATCAAGACCCTACAACAGCCAAACACATCGCATCCTATCGTTTTGTACGCACACCCGCTCGCCCATTCAAAACCCTTGAAGTCAAAATCCCAGACGACCAAGACCCTACAACCGTCATTCTCGAAACCATCCGACAGCACACGCTTACAGACGCCATTGTTCGCGTCATTTACGATCTGTCTATTGATCATGCCGACACAGTCGATCTTAAGGCCATCAAACAAGCTTTAGAAAATGCTTTTATGGTAGCAAGCATTGCCCCCAAGCCCAAAGCGCAAACCCATCAGCGCCGAGCCAGTATTTCCGAAGATATGGGGATGAAAGACGCGCTTCATGCCTACGTACAAAACAACCCAGACCTTGAAAATATAGAAGCCGACTTACAAGATCGTGCCGCACATCTCGAAGAACAATTGGGAGATGTGTCATGATTCCCATTTCTTTGTCGCTTCAAAACTTTCTCAGTTATGGCGAAGGCGTGCCCCCCCTCGACTTTACGGGTTTCCACGTAGCGTGTATCTCTGGGCGCAATGGGCATGGCAAATCAGCCCTGCTCGATGCCATCACTTACGCCTTATGGGGCGAAGCACGCAAAGCTGGCACCGAACGCAGAGCCAATGATGGCCTTTTGCGTATTGGTGCCACCGAAATGCAGGTCGATTTTGAATTTCGGTTAGAAACCGATCGGTATCGCGTCAGTCGCAGCTATCGCAAAAGTGGCCGTACGGCCACCTCGCGCCTTGAACTTCAAATGTTCAGCCCCGAAACGGGTGGCTACAAAACCTTGTCAGAAGAAGGATCGGTGCGCAAAACACAGGAAAGCCTCAACACCTTATTGCGCATGAATTATGATACCTTCATCAACTCCGCGTTTATTTTGCAAGGCCGCGCAGACGAATTCACCCGCCGCAATGCCCGAGAACGCAAAACCATTTTAACCGACATTCTTGGCTTGTCACGATACGATGATATGGCAGCACTTGCCCGCGCCCAAGTGCAAGAAATAGAAATAGCATACAACAGAGCCCAAATCAAATACGAAGAGATTGAGACCGCAACGGCACAAAAAAACGACCTAAAAAAGCAGCATAACGCCCTCGACAGCAGCTTGGTAGAGACAGAAAAAAACATTGAGAAAATTGAAAATCGCCTCGAAGTGCTTCGCACAACACTGACCCAACGCGAACGTCTGAGTGCCGAATCCGATGCCCTAAATTCCGACCAGCACCGCATTGATACAGAGCTGCAAGATATTCAAACACAAATCGAAACGACCCAAAAAGAGGTTGCAACCTATCAAGAAACCATAAATCAAAAACAAACCATTCTTAGCTTGGCTGAAAAATATCAAACGCTACAAAGCGAAGAGACAGAACTCCAAAAAAAGCAACTTGCCTTACGTCCCTTAGAACAGCAAAAGAATGAATTGGAACGCGAAGTAGAACAAGCCCGCCACGAAGTTGAACGCCGACATGGCGAATGGGATCTTCGAGTCAATGACGCCGAAAGGGACATTGTCGAGACCGAGGCATTGCTCCAAGACCAAGAAGACATCGATGCACGCATAGAAGCCCTCCAAAAAGCCCGTGAACAAGATCGCGAGTGGGAAAACCAACGCGAAAATCGCGATCGCATCGAAAAAAACATACACGAGCTCGAACGTCAACTCGATGCCGAAAACGCAACCCTACAAGTGGCCATAAACACCAAACGCGAGCAACTGCGCCAACAAGAAGTTTTGGTCAAACAACGCGACAGCCGACACGCAGCACTTGTAAATGCCCAAAATGAGCACGCAAAAGCCAAGTCCCTCGAAGCTGAACGCGATCATGTACGCGATCAAGGCAGTGCATTTTCTCCCCAAATAGATGCCGACCGCAACCGCTTGCAAAGTGTGCAAAAAGCATGTGATGAGATCCAACAACAACAAAACGTGCTCCAAAACGCCCATGACTCACAATGCCCGTTATGCGGCAATGATTTAGACGAGACACATCGTCTTGAGGTCACAACCAAATTCGCTTCGCAATATGAAACGAATCAAACCGAAATTAAAACCCTTGAAATAGAAATTCAAAATGCAGAAAGCAAACGAGAACAACTCCGAAAACACTATCAAGACCTCAAAAATCAACTGACCAATCTTGAGGAACTCGCACGCGCGGTAGCAGCAGCAGAAGCCGCACAAAAAGAAACAGAAAATGCAGTTACCCAAGTTGAAGCCATCAAAAATGAAATAACCCATTTGGAGGCACAATGCGTTTCCCAATCAGAGAACAGTCCCACAGCACGCGCCCTCCAAACCGCCCAACAAGAACTTCAGAAATCCCCGTACAACCTTGCAGAACACCGAACCCTCAAAGAAAAACTTAAAGATTTAGAAAGCGTAGAAACACGCCGTGCGCAATTACAAGCAGCCAAAGACCGCCTTCAAAAGGCCCAAGCAACACTGCCCGATTATCTAGAGAAACGCCAAACGGCAAAAAAGTGGTTAGAAAACAAACTCTATGCGTCCAAACAACAAGAAATATTGCACGGCCTTGAAGATGAGATTAAAGCCTTAAATTATGATCCAACCCACCACCAAAAAGTCATACAAGAACGGGATCTTCTAAAAGAAGCACCTACCCAAATAGAACGTCTGCAAGTTGCCGAGCGCGAATACACCAACGCCCAACAACGTTTTCAAGCTGTGGTAAAACGCAACGAGACACTCAATGAACAAAAAACAAAAATCACACAACGCCTACCCGAGCTCGAAAAAACAATTTCTGAAGCCCAACATGCCGCTCAGGAATCAGATGCATTGCAAAACACGTTGCGCGAAAACCGACAACAACGCGATCAACTGATGCAACAACGTGCCACATTCCAAGCCCAAATTGAACGTTGTGAGTCACTCGAAGCCGACAGAGAAACCATACAAAAGCAACGCAAAGAAAACGAACACGAGATTCACATTCACAAAGAACTTGTCACCGCCTTTGGCAAAGATGGCATTCAAGCCCTCATTATAGAGCAAGCCATTCCCGAAATTGAGGAAGAAGCCAACCGCATTCTGGCCAGCCTCACCCAAAATCGCACCCAAATTGCTTTGGAGTCCCTTCGCGACCTCAAAAAAGGGGGCACTCGCGAAACCCTCGACATCAAAATCAGCGATGAATTAGGCGAGCGCAGTTACGAGCTCTATTCAGGGGGCGAAGCCTTTCGCGTCGATTTTGCCATTCGTATCGCACTTTCCAAACTCTTGGCCAGTCGCACAGGCGCAAGGTTGCGGACCTTGGTCATTGACGAAGGTTTTGGCACCCAAGATGCCGAAGGCCTCGACCATCTGGTTGAAGCCATTCAAGCCATCAGCGAAGACTTTGAAAAGATCCTTGTCATCACCCATGTCGAATCGCTCAAACAAGCATTTCCGGTGCGCATCGAAGTGACCAAATATCCCGATCAAGGATCGCGCTTTGAGGTATTGTATTAATGCCCTCGCAAAACCGACCTGCGTGGATCGAAGTCGACCTCAACGCCATTTCGCACAATATCAAAGCGGTCCAAAATTTCGTTGGGCCACAAACAGAGATCATGGCCATAGTCAAAGCCAATGCATACGGCCACGGCTTGGTACCCGCATCTAAAGCTGCGCTTCATGGGGGAGCCAATGCATTGGGCGTGGCCCTGCCTCAAGAAGGGCAAATACTCCGCGAAGCTGGCGTTCAGGCACCTATTCTCGTACTGGGACCTTGTTTGCCACAACACGCCCCCGCACTCATCCAAAACAACCTCGCAACAGTTGTATCTCACCCCGAAACGCTCCATGCACTCACCCAAGCAGCACACCATCAGAAAACTCAGGCACATATTCACATTAAAATCGATACGGGCATGGGGCGGGTTGGGTGCACACCCGAAGAAGGATTGCTGCTCATTCAACAAGTCCAACAAAATCCCAGCATTGTTTTAGAAGGCATCATGTCTCACATTGCCTGGGAAGAAAAACAAGATTTCGACAAAATCCGGTCACAGATCCATCAGTTCCAATCCGTTCTCGACCAATGCGCCCCTATCCAAAGCCGTTGGCAACATCTTGCCAATAGCACAACCACCCTTCAATTTCCAAGGGCGCACCACAACCTCGTGCGGGTCGGTTTGCTCACCTATGGCCTACCGCCTCTCAATACAAATTTACACTTCATTCCCGCTTTGTCGCTCAAAGCACAAATCACCCAAATCCGCAGTCTAATGCCAGGCCAAACGCTGAGTTATGGTGGCACCTTTAGGCTCACACGCCCCTCTCGCATTGCCATCATACCACTGGGTTATGCAGACGGCTTTAACAGACGCCTCTCAAATCAAGCACAAGTCCTTGTTCACAACAAAAGATGCCCTGTTGTTGGCACGGTTTGCATGGATTTAACCCTCATTGATGTCACCGATGTGCCTCAGGTCAAACTTGGAGACGAGGTCATACTGTTGGGAACATCCCAAAACGACCAAATAACCGCCCAAGATCTGGCCACTTGGTCAGATACCATCGTGCACGAAATCATTTCACAATTCTCCCCACGTCTTCCCCGCCACTATCTGCCATAACAGATCACACCTACAAGTCGCAGGCCCGCGTCTAAAACTTCAAGCCTATTGGGGCTGTTTTCTGCCTATGACCTGTAGACCGATGATCAGTGACGACGTCTATGCATTTGCCTTTTATGGGGTTGCATACAACCCCCAATCCCTTTATTTTATAATCTCACGATCCTAATAGCTCGCACATACTATTAATAAATAGGCCGGTTGCGGTCGCAACTGGCCTATTGTGGTTCACAAACACTATGACCATACGCTTCCTTCTCATATGCTTTCTGAGTTTCAATCTCTTCGGGTGTTCCGAGCATTTGCCCGAATCACTTGGCCCCGCTCGAAAAATAATGGTACTGGCCGACGTCGAAGATTGGAAAGTTTTAGAAGCACCCTTGCGCGAAATTTTCGAAAAAGTGCTCTACACGCCACAAACCGAACTCCTTTTTGAAATTGAACGAGGTGATGTTGAACACTTTTATAATTACAAACACGCCATTCGCAAAAGTCTCCTGATTATTTCTCCCATCGATGCTCCGCACGAAACCGGTACATTTTTACGCGAAATTCTCAGCCCAGAAGTACAAGACGCCATTCGCCAAGATAAATCTGCTGTGAGCTGGAAAAAAGACATTTGGGCAAACGATCAATTGCTCATGATGGTTTCGGGCAAAGATATTGACGCGGTTTCTGATAACCTCTGGATGTCGTCAGATGAACTCTTTGCGGCCTTAGAAACAGCTGTATTGGGTAGCATTCGAGAACGCGTATACAGCTTTGGTGAACGCGAAAATGTGACCCAGGAACTCGCTCAAAAATATGGATGGAGTGTCAAGGTGCCTTTTGGTTATCGCATCTTAGAAGCCTATCCAGACAGCGGATTTGTGGCACTGGCCAAAGACAACCCCAACCGATGGTTATCTGTTTATTGGGAAGATGGCATTCATCCCGACCAAATCACCGAAGACTGGTGTATCCAAAAGCGCGACGAAATCACGAGCCGCTTCTTTGGGGGGGATCGCATCGTTCCTGGTGATGTTCAAATAGTCCAAAAAGAATTTGCAGGACAGTTGGCGGTTGTTTTACAGGGCCTTTGGGAAAATAAAAAAGACTGGAAAGGCGGCCCATTTAAAAGCTATGCCTTCCTCGACATAGATCAAAACCGCTTCTTTTTCATTGACATGGGCCTTTATGCTCCAAACAAACAGAAATTGCCCTATATACGCCAAATAGACCTCATTGCTCGAACATTTCAAATTCACCAACCTGGTAGTTTAGAAAATGTGATGGCCATCACACCTCAATGAACGCCCAACACCGATTTTATAGATAACCTACTTCTTACTTTAACAACAAACCCATCCTTAACATTCATTAATGTATGCCAAACGCCAATCCCACAAGTCAAAGCTTTCGAGAACGTCTTTGGATAAACATACGCACCAAAACCCTAACGGGTGTGGTGGTGTTGGTGCCCATCGTTGTTACCTTCTTGGTTTTGCGGCTGGTTTTCCGTTGGCTCGACGGACTTGCACAACCCCTCATCCAACAGTTATTGCAAACACAGGGGCACATTCAAGGTTTAGGCATTGTACTCACCATCATTCTCATTTGGTTTGCAGGTCTTATTGCCAACAATGTGTTCGGGCGTCGTCTCATTGGACTTGGTCACAAATTTCTCGAGCGCTTACCTCTTATTGGCAAGATCTACAGCCCAATCAAACAATTCATCGAAAAAATCGCAATGCCCCAAACTACGGGCTTCAGCCAAGTGGTTCTGGCCGAATATCCATCCGATGGACGTTGGATCGTGGGGTTTGCTACGGGCGAAGTTCAACTAGACGACAAGGGCACAATAGGACAATGTGTATTTGTCCCAACTTCGCCAAATCCCGTTACGGGTTGGATGGTTATTTTCCCACCTGAAAAAGTGCGAAAAACATCCATGAGCGTTGAATCTGCCATGCAACTTATTGTCTCTGCAGGTGTGGTCATACCACCAGAACTTCGCAACTTAAGAAAATATGACCTAACACCTGAGAGCCCCCCCAAAATCGTAGGTTTTGATCAGGTATAATGTATAGATCAGCCATCAATACCTGAAAACCTGTAGGTATGATTTTGCATGGTATTAGTAAATCATTGACACACCACATCAACCATACGATATTACATTCTCGTTCCGCACTTATAATACGAGCTAAGAGTCTCGGAGGTCATTATGACTTGGTGGTTAATCTGTTTTGGTGCAATCATTCTTGTCATTTTTGGGAAATGGTATTTCTCAGATGCTATTTCTCGTTTGCGACGCACGTTCACGAGGCAACAGCGCGAGACATTAGAAATGAAAGGGTCGCTCCAAGACGCCCGTCAAAGCCATCAAGATCTCTTGCGTCTCATTAAAGGGAAAGAGATAAATATCTCACGCATGAAGAAACGTGTGGCCGAGCAACAAATGGAACTTAAAGGAAAAATAAACAAAGCAAAAAGTGATGCAGAGAAATCAACAACAAGAAGGGATCGCCGATGACGCCTCGACGATCCCTTTTTTATACTCAAATTTCAAAAAAACTATTTCACATAAAAGCCCAAAAATAAAAAATCGATGAACAACAACAAACAAAGCACTTCGACAACAACAAACAAAATCATTTCAATCCGTTCTCGAAGCGTAGGTGTGTCACCAATTTCAGGTGTTTGATCAACAGACCGTATTTTTGCTTTTGCCATAATGCCTCCGCCGCAAGTTGGTAAAACGCATACCCAAAAAAATTATAACCTTTTTTTTCAATGAAGTCAATGTCCCAAGGAACTTGTTATCCCATCAAGGGTCTTATATCTAGTAGCCTCTCACCTCATTCAAATTAGCAGCAAAATTGTTTGATCTTTTGGCAAACAGTGGCAGCGTCTCTACTCGATTTCTAATAGACAAAAGATTATGAAATCGTTACATTGAGATACTCTTATCCCTTAAAAGTCAAGGAGATGCAATGCGAGAATTCAATTATAAACTGATGTTTCTCGCCCTTATATTGATGCTATGTCTGGCCAAAAGTGCAGAGGGTGTTGAAGTGGTACTCAAATCGGGCAAGATCATTCAAGGCGAACTGATCCGTGAAACGAATACCAACATCACCCTTCAGTTAGAATCCAGCCAAATAGAGATTTCTAAGCTCAGCATCAAATCCATTGACGGACGTCCGCCATTTGAAGCACAAAAACTGCGTACACAAGCCGATGGCCCCATACCCAAAGACATTCTCATACCCGCCGGCGATTTTCTTATGGGTGTCATTAAGGGCAAAGAAAATCCCGTACACACGGTATATCTGGATGCATTTCGAATAGATGCGCTTGAAGTCACCAATGTAGAGTATCGCGAATTTGTCGAGGCAACAGGACGAAACGTGCCCCGATATTGGAAAGATCCCAAATACAATACAGACAAACAGCCAGTCGTAGGGGTCACCTATGAAGATGCACAAACCTACTGCCAATGGCGAGGCAATCGACTCCCCACAGAAGCAGAATGGGAGCGTGCCGCACGAGGAGCCAACAGCCGCCTGTTTCCTTGGGGTGATCGCTTTGACACAAAACGCGCCAATACACGCGAAAGCAAACATCGACGCCCTCTGCCCGTAGGAAGCTATCCCAACGGATCCTCACCCGAGGGTGTTTTCGACATGTCTGGCAATGTTTGGGAGTGGTGCCACGATTGGTTTGATCAAAACTACTATGCACAGACATCCACAAAAAATCCAATAGGCCCAGGAAACGGCAAAAAGCGGGTTATTCGAGGGGGCGGGTGGACAGCGCCACACACAGATATGGCACTTCGCAGAGGCGAAAAACCCGACAAAACATATCCATCTCTCGGTTTTCGTTGCGCTAAGTCTGCAGAATCTGAGCCCACACAATAAGAGCCATTAACAAAAAATAAGAGAGCGGTTGAATATCCAGCCGCTCTCTTATTTTTTGCCCTGCGCAGCGTGTATGAGGCGTAACAAAAACCCACCCCCAATAAACAATCCAACACCCACCACAACCAATAAAAACAGGTTCTCACCCAGGTTGCCAGTACCCGTCACCAAATCGCCAACAACACGCACCAACAACACTGCCAAAACGATCATCAACAACAGGTTGAATACGATCTGGCCCAAAAATTGAGCGTTAGGAGTGGCCATCAGATATCAAGACCATCCAAACCTTCAAACTCATCAAGCACATCATTATCCCTTACAATATCGATAACATTGCGAACCAGCACCAATATCGACGCTTGAGAAACAATAAGATATTTTTCTCCCTCAAATTTAATTTCCATCGCCGTTTTTTTTAAGAAAAGCGCATAATCTCCGGCTTCTGCTTGTAATGGGATATATCGCGGTTCTTTTTTGTTCGAACTGCGCCAAGGTTCATCATCGTCGGGCGTTTCAGGCAATGGAATACCCGGCCCAGTAGTCACAATGTGCCCGCCTTGCACTTCCTCCTTCTCCACCACAGTTTGAGGCAAATACAAACCGACATCCGTGCGCTCTTCCATATCTTCCTGCTTGATCAGCACCCGATCTCCTACCACCAACAATTCTTTGTTTCCAATACGCATCTTCTTATTTCCTATTAAAATAAAAGGTTAACGCGCAGACCCTTCTGGGGTTCTGGCACAACGAAACCCAATATGATCTTGCATAGTCGATGGCGGGGCATAATGACGCTGCGAACATCGAACTCCCATGCGGTTTTCGGCATAAAACCCACCTCGGCATACTCGATATTGCCCACCCGCAGGCCCCGCAGGGTTATCAACTGGCGCCGTTTTGTAATAATCATCATAATACCAATCAGAACCCCATTCTTGAACGTTGCCACAGGTGTCCATCACGCCATAAGGGCTGGCCCCACCGGGAAATTGATCAATGGGTGTTGTACCACCATAATCATTCGTAGAATTTACATTGTCTTTCCGAAAAGCATCACCCCAAGAATATGTTTGGCCCAGTGTGCCCCGAGCAGATTTTTCCCACTCTGCTTCGGTTGGCAACCGTTTGCCTACCCATTCTGCATAATCTTCAGCATCTTGCCAACTGACATTGGTTACGGGGTGGTGAGCCTGCTCAAGTGGATATGTTCCGCTTGTCCAATGAGGTGGGCGACGATGCGCAGTCACATCCACAAACATCTTATATTCCTGATTTGTAACGGGATACCTATCTATCCAATACGCATTGAGCAATACAGTACGTTGGGGTTGTTCATCGCGAGAGCCGTCGTCATCGCCCATCAAAAAGTCACCCGAACCGATCAAAATCATTTCTTTCGGGTTAAGTTGTTCTTGAAGCTCCTTGCGTTGGTCATCTAAGTTGGCCAGTTCATGTTTTAAGCTTTCAATACGCTTCAAGCTCTCTTCTGTAATTTGCTCACTTTCTTGAATTTGTTTTTCAACATTAGATCGACTGGCCTCCAATTGCTCTACAGTGGGCTGCAAAAGAGCGGCTTGCTTTCTAAAAACTGCAAAGATCTGGAAACAAAAAGCACCAAAGCCCAAAATTAGAACCGGATACATCCAATCCATAACCAAACTCCATAGAAAAATGGGAGTGATTCATACCCGCCCTTACGTTGCTCTAACGCCAGTAAACCTAAAAAATTAAAACCAAACTGTCAACCATTACCCTTGCCAAGGCCCAGTAATTGCCAATGTATATCCCAACGATTGAATATTGGCAAACATCGTTGTCCCATCGGGGGAAAAGACAACACCTGCTAGTTCTGAGCTATTTTTGATATTGTGGGCAAACGTATAAACTTTCCCTTGAGGTGTGATACCCACGATCCGGTCATCCTTTTTTCCATCTTCACACACCATCACATCCCCCCAAGGTGTCACAGTCAAATTGTCGGCGTTTTCAATCAGATTGCCATCATTGGGCTCACAGAACAATTCCAAACCCCCAGGTTGATCCATTTCGTTGGCCTGCCCCTCATATGGGCCGGGTGTGTATTTCCAGATTTGTCCTTTTTTTGCCCGGCCTCCATTTGTGCAAGCAAAATAAACGACCCCATCACCATACCATATGCCTTCGCCTCGGGCAAACACGGCCGCTCCCTTGCCAAAACCTTGGAAACGCAAATCATCATCAGGTGATTCAACATTTTCCAAATCAATCCAATCTACATGCAATGGGTGTCCCATCGGTATTGTCGTGGTTTTTTTGTCCCAATTCCGTGTGTCTACGCGTTTTTGCTCGTGAATCATCAAGGCTTGTAAACGCCCGCCATCAACCAATTGGCCTGGCGTGTTTGGAATGAACCGATAAAGGAGACCATCTCCCCGATCCTCGGTTAGATAGATCACACCCGATTTTGGGTCAACCGCAATGGCTTCATGGTTAAACCGCCCCATGGCTTTAAGCGGTATAGGCGTCACCAATCCCATTTCCTCTCGGGCTGGCACCTCAAAAGGATACCCATGATCGCGTTCGACACTGCCTCCTATTCGCACGACAGACTCTTCACAACTGATCCAGGAATTCCAAGGTGTCGGTCCTCCAGCACAGTTTCGAACGGTACCCGACAGGCTCATATAATGGCGTTCTAATTTCTGTTTTTGGGTATCATAAACAAGGGTTGTTGTGCCACCCCCGCAGGGCATGTTGTTGTTATGATCATAAACCTTTTTGGCATCAACCTTATCAAACCGTGAAAAGTCGTCTCCAAATGGCCCGCCCTTAGAGCCAATATTCACCTCGTGGTTTCGAATGACAATGGTCCTATTGCCCCCGCCCTGAAATGCCGCCATGCCATCATGGAGTGCGGGCACCAACAAACCATCGTCCATTTCTTCATCTTTTTTTGAAATTATTTGATACGAAAATCCTTTGGGCAAACTTAACAAACCTTCTGGATCTCGCACCAATGAACCATACCTAGAAGTCGCAGCAAGTGCGTCTCCACCTTGCCAATAAGTCAAAAATTGATGCACGCCAGCAAAACCCAAAGTCACAGCACCTGCTGTTTTTATAAACTCACGTCGAATCATCGCCTTAACACCTCATAAATAAAAGCCAACCTAAGCGACACCTTAATATGTCCAGCTGAAACACAAAGATAATCTTCAATTCCATCTCAACATCCGAATTATTCTGATGCACCATCCAAATCCAAAATATTAACCCCACCGCAATAGTGCCGAACCTGATAACGGCGCACTTGCCCCATCTTTTTCACAATGTCGGCAATGCGTTCAAGCACATCATTTAATTTAACGACATCTTCATAAAAGTCATTCGATGTATCCATTCGTTCACGCATCAATTCAAGACGCGCCATTACCACCGCCAACGGATTGTTAATTTCGTGAGCCGCAGCACCTGCCAACTCAATAACGGCAAGGTCGCGCTGTTTTTCCACAGTCAAACGATGCGCCTCTCGCACACGCAGTTGCGTATGAACCCGAGCCATTAGTTCTTCCCAATTAAAGGGTTTTCGCACGTAATCATTGGCTCCTAACTGAAGCCCGTGTGCTGCATCTTCACCTCGGCCCGCATGCGCTGTCATCACAATGACAGGCACGTGTCGATATTTGGGTTCTGCACGTAACTTAGTTAAAAAACCAAAACCATCTAACCGAGGCATATCGATATCGGTCAACACCAAGTCTGGGTTTTTCTGCATACATTCCAAACCGTCTTCACCGTCTAAAGCAGTACTTGTTTGGTAACCCACCATTTGCAAACGACGCGCAACAAGCTCTCTCAACTCTTTATCATCATCAACCACCAAAACATGCCCACTTACGCGTTCCTGCGTACCCATTTCCAATCGTGTGCGCACAATACCAACCAAATCATCCGGGCTTGTAGCATGCCCCATCCACTGAAACCCCGACCGAGCTTGCCCAGATACCTGAGCATCCACAGTTGCATGACCAACAATGAGTGGAATACCTCGTCCACCTGATACATCCTCTAAAAGACGTACCAAATCAAATGCATCCAAACCCGGCAAATCAACATCGGTAATAACCAAATCGGGATGCAATTCTTTCAAATATTCTCGCACAGCTTGCCCATCACGGCATCGCATACACACATGCCCCTCGGCAATCAATATATCCGCTATGCGTTCAAGCTCGCCCACATGGGGGCATGCGATCAAAACGGTCGCCATAACCATACCACCTTAAAAACTGTTAGGGTGTTTGCCATACCACAATGTTGTTTGTTCATAAGCATACGCCAAGCGCAAAATAGCCAGCTCATCAAACGGTTTCCCAATCAGCTGCATTCCAATAGGCAAACCACCCAGTGACCAGCCACAAGGCACAGAAACAGCGCAAAGACCCAAAAAATTAACCAACCGTGTGGTTAATTTTGCTGGGGCAGTCCCTACATCGGAGATGCACGGTGCAACAGTTAGCATCGTTGGGCAAATCAACGCATCCACATCGTGCAATGTTTCTATCGTGCGATGCATCAACATTTCTCGTTTTTGTAAAACCAGAGCATAGTCTACAGCCGAATATTCGCTGCCCTTTTGTATACGATCCCAAATACGCGCATCCATCACATCACGTTGGCCAGCCAGCAAATCACGATGTGATGCAAATCCTTCCACTGGCATAATGAGCGAACTGCCCGATCCAGCCATTTCGTCATCTAATTCTTCACGGGCTTCAGGAAAGTCCATTTCCACAACACGTACACCCAAAGCTTCAAAAACGCATGTTGCTTCTTCAATTGCAGTAACAACCTCTGCATCGGCCTCATTGCAAAAGGGGTCACGCACAAACCCAATGCGCAGCCCCTTCACTTCGCGTTTCAGATGGGCAGTCACATCGACCAAGGGTTGGTGTAAAGTAACGGGGTCAGCTGGGTCTTCACCTGCAATGGCTTCAAACATCAAAGCGGCATCTTCAACACAACGCGTCATTGGACCGATACTGTCCAAAGTCCACGACAAAGGTGTTACCCCTGCACGACTCACACGTGCTAAGGTAGGCTTTAACCCAACAATACCACAAAAGGAGGCTGGTATGCGAATAGATCCCCCGGTATCCGTTCCCAGCGCAGCAGTAGCCAACCCAGCTGCAACAGCCACGCCAGAACCGCTGCTTGAACCTCCTGGAACCCGTTCTGCATCCCAAGGGTTTGGAGGCGTTCCATACTTGGGGTTCAAACCATAAGGTCCAAACGCCAATTCGACCATATTTGTTTTACCCAATAAAACAGTTCCAGCTTGTGTCAATTTATGCGCAACAGTTGCCGAGGTTTTGGGTATAAAGCTGTCAAACGCTTTGGAGCCAGATGTCGTGCGAACGCCTGCCGTATAAAACAGATCTTTCAACGCAATTGGGATGCCGTGCAAAGGCCCCAGATCCACACCCATCTGTAGCATCTTCTCTGCGGCCTTGGCTTCCACAAGAGCACGTTCTGCGGTCACAGTAATATAGGCCAAAGCTTGCCCATTGTATTGATGGATACGAGATAAAAATGTTTCCACCACATCAACGGGTGAAACATCACCCAAACGATACAATCGCCCCAATTCGGCAATGCTGGCAAAATGTAAATCCAAAACAACTCCTATCGATCTGCCAGTAACGATTCTGCAAAAGTATCGGGGGTTAGATCTTGGGCGTCCAATAGTTTCTGAATCTCGTCTAACACCCGCTCACGAGTAAACAAACCGTAACGGTAAATATCCATGGGCCCAACCAGCTTTAAATAGTATTGATGCTCTGGTGTATGATCTCGGGTACAGGCGCTGGGCTTGCTGGCCTGGCTCAAAAGCGAATCAAACACGTCTGCAAATGTCGTTAAAATTGGCTCACCATGCAAATCTTCAGGGATCTCAGGAAAACGGGTTACCAAATCAGAAACCGTCATGAAAGCTCCTTTGGCGTCCACACCACATGACCCTGAACCATATCGTCTAAAACCACCCGCTCACCATCTTGTTCTGCAGATAAATTGGCACCCAACACAGCTGTCAGACTGTTCAGCGCTTCCACGTAAGGACTTCGAACACCCTTGGGATCACCTTTTTTGACGGCATTCACAAACGCACGCGCCTGTAGCGCAAATGCATTGGGTTGTTCATCCCATTCGGCAACTGTTTCACCATTGAGAGATACCTGGCGTGCAGACCAGTCAATCAATGCATCATCAGCCACAACAGTCATAGTCCGTCGCTGATATGACACATTGGTTAACACACGCGATGTGGTTGCATTGGCCACGGCACCACTAGCAAACTGATAATTCACATCATACACATGTGGCATATTTATCGGCTCGGGCCCTTCGTTGGCTTTGCGGTTAAAATAAAACGCCGACACCGCTGAAATATCGCCTAAGAAAAACCGTAACAGATCTACCATATGAATCGTATTTTCGACAAATGACCCCCCACACAATTCCATACGACTCGTCCACAAACGTACATGTTTTCCACTGTAAAACAATTGTAATTGTGCATGACGCGGTGTTCGTCCTTCAAGCAATTCACACACCTTTTCAGAGGCAGGATAATATCGGCTCATGAAACCAACCTGTGAAACAATGCCCGAAGCCGTGATGGCATCCCGATATTTTACGGCTTGTTGCACATCCAATGTCTGAGGTTTTTCAACGAACAACGCAATGCCTTTTTCTGCAGCTATCAATTCTACATCTGTATGTAGGGTCGGCGGGATACACAAATAAACCGCATCCAAGTCCTCAGAATCAAACATCGCGCGATAATCCGTATACACAGACTTCGCACCCCATTTTTTGGCTTGCTCAGAAGCCGTATCCTCATTGACATCACAAAAGGCCTGAAACACCACGTCACCAGCTTCAACCAACTCTGATAACGGAGCCAAATGTGCATTTTGAGTAATGTGCCCCAAACCAATAAATCCCAGTCGCAATCCACTCATCTTATAAGCCCTCAATTTTAGCAATCAATTCTTCCGATAAGTATTGTCCATCAGAAACGGCAACACAATCTTCTAATTCGGCAATATCAGATACGCCAGACAACAGCATTTTCACTCGGCTGTCAGACAACAAATATCGCAACGCAAGCCGTGTGATCTTTTCGGGTTCCCCTTCCAACAAATGGGTCACGCTATCAAGCCTTCCATACAAATCCTGAAACCGCCCCAAATCTTTCCAATGCGCGTGTTTAGAGCCCAATAACCCAGCATGTAAGGGCGATGCGCAAATGACGGCCACATTTTTATCGGCCGCCGTTGGCACCAGTTCTTCTGTCGCTTCTTGGGTCAATAAATCATATTTACAAAATGTAATCACCGATGCAAAAGCATCCGTTTCTTGTAGTGTTCGCGTCATGAGACCCAGATCAGACCCAGTCAACCCAATGAAATCGCAAATACCTTGCGACTGAAGATCCAACAATGTCTCAATCGTGCGCCCCTGGCCAAACAAACCTTCCCAACCCGCCTTTTCTGCTTCGTGTACCTGAATTAAATTGACCCGATCGCGTTTCAACCGTTTCAAACTTGCATCCAAACCACGCAAAATAGCGTCGCGTGTATAATCAAAAGGCTCAGGAAAATAACCCACTTTGGTGGCCAAATAATAAGGTTCTGTCACACCACTTAACGCAGCCCCCACGACCTCTTCGCTGCGACCTCGGCCATATAACGGTGCCGTGTCAAAATAATTTACCCCCAATTCTAAGGCGCGCTCAATAACCGAAACACCGTGAGAAATAGGTTTCAACCCCATTTCAGGGCGCCCATAAAACCACGAACCACCCAACCCTATTTCACTGACCTGCCATCCTGTTTTTCCAAATGTACGATATTCCATATTTATCCTTGAAATTGTATACACAACACCCTATCTAACCGTGCGATACCATCGACTCAGGGTCTTGTCAGAAACCCCACACGTAAACAACATGCGCAATAACCACATCCATATCACAGTTTTCACCACACCCCATTTGCGCCAACGCCGCGTCGAACTGCAAACCTGAGCAGGCAACATCACAAACTTTCCACGCTGGGCCACCAAACTGCAAAATTCCGAATCCTCAAACAAGTGCAAGGCAGGATAACCACCCACAGCATCAAAAACCCCCCGCCGAGCAAAAATGCCCTGATCGCCATAAGTAATACCCAAATACTTCGAGCGTAGGGTGCTCAAATAAGCAATCAACTGAAAACCAATGCCCGTTTCAGCCAGCCCCAATCTAAATCGCCCACCAAGCACATCTTCTCCCATCATGGCTTGGCGAATTAGATGCAGGCCTTTTTCGGGTAAAAAGGTGTCGGCGTGTAAAAACAACAACACATCGCCCTTTGTATGTTGCACACCAAAATTCATTTGTGAAGCACGGCCAACGTCAGATGCAGATACACACTTTCCTATGCCCAAAGCATCGATCAAATCAGGCGTGCCATCTGTGCTGCCACCATCAACCACCACCACTTCAACATTTTCTTCTTGTTCAAACTGAGCCAAACAGGCGCGAATAGACGCCGCTTCATTCAATACCGGTATAATCACACTAATGAGCACATAAACTCCGCGCTTATTCCTGCTTCAAAAGTTGGATAAAATCCAACAAATAACTGAACCAAGAGGCAAACAACAAACCACCACATGTCCACAACAAGAGAGGCTTTACAAAATCAACATCCATAAGAAAGGATACCAACAATAAACTCATCAAAAATGTCGTGAGCTTGCCCCACATATTTGACGACACAACCACATCTCGCCGACCTACTAAATATATGCTGGCCAAAAGAATGAGCCCATCGCGCACCAACACAGCTGCCACAACCCAAAACGGCAAACCTTTGAATAAAACCATCGCAATCGTAATGGCACCAATGGCTACCTTATCCGCCATAGGGTCTAAAATCTTACCCCAGTGCGTAATCTCATCCCGACGCCGTGCCAAATAACCGTCTAACATATCGCTAATAATCATAACAACCACAAGCCCAAATGTTGGCCATATATAAATGGGCCCAAGCACCATAAGCCACACAACGGGCAATGTGAGTACAATGCGCAACAAACTAACGGCATTAGACACCGTCCAAAACTTGTCGAATGCAATTTCGGTCTTATCGGGTATAGAAATAGCAGGATCACTCATAGTTACTAAAATACCATCTGAGTGCCAGTTTCAGATGCTTGACGCACCAAATCTAACGTGCGCATCACACGAAGGACTTCACGGCCTTGTGTTGGTGTAGGTCCTCCAGCCAACAAAGCATCTACAAATTGCCGCATCTGAAGCACAAATGAATTTTCTTTCACTGAAATTTCTAATTCGTCCTCGTCCAAAAAAAGCTTGTCTCGCCGAATGGCCAATGTTGCTGTATCACCAACAAAAACTGTTTCTGTTTTAACATGTTTGCTTTGCACCGAAAAAGCCAAAGACCCAATTTTACCATCGGAAAATTCCAGCCCAATAAACCCGTCACTATCGCCATCCGTTGCTTTTCCACAGGCACGCACAGCTCCCCACACGCGAGAAGGCTGATCATTCAACAACCACAAAATCGCATCGACATCATGGCTGCCAAACAAAGGTAAGTACAACCCACCGCAAGCCGCTTGCGAACGACGCCAATCCGTAGACACTTGTTCAATCATAAACAGGCGTTGATGTATCACGTTTAAAACCTTCCCAATGCGCCCAGACACCATCACTTTCTTTGCTTCTTGGAAGGTTGGCATAAATCTTGTCGACTGCCCTACCGAAAGTTGTGTACCCGCACGATCTGCGGCAGCCACCATCTCCTGTGCCTCAATCTCATTTAACGCCATTGGTTTTTCAACCAATACATGCTTGCCCGCTTCACTGGCCTGCACAGAAAAAGGAAGATGGAGATCGTGGGGCAAACACAAGACAACAGCCTCTACCTCAGTACTGGCCAATACCTCGTTGTAATCTGTACCAAAATAGGACGCGCCATAACGCTCTGCAGCCGTCTGGGCTTGTGTCGCAATCATATCCACACACCAAATGAGTCGCGCACCCGTAACCGCCTGAACAGCCTTAAAATGTGCCTCGGCAATTTGCCCACAGCCCACCATTGCAATACCAATTTGTTTGGCCAAATATATCCCCTTACGAAATCATCAACTTGATACCACTCGTCAGCGCCAAAACCAACACGATACGACCCGACCTCTTTCGGCCCCAATATAGCACCAAAAAAACAATCTGCTACGTCTCAATATAACGCACACCTTACCGGATGCAAAAGACAAAATTACCCTAAAACACCAACCTTGACAGGGCCCCCTTCCCAGCCTATGTTTCTTATTCAATATGACCTAAAGCGATTATTATGAAGGAGTCCAAATGCCCGAAACGTGGAAAGAATTACTCAGTTTTCGTTGTACTTGCTGTGGCAACTGCTGTCGTGAACCCATTGTACTTGTCACCGACGCAGACATTCGCAGAATTCAAGCACATACAAAACAACCGGCACATGAAATTGTCGACTTCTACAAACCCAGTGAAATTGCCTGGGAAAAAAGTCAACCCGGGTGGCTCCGTTTAAAATCGGGTCGGCGTATCATGGGCTTGAAACGCACCGAGGAAGGATGTCAATATCTTGGTGATGACGACTTGTGCACCATCTATGACCATCGCCCCGTTACCTGCCGACGGTATCCTTTTGACCTTGAAATTGCCGATGATGGCGACATCGAGCTACTCAGCATCAGTCAATCGGTAGAATGTCCCTATGAATTAGATGGCGAAAACGACCTCACAGCGATCAAAGCACTCGCCGATTGGGAAGAACGAGAAGAAAACCCTTACTTTGAGAAACTCGAAGAATGGCATGAGAATAAAAAACCGGGCGGGAAAAAGAAATTTCTAAAATTTCTCGGTTTTTAATACCAAAACAAAAAAGCGCAACATGCCAAAGATGTTGCGCTTTTTTGTTGGAATAACCATCAAATAACCATCAAATAACCATCAAGCTTTCGCCCCAGTCACGGGATCAGGCTATCAAGTCTTAATTATCTCATCAAAACATTGGGCAAGTTGTGCGGAAGTTGTACGATGATGAAAACGCAACAGATGATCTCCCGGTACACGCCAAGCATCTAAACTCTGCGCGGTCAATAATCTCTCCAAGCCTTTGTCTATCGCATCAACATCATCTGGAAAAACACAAATACCCGCCTTCAACGCCTCAACCAATCGACGTGTTGCACCTTCGGGAACCAGCGCAAATATAGGCTTATGTGAGGCCAAATATTCATAACACTTACCCGGAATATTCGATGCGGGTACCTCACGTATATGATCAACCAACAGCAACACATCTGCCCGCTGTTGCCAGGCAATGGCCTCCCGCCGAGAAACCGACCCCACCAATTTGACGATGCCGGCTTGCACCAATTCGGTTGCACATCGCCGTTCTTCAACACTTAAAGAACCTACAATCACAATTTCCAGTATTTGTGCCCAATGTGTTTGCCGATTAACGAATTGTTTTACGCCCTCAAAAAAACACGTTGGTGATCGAGATATGTGGCTGTGAGAAAACGATCCGGTATATACCACACGAAAACGCCCATCATGCACAGTGGGTGTCGTCTGTTCAGGCAAATCCTCAGGATCAAATCCATTTGGAATCAACATCAACCGATCCGCTACAGATGGATAGCGGTTGGCGAAATCTTCCCGAGCCACATCTGTAACAACGATCACCCGGTTGGCCCGGCGCAACACCATTTTTTCCATCCAGCGTTCCATTTTCAAACGCATGGGCAAATCCAACAATGCGCCCTCAAGCGGGTCATATGTCCACGTATCTCGAAAGTCTGCAACCCAAGGCAAACCCGTCAACATCTGCAACCCCATCGCCAACAAATGAGATGAAAATGGAGGTGCAGTAGAATACAAAACCTGAATGCGATGTTGTCGAATGAGCCGCAAACCAACCCAAAGTGCATGAGGCAACCAACCCATTTGCCCGTCGGGAACCAGCATCAGCCGCTTACATTGGCGAACAAAGTTGCGAACGCCCCACACGCGTGTTCGATCAAACGATCGCTGAACAGATGGTAGATCGCGTTGTTTCCAATTAAACAAAAGCCGGTATAAACCGAGTAATTCATGGGCGCGATACACCTGAGGATAGGGCTCTTTCCCATAGGTGGTTGCCGTTAAAATATGGGGCTGATATCCCAACTCAGGCAAATATCGCACCAAACCCTTTACCCGGGCCGAGCCCGCAATCATTGGCGGATAGTGATAGGCGACAAACAGAGCGTCTTTCATGGCATCAGCGAGCCAGTTTTAACAATGCAATCTGATCTTTCAGATTCTGCAAAGCATCCTGTCCCGACACCCAAATGTGCCCACCATCACCACGCACTTTCACAGCAAAATCCTCAATGAGGATATGCATAAAATCATTGCACAAAACGGCTTTATCACCATGCGTCAATTTTGCCCGATAAATGCCATCATCATCAGCATAACCCTGCCAATCAACCCAAAAACCGTTCACACCGAAGCGACGAATCGGCGAACCTTCATCAATGTCGCGAAGTAAAATATCAACCACACAGCGCCGTCCATTGCCAACGGTTTCAAAATGTGCACGGTTTTCCCGTTCATCAATCACACACTGTGCCGTTTTCCAATCAATTTCATGCCCTGGCAAAAAGCCCATTGCCAAACTCAACGGGTGAGATGCCAAATCGACCCAAATATCCTCGCCAAATTTAGGCCCCTTGCGCCCATTGACCTCCATCTCCATATAAACAGATACAACATCATCCCACTGCCCATGTTCTTGTATATAAAAATTGCGATAAACCGGAATTGATGCCGGATATTGTGCCGACATCACCATCAGGCTCTGAGATGCCTCCAATGCGGCAAACACAGCCTCACCGTCGGTGATGATCTCATCAGGTGATTTTTCCATATCCCAACACAGCGGCTTCTCAC
>JBLHJX010000024.1:0-34113 GCA_047619225.1 Candidatus Latescibacterota bacterium
CTTTGAACGTGCCATCTCCGTTGTTGCGCAAATACCGATTGCGCTCCCAACCGTGCCATGAACGCGCACCAAAATAGTTGGGATCAAACAAATAACCTGTTTTGTAAAGCTTTTGTTCACTCACCACACTGTTTAAAAATTCCAGTTCAATCTCCGTACCTTTTTCATTGTAAACCCAGCCATTGGCCGCATACAAATCTTGCCACCCGTCATTGTCAAAATCGACCAAATTGGTGCCCCAAAACCAACCTGGCGGATTGGCATTGGCATGCCAAGTCACATCTTCAAACGTGCCATCACCCTTATTGCGCAACAGCGTATTGCCCGAAGCCATATCTTGGAAAACTTGCACAAACTGAAAACCTGATTGCTGGAGAATTTGAAAATACAATGGCATATCCGTCATCCATACGCTCTGCCGCCACGAATTGACCATATACCGCAACACGGTTGGCCACTCGGCAAACCAGCCTTCTTCAGAACGAATATGCGCCACATAAAGATCCAAATGCCCATCATTGTCATAATCCCCAATGGTCGAACTCATCCCCGCACCATAAGCCAATGTACCCGTCTCCACCGTCACATCGTCGAATGTGCCATCGCCATTGTTTTTATACAGTGTTTTGCGACCAAAATCATTCGATACCCACAAGTCGGGATACCCGTCGTCATTATAATCGCCAAATGCCGTACCCAAACACAACCCCACCTCGCCTACACCGGCTTCTTTTGTCACATTGGTAAACGTGCCATCGCCATTGTTTTTATAAAGCTGATTGGGCTCGCCATTACGCGCATAAAACGTGGTGGGAATGCGCTCACGCGGTTCCAAATAGCGCCCCACATACAAATCGAGAAATCCATCGTTGTTATAATCGGCCCAAGAAGCCACCGTCGTACAATTGTCAGGATCAATACCCGATTGGGGCGTCACATCAACATACTGATCGCCACGGTTTTCAAACAGCTGATTGGGTTCAAACGTGCGACTCACAAAAAAATCTTGATCACCATCATTGTCATAATCAGCAAACAGCCCAACACTCACACCACTCAGGTCCGACAACCCAACCAATGCCGTCACATCGTCAAACTGTCCATTTCCCAAATTGCGAAACAACTTTGACGCCACGCCGTCGGGTACAAATAAATCGCAAAACCCATCACTGTCAAAATCGGCCGCTGTTATGCCCGCCGGACCATATCGCAGCATGCCAAACTTAAGTTCTTGCGTGAGAAATGCAGGATAATACTGATTTTTAAAATCAATGCCCGTAGCAGGTGCCACATCCACAAAAAGTGGACGCGAATTGATCACCCGATCGCCCGCAATCAATTCTACCTGTTGAATAAGATATGAGGCTTCACCATTGCGATCAAAATGCATCCGAAAAAGTGCGCGGTCGATACCCGGTTGGCTCTCACCTTTGGGCGTGCCGATCAACTCAAAACGCACACTGGCCACCACATTGCCCGAACCTTGCCAGTCTTCCAAACGATGAATATAAAGCCCCACTTCTTCTATCGATTCAAACCCATCCAAATAGCTTTGCCATTGTGCAAGCGCAGTCTGTCGGTTGGGTATTTCGCCGCCTGCCTGAAATGTATACGTGCGCACCCCATCGCGATCGTCCGTCAGTTTATGTGCTTCTAACCCCAGTGCCTGACCCTTAAATGACGGTGCATAAAGCGACTCAACCGTGGCCAAATCGCGCATTTGCATAGCCTTGGCCATTTTGCTCAACGTCACAACAGCTTCGCGCCCCGTATGAAAAAATACCCATCCCACCCGATCTATGTAGCTCACCGTGCCCCAATAGATCAAAAACAGGACAACCACCCCACCACCACCCCACCACCACCACTTACGTGATGATCTTTTGAGGACAGGTCCTGAACCCTTCGCATTTGCATTTTTCTGAGACGATTGCACATCAACTGCCTCAGATTCTTGTGTTGATTTTGTCGTTTCTGACATAGGTCACCTTAATGTTTAATGAATATGATCGGGTTTCTGTATAAATAAACCAAGAGGGGGTTCTACCTAAGGTATTGTAGCTTGTGACACCACACTTTTTATACCTTGGGTCACTGCTTTGGCCACTTGCATGGCCGACACAATAACAGGCGTGATACCCCCACCAGGTTGTGTCCAGTGCCCTGTAAAAAAGAGATTTTCTATAGGCCCAGTAATCCCCACACGGTTCTCACCAAGCTGTTCGGGTGACATTTCCCAGCCCAGCATGGCCCCTTGATAATTGCGTGTAAAGCGATAGGATGTCAGCGCCGATGCGCTTAACTTCACCACCATTTTTTGTTTAATGCCCGGAACAAGTTGCTCCAAATTGTCCAAAATATAACGCTCAATAGACGCCTTATGTGACGCCCAATCGGTCACTTTGTAATAATCCATATCCAGCACCTTTTGGATGATCATCACATGCCCGCCCTCGGGTGCCATTTTGGGTTCAAAAAGTGTGGGTATAAAAATCTTAAACTTTAACCCATTTTGCGCCAATAAGTTTGGATCCCATTCATTCCAATAATATCCCTGTATATCATAAAGCGTTTTTGTAGGCACATCTTTTAAACCAATGTGCGTTAAAAAACAGGGATGGGTAGGTCGCAACGAACGTATATGACGCATATAAGCAGGATCGACTTGGTCGACATCCAACATTTTTTCTAAAGTCTGCAATAAGTCGGCATTCGAAATGACCACAGGGGTTCGAACACGTTTGGTAAAACGTTTTTGTTTGGGACCCGTTTCAATTTCAACGCCACATACCCGACCCTTTTCAGATAGAATTCGCACAACACTGGAATTCATCAAAATGTGGCCACCACGCTCTTCAAAGCGCTGAGCCAACTCGTCGGCAAAGGCCTGAGACCCGCCAACCGGGTAATAGTTGCCCAAAAAATACGATAACCGGAGCATCGAATCGAAAACAAAAGATGTGCGATTAGGCGGAGAACCCCAGTGAGGACCATCGGCAACAAGAAGCAGTTTGAGTTTTGGGTCTTCGAAATGCTCGTCGAGCATTTGGCCGACTGTTAGATTGCGGTAGGGATCGAGACGCGGGGTATTACGCCAGCGAAAAAAATAGAGCAAACCCAGCCGATAAGTTTCGTTGACGGCCTTGAAAAAACGATCCAGTGCAGATGCTTCTTTAGGGAATTCGGCTTTGAGCTTGGCAATATAAGCATCAAAATCGGCGGGTACCGAAAATTGAGAACCATCGGGAAACCGAAAATGATCGACCGGATCCATTTTGACCCACTCGGTTGTTACACCCAATTCGCGAAGGAGTTTGCCTGTAATAGAAGAAGGATTGCCTAAGAGAGGATAAAAGTGGCTTGCCGCATCAAAAGTATATCCTTTGCGGCGAAAGGTACTGCAATAACCGCCAACCATATAATGTTGTTCAACCATGAGCACATGCAAACCGCTTTTGGCAAGCAAATTGGCACATGTCAATCCACCAATGCCTGCACCAATGACCACCGCATCATACCGATCTCCAGGTCCTTCGCGAAGCCGAAGCCCTTTGAAAGCGCGTTTCATACCGCCCTGTTTTCTTGGGGATGGTTGCGTCCATAATTTTCGTGTGCAGCAACAAACTCACCACTGGCAATAGCCGCACCCATAGACAGCTCACCAGCTAAGAGTGTGGCAGCAACAATTTCTGCAAATTTGGGTGCATGACCTGCCCCAAAACAGCCCAGCATCTCCAAACATTCCCGACTGCTACCCAATCCCGTGCCCCCCCCAACGGTAGCCACAGTGAGGGAAGGCAAAGTCACACTGGCATACAAATCACCATCATCTGTCAATTCAAAATTTGTAATCCCCACAGACGCATTGACAACATTGGCAACATCTTGACCACAGGCCATAAACAAAGCCGTAAGACCATTGGCATAATGGCCGTTGTAACCCATTGCATTGGCCTGAATATGGCCCAACACGGTATGATGCCACACCTGGCACAATGCTTGTGGTGTTGTGTGCAAATACAAACGCACCTGCCGGGCAGGTAACAAGGCACCTGCCACAACTTTTTTGCCCTTGCCTCCAGCAAACAAAAACCCACTGGCCCGTTTTTCAGAATTGAGACCGCTAAAAATAAAATAATCGGTTGCGTTGCTGTTTTCAACCAACCATTGGCAGGCACAGTCTGCCGCCTTCATAATCATATTCATACCTTGGGCATCGGCAGTATAAAAACAAAAATTAACCTGCACTTCTCGCCCGACAGGAAAACATTCAACCCGCAACAACTTGCCGTAACGGGTGGTAGACTCTGCCAAACTTTTCAATTGCTCAAAATCGTTTGGTACATGTTGTGCAAACGCATGCGCTTGAGCAACGGTATCAAAAACAAACACAGGTGCAATACGATTTTCATCTTGATAAATATGTGCAGAAACCCCACCACAACGCGTCAACAGCACCATGCCACGCTCATATGAACGCACCAACGCACCTTCTGTGGTGGCCAAAGGCACATAATAAGTACCCTGAGCATGGTCACCTTCCACCTTTAATGGACCCGCCACGCCCACAGGTATTTGCACCGCCCCAATAGGATTTTCAATATTGCCCCGCATAACCTCGGTGGGAATGCTACAATTGGCAATGTGTGGCAAAGAAACACCTGTTTTTTGTTCAACCCAATTGCGGCGAAACGTCACGTCTTCCAAAGTATAACCCTGCGCCATCATGCGAGGCACCAAATCGCCAATCTTGGATTTTTTTGATTCTGTAGACAAATTTAAACTCCTGAAAGCACATAAAAATAAATCGTTTTGTATTTAAGCTTTTGAAAGCACAAGTGCGCACATATTGCCATCCAGTCCAAATGACAGTACCAAACCATTTTGCATCGGTATTGTGCAATTTTCTTTTTTTGCCATCGGCAAATACAGTCCATCTTCCAATGCTTTAAACCCGCAAATACCTGGCAACACACCGTGATGCATATGTTCTACTAACGCAACCGATTGCAACGCGCCCGACGCACCCAAAGTTTCACCCAGAGCCGACTTAATTGCCGTGAGGGGCAACGATGCCGTTTGATTTCCAAACACAGCGGCAATCGCTTCGGCCTCACACCGATCTCCCATTGGACTGCCACAAGCCGATGCACTGATACAATCAATGTCTTCAATATTTAATTTGGAATGAGCCAATGCTGCACGAATAGCCATGCCCATAGCCATGCCCAATTTGTCGGCATCTTGACCGCGATGAGGGTCAAAGGCTGTGCCGTACCCTCTAATTTCCCCAATAATTGAGGCACCTCGCGCTTGTGCTTTCTCGGCATCTTCCAACATCAGAAATGCAGCCCCTTCACCGACAATCAACCCCGTTCGACCTGCATCAAATGGCACAGCCGATTCGACACGCTTGCCCAACAACTTGGCACGCTCAAAACCAAACAGTGTTTCAAAACACAACTCTTCAGCACCACCGGCCAACAACATAGAAATACGCCCACTTCGAATCAAATCAGAAGCATAACCAATGGCCTGCAACCCCGAACTGGCACCTGTGGACAAAGTTGAATTAATGCCACGAAGATTGTGCCAAATAGCCGTTTGTCCCGTTGCCGCATTGATCACTGTATTGGCAAAATCAAGCGGTTTGACAAAACGAGGCCCTCGCCTGATAGCCAATTGGTCAAATGTTCCGATGGTGTGTACACTGCTGAATACAGTTCCCAAAACAATGCCCACATCTTGTTCGGCACGCATCTCAGTCGTCCAATTACTGTCTTCAAGGGCCAAATGTGCCGCACTTGCCGCCAACTGAGCAATGCGATCTAAGGGACGCAAGTTTCCATCGCCCAAATAAGCACGCGCATCAAAACTGGGCACTTCGCCGCCCATGTGCTGAGTTTCAAAAAGCCCAATAGAACCTAAACCACATTGCCCCGCACACAAAGCATTGTGCAAAGTATCCGCTTGATCGGCCAAAGAAGAAATGATGCCTTTTCCTGTAATCACGACGCGTTGTGACATATTAACATGCATCCTTAAACTTTTTGACAATCAGTGACGCATTCACCCCACCAAAAGCATAAGCATTGTTCATAGCAGCAAAAACTTTGTGTTCACGGGCTTCATTCGGCACATAATCTAAGTCACACTCAGGATCGGATTCATCTAAGTTGATCGTGGGTGGAATCCGGTCTGTGTATGCAGCCAGGGCGCACACCGCTGTTTCAATAGCTGAAGCTGCCCCCATTGTATGCCCTAACATCGACTTTATCGAACTAATGGGCACTTGCCCAGAGCGATTGCCAAACACCTTTTTAACCGCCCGTGTTTCATGCATATCGTTGGTCGGGGTGCCTGTCCCGTGTGCACTAATATAACTGATTTCTTCTCGTTGTACACCGCTTTCAAAAAGCGCATTTTCCATTGCTTTAACCGACCCCGCCTCTTCAGGATGCCCACCTGTCATATGAAAGGCATCGCACGACAGCCCACAGCCAGCAATTTCGGCATAAATGCGTGCATTGCGCGCCAATGCACGTTCCAAAGGTTCCAATACCAAAACACCCGCACCTTCGGCGGGAATCATACCCTTGCGATTTTTGTCAAACGGCTGACACCGTTCAGGCGCAATGGCTTTGAGCTGGGCAAACCCCGAATAGGTGATCCTCGAAAACGAATCGGCCCCACCTGCCAGCGCCAAATCGGCTTGCCCCAAACGCAACATATCAAATGCGTGAGAAATGGCATAAGTGCCTGCTGCACAAGCTGCTGGGATCATTGTATTGCGCCCCATAAACTGCAATTCGGCAGCCATATAAGCAGCAATATGATGGCATGGATAAAGGGTAAGCATCTCATCACCTGCCGCCTGGAGGTTGTCGGCGACAAAATAGTCATCAAACTGTTCAATTTGATTGGGTTCACCCGATGTTGTACCCATAGATATGGCAGCACGGGTCAAATCGAGCGCAGCCATATCCACCTGAGCATCTTCCAAGGCAAGTTTTGCTGCTGCAATGCCTAATTGTGACGTCCGCCCAATTTTTTGTGCTTCAAGCGTTTTGATATAAGACGCAGGTGAAAAAGCCTTAATCTCGCCCCCAACATGTACAGCATACTTGCTGGTATCAAACGATTCGACAGGGCTGATACCACTTTGACCGCTAAGCAGAGCCTTCCAAAAATCTTGGCACCCAGTTCCAATAGAGGTAAAAGCACCAATCCCCGTAATGACAACACGCTTCATATCTAACCTCAGATTCTATATCGTAGCCAAATATTTATGAACCAGATCTACAGAATCCTGAACAGTTTTAATATTGGCAAACTCTTCTTCGGGCACGATCAAATCAAATTCACTTTCCAAATCAACAGAAATTTCAAGCATCGTCAAAGAATCCAAACCCAAATCATCCTTATAGGAAGCATTATCGCCAATTTGACTGGGATCAATATTGGCAGCATTGGAAATAAATCCTTTAATTTGGTTTCTAATTTCTTCTGAATCCATGGGGATTCTCCTTATTAAGAGAAAGTATATTTGTGGATAGTAGGCTAAGCTCGTGCGGTTTTCGGATGAGGAACATAATACAACCCACCCCTTTTATTACAAAATAAATTAAAAGAAGAAACAAACATGTGATGCCGGTTACAATTTTGAATCTTTTTTTGTTAAAATCCAAAATAAATCAATTTGAATCTACTGTATGAAAAATATAATCTTGTGCATAAAACCCCGCGCCAACAACGTGACGCGGGGTTTTATAATGGACCTGCCCTTTGTAAACATTTGTTCCAAGACTATGGACCATTTCAAAATGAAATTAACAAATTCGATGTTCCTGTCAAGTACTTATTGATTTCTCACGCTTTCGCTTCAAAGATTGCATCAACACACGACCAGGTCCTGTTAAGCGTGTCATAAACATACCCTCACCGCCAAAAAGGGTGCGCCGTATGCCACCCACTCTTTGAATGACATAATCCACCGAATCAGAAAACACTGCCAAATTACCCGTACTGACAATGAGAGTCTCCTCCTGCTTCTATGACATATTCCATAAGTGCCTCCAACGCGCTTGAATCATAGCCAAAACCTCGTGTGCACAATCTGTCTGAATCCACGTTCATTATTGGGCTGTAAACCGATCTTCATTGAGCAAATTGCCATCCACACCAAAGTGGCGAAAGATCAACACAGATTTGTCACCCTCACGTTCCACAACACCCTCCATAAATCCACCAATCACATTGAGATAACGGTGCTCGGGCAAACGTTTGTCTTTAGGCCACCCTCCTGCATGTCCATCACTCGCTGGGCCAGAAGAATATTCGCGCACACCCGTTGCGCTATCGGCAGAAATGTATTGCCAGTGCCGGTCACCACAAACCACAACCATATTCTTTTGTTCGGCAATAAATTGACGCAATTCGTTTCCTTCATGCGTAAACCCTTCATTGGCATGATTGTCATTTTTCCGCTCGCGGTCTGGCCCAATAACAGGCGTGGGGCTTATAAGCACACGAAAAGCTGCATCCGACGCTTCAACAGTGCGCTTAAACCAAGCTTTTTGTTCCGCTCCCCAAATGGTCTTATCGGGACCATCCGGCATCGTATTGGGACTTCGGAAATCACGCCCTTCCACCATCCAAATTTGCAAGTCTTTACCCCACCGAACCGTGCGATAGGTACTTTCACCCATACCCAC
This sequence comes from Candidatus Latescibacterota bacterium, assembly GCA_047619225.1. Lineage (GTDB taxonomy): Bacteria > Latescibacterota > UBA2968 > UBA2968 > UBA2968 > JABIFK01. The sequence goes on from JBLHJX010000024.1 coordinate 8,715, forward strand.
TTGCTCAAGAAAAACACCCAAACCTTGCTCAAACGTAAAATCACCCATAAACTGTGTTTCACGCGTCGGCCAACAATCATTCATCCACGTATCATGATCATCCTTAATAAAATAACTGGATACATTGCGATGAAATTCCAGATTGGTCGGCAAGCCAAACATCCGCGACCAATGCCAACGTGCAAGGGGCAATGTTTTCGCTTTACCATCGTAATAGAGAATGTCACCGGTATGAACAAAAAAGTCTGGATCACGCTTCAACATCGCAGGATAAATACGATACCCACCCCCCTCTGAATCTTGATCACCATATGCCTGACCCGTCGTCACATGAAAAACAATCCGCTCAGAGCGATCAACAGACGGTGCCGTTCGAAACTGTCCAGTAAGCGTTTGCCCCATTTCACCAGCACGCGATTCCACTTCAATTTGATACGCCGTCCCAGGTTGCAGATCCACCAACTTAATCTGGTGCGTAAAATCGCGATCGGGGTCCACAGCCTGCCAATCTGTTTCCTTCCAATCCATCGCACCCTGCACAGCATACCGCACCCGCACATCCCCTGTCATACCCGGTGCAGCACCCTCAATCGCGTGAACATCCGACCCCTCGGGAAATGTGACAACAGGTGCGCGATTGGGCCTCCCTTTGCGTGGTTTAAGTTCACCCGTTTCAGGATCTTTATACTGAACGATTGGCATCGGATGATCTTTGCTTAGACGTTCAGAAATGCGCGTCAAACGTGCCCAAATAATCGCACTCGTTTGATCCACTTCACAAATCTTTATACCCGTGGCTTGATAGGGACCATCAGCCTGAACATCACCTAACAATGCGAACAAGGTTAAACAAGTGATTACAAATTTCATTGAACACCTCTTGGTCATGTTAAATAGACGCCATATTTTAATAACGTGAATTGGGATATATTAGATTCACACAGGATAATTCACAGTACCTCTGAAAATAGGTTGTCTTTTCTAAAGATATCATTAGAATGCAACATTCGAAACCTGTCCCAAATCTTAAACAGAAAGGTCACGATCATGTTTCAACAAGTCAAAGCGGCTGCCATTTCCTTTGTGCCCAAAAAATTTGAATTAGAGACCAACGCCAATCAATTAGAAACCATGTTTCGCGAAGCAGCAGCAAACGGTGCCGAATTGGCCTTAGGGCCCGAAGGTGTATTGGAAGGATATGTCGTCAACGAAATCATCGCCGGAACAGTATCCGCCAAACAAATGCGCGACGTCGCCGTATCCCTTAACAGCCCCGTCATCAACAGGTTCCGTGCTTTGGCCCGTGAACTCAATATGTGCCTTGCTTTTGGATTGGCCGAAGCCATTGACAAAGACGTTTACAACTGTGCCGTCTTCATTGACCAAGCCGGTCGTCTGCGTGGCACATATCACAAAATGCAACTGGCCGAAGGCTACCATTCCTCGTGGTGGTACAACCGCCTCGGCAAAAACAGTCGCGCTTTTCAAACGCCTTATGGTCGTGCGGGTTTTCTCATCTGTAACGACCGCTGGAATGCCGACATTGCGCGCATTCCTGTCTTAGACGGCGCGCGTTATCTCCTCATTCCCTCTTTCGGGTCTCGCTCCAAGGCCCAAGACAAAGCCGTCTTAGCACGCGCCCGTGAAAATGGCGTGCCCATCGTCGAAGCCAACGTCGGTGTCACCCTCATCATTAGCCAAGGCGAAATTGTGGCCCGCTCACGCAAAAAAACCACCATCACTTACGGCACCATCGACATACCTGCCCCACCCTCCAAACAAAACCGCGACACCCACGAACAAGATTTTTTAACGTGGCGCAAAAAAGAAATGGCCGTTCGATATCGCCAGACACAAAAACGAAGACAGTCTTCAGAATAATTAATCCTTATCTCTCTGACGGATGCCAAGATACAATCCAAAAAATAGAAAGACAAGCAAGAGATATGTTCCCCACAATAAAAAACGCCGAGGGGTTAAAATGCCTCGGCGTTTTCATTTTAATCCCTTTATTCTTCAAGACTCAATCATTCCACCGCTCACAACCTTCAAATCTCATATGTTCACCTTCTTTAAACCGAGGGCGATCTGTGTACACATTTTGAACACCCGCCACTTTTTTGCCGCGCAGCAAGATATTTTCATGCCCTTCATTGTTCACCCACGTGCTCGTTGGAATATACCGCAACGTCAATCCCACCCGCCAATCATCCGACGTATTTGCATTGGACCCATGGATAATATTCGGATTGTGAACCGAAATATCACCCGCATTCAGTTCAAGATCCACCGCATCAGATTCATCAATTTGATCGGGTCGAATGCCCACACCAAGAACAAACTTATCGGTATCCAATTCCATCAATTCTCGACGCTTTATCAAATGTTTGTTTTGGGTCCCAGGCAACACACGCATACACCCATTTTCAATTCTTGAATCCGTACCCGCCACCCACAGCGTAGTCACTTCCATCGGTTCAAGCGGCCAATACGACCCATCTTGATGCCACTGCACGGCCTGGCCTGTCTGCGGTTTCTTGGCAATATAATGCGCAGCAAACAACGCTATATGAGGCCCAATAAACTGCTCGGCAATATCCAACAAACGATCATCACCCACCAAGCGATGCATGAATGGGTCATGCGCCAATAAATTGTGATGTAACCGTTCAGGCCGCAAATCTGGATATTTCTGAACCAACCAATGCACATGATCAACCGTCTCTTGTGCCAAACCCGCATCAATAGCATTGCGGGCAATCACATACCCGTTTGCATCGTACTCTTGACGTAAATCTGTTTTTAAAAGCGTGTCCATTTTGAGTTACTTACCCTCCGCGTTAAAACCGCAACGTAAACACCGTCTCTTCATTCAATTTCGACTGCACACTAATGGTACCACGATGCACACGCATAATTTGTCGCGACAAAGACAAACCAATACCTGAACCATCGCGCTTGGTTGTAAAAAACGGAATAAAAATGCGTTCTTGCACATCTGCCAAAATGCCCGGCCCATTGTCGCGCACCCGAATCACCACCCGTCCTCTGCGATCCAATTGTGCCATCAAATCAATCCGCCCATTTTCACGGCCATTCAATGCTTGTGCTGCGTTGCGTAACAAGTTAATCAACACCTGCTCGACCAAATCGGGATCAGCCGTCAACTCCAATGTCTCTGGCGCAATCGCCGATTGAAACTCGATATTTTTTTCGTCCAAATCTGCTTTCATCAACTGACCAACATGTGAAAACAATTCAAACACCGGAAAAATACGAAAATCGGGCTTGGGAATGCGCGTCAGCTCACGATATGTCTCCACAAAATGCAACAACCCTTGGCTACGCGATTGAATCGTCTCAAGGGCCAGATGCACATCTGACAACGCTTCAAATTCATATTCTCCGCTGCCTTTTTCGGGAATCAACCCACGCACCGTAGAAGCCAAAGATGAAATGGGTGTAATCGAGTTCATAATTTCATGTGTCAGCACCCGAATCAACTTTTGCCACGCTTCCATCTCCTGCTCTTCCAATTCGCTTTGAATGTTTTGCACCGAAGCCAGCGTAAATGTTTCTCCACGCATTCGCAATTCTGTCGCATATACCACCAACTGCAGCAGCTCGTCATCATCTTCAACCTTAACCAGGGTCTTTTCGCCTGAACGAAGTCTGAGCAAGACATCAACCAAAGGTTTGCTAAACGATTCAAGCTCACGAATATCTCGAATATGAGGCTTGCGCAACAAACGCAATGCCGCCGTATTGATCAACTCAACACGACCATCGGCTGCAAAACACACCAAACCAATGCCAATGTGTTGCACCACCGTGTGCAAATATTGAAAGTGCTCTTCTTTGTCTGCACGCGTTTTTCGAAACGCATCAAGCACCTCATTAAACGCTTCTTTCAAATCTGTATAGGTCGAACCCAAGCCTGTTCCCAAACTAAAAGACTGTGAAAAATCTTCGTAGCGAATGGCCTGCAAAAAACGTGTCAAATCGCGATTGGTACGTTCTACATAATGAATGAGTGCGCCAACCTGATACAAGGACCACGCACCCACAATCACCAAAGTGGCATAATAAGCCGTTTGAAAAATGAGATAAAAAAACAAATAGGCCGTGGCACAAAGCAAAGCAACCCGGAGAATGCAAACCAAGCGAAAATGTCTATAAGCCATATTTTTCCAACCGGCGATAAAGTGCGCTGCGCGTCAACCCCAATTCTTTAGCGGCTTGACTGATATTGCCATGATATTTCTCAATGGCCTTGCGAATCACCGTCTTTTCTACCCGCTCCAAATTGAAATCATCAAAATGAACATTGTCACCTTCTGGAATCTCAGATGGCATAAGCAAGAAATCTTCGGCCCGCAAAGCGCCTTTTTCTTTCATAATGACCGCGCGCTCAATGGCGTGTTGCAATTCTCTAATATTTCCTGGCCACGCGTATTCTTTTAACCGATCAAATGCCGCCGCTTGAATGCGAATATCTGGTTTTTGATACTTTTTCCTATACGTCTCTAAAAAACTATCCACCAACAAAGGAATATCGTCCAACCGATCACGCAAAGCAGGCAAAGGCAGTTCCACCGTATTCACCCGATACAACAGATCTTGTCGAAACTCACCGCGTCCGACCATCTCGTGCAGTGGCATATTCGTAGCACAAACCAACCGCACATCAATTGGAACAGCTTTATTTGTTCCCAAACGCGTGATTGTTCGTGTTTCCAACACAGTCAACAACTTCGCCTGAAGAGGAAGCGACAAATTGCCAATCTCATCCAAAAACAGCGTGCCACCCGAAGCAATTTCAAAGCGCCCAACACGATCTTCTTTCGCATCGGTATAGGCGCCCTTTTTGTGCCCAAACAATTCACTTTCAAACAAACTCTCACTCACAGCTCCCAAATCTACCCGAATAAAAGCCTCATCAGCCCGAGACGATTGTCGATGCAATGCACGCGCCACGGCATCTTTACCCGTGCCATTTTCGCCCAAAATCAACACATTGGCATCGGTTTGCCCTACCTTCTGAATCGTGTCAAATACCTGCATCATAGCCGCAGACGTGCCCACCATATCGGGAAACTGCCCATCCAAATCGGCCCGCAGTTGCACCTGTTCTGCCCGAAGATGGCCCACTTCCAATTGCGATTTGCGAAGCTTAGAAGCCGCCGACAACGTCGCCAATAACTTCTCATTTTGCCAAGGCTTGAGCACAAAGTCCACGGCCCCATCTTTAATCGCCTGAACAGCCGTCTCCACCCCACCATAAGCCGTAATTAAAATCACCACTGCCGATGGATCAATCTCCAAAATGCGCTTGAGCCAGTGGAATCCTTCAGTACCACTGGTGGCATCTTGCGCAAAATTCATATCCAACAAAATCACATCATACGTGTCATCTTGTAACAAAGTCGGAATCAAATTGGGATCGGGTTCTGTCACCACCTGTTCGGCATGTTGTTTTAAAAACAACCGTGCCGCCAACAACACGTCATGATCATCATCCACAATCAAAATTTTATTAAACGTCTTCATAAGGGGCTTCCAAGAAAATAGTTACACCGTTGAGTATAGGATGCGAAAATAGAGTGATTCCAATGGCCTTTTATCAGCAAGTCAATGGACGTTAGTTAAGCAAGCCCCAGGTCTCATAGCTTGGTGTATTTATTTCTCTGGATACGCCTTACCGGTTTTTATCCTATTCTAACAAGGCACAAAGTATGCCAAACTCTCATTTCCGCCACATTTTCACGCCAACCATATTTGTTATAATAAGTTAAAAAGTCAAGCAGAACCCAAATTGAGATTCCTACCAAAACCAAAAGTGTCCGTTATCGGACACCACTGTATCATTATCGGACACTTTTCAATACAACAAACGATTCCCCCAAACCATCACACAGAGCAATCTCCGATTTTCCGCACCATTCCGTCCCACACAATATGTCCTAACACCACCTACATTCGCAGGCCACTTCACTCATTGCACCCACCCAAGGTATTTGCGGAAAATCAGCCCCACCGGCACTTGAGGGGCGACTTTTTGCCTACTTTTTAGTCGTTTAAAAAGTAGGTCGCCGAAGGCATAGAAGTACAAATCCGTATTCGACTAAAAACCGCCACTCGATGCTCAATCTCATCCTAATAAATTAATGTTTCCGTAAACACAAAATTTCCAACGTGTTCATTATCGGACACCACTGTATCACTACCGGACACTTTTCAAACCCCACCAAAAACCTCAAAAATACATAAGTATCATTAAAACAATCACTTGAATTTTTGGCACAATAATCGCTCTATAATTAAATTGTAAATTTTTTCATTCTTCTGCAACACACAACGAGGTTGATATGTCTCAATTACAGCACGATCAAATTCTCATTCATCAAGCACAAGCAGGCAACAAAGACGCATTTAACGCCCTTTATCAAATGCACCAAGCACGCGTGCACACCCTTGTTGCCAATTACGCCCAAGATGCCGACGATTTGGAAGACCTCCAACAAACCGTTTTTGTCAAAGCATTTTTGGGCATCAAACGCTTTCGAGGCGATTCGGCATTCACCACTTGGCTCACCCGCATCGCCCTCAATGTAGGCATCACACACTTGCGCAGCTTAAGAACCCAACGCAACAGACAGTCCAAACTCATTCAGCAATTGCCCGAACAAACACCAACCACCACACCCGAAGATACAATTTTAAAAAAAGAGCAACGGCGTCTGGTCAAACGTGGCATTCGTTCATTACCCAAACCACAACGGCGTGCCGTTTGGTTGCGATATATGAAAGACCTCTCGTATCAAGAAATTGTGCAAGAACTCAATGTGCCTTTGGGCACCGTCAAAATTTGGCTTCACCGAGGCAAGCACCAACTCAAACACGAACTTGAAAGATTAATGCTTTTACAAATGGATACAAGAATGAACACCTAAACCATCTGAAGTCTTAATCTCTATTTGGCATTCGTTAATCAACAGATTCAGGCTTGGACTTATCAAAAAGGATTTATATCTTCCACTTTATAAACCAATCCACCAGGACAAAGGATATGATGGTGTCAGAACAAACCCCAGACCAAAAAGAAGGCAACGTTGTGAACCTGCAATCAGGCTCAGCTGGCCCAAAAAAAGTACCTGGCTTTCTCAGTGGTGCGACGGCCAAACCCACAGAACAAGAACCGGAGCGCGAAAAAAGCGGTACCGGTATGGATCGCAAGGTCAAAGTAAACAAGTGGACGATCAAACGCTTGGCCAGCATTGCTGCTGTGGCCACTTTTGTAGGTGCCGTTGTTTATATGGCCATCTTCGGCGACCACAGTTCCAAACTCAACGTGCAGGTTGAGCGCATCACGATCTCTGAAGTGATCCGTGGTCCCTTCCAAGAATTTATCGTACAACGCGGCACTGTGTTGCCTTTTCAAACGCATTACATCGATGCACTCGAAGGGGGACAAGTTCAAGAGATCTTTCTTGAAGAAGGTGCAATGGTCGAAAAAGACACACCCATTCTAAGATTGTCCAATCCAAATACAGAGCAACGTGTGATGAATCAAGAAGCCACACTCTTTGAACAAATCACCAATATGGAGAATACACGCCTCAACTTAGAAGGACAAGCCATCCAAAACCGCCAACGGCTTATGCAGGCCGAATTAGATTTGCAGCGAACAGAACGTGCATTTAACAGAAGCACATTACTTTACAAACGAGGTTTGGACTCAGAAGATTTATATCAAACCAACAAAGAAAATTTCGAACACGCAAAAAAACTCAAAGAATTCATGATCATAACCGTGCGCCAAGATTCCATCTTTAAAATCAGTCGATTGGTGTCGCTACAAAAAAGTGCTGCAAGTCTACAATTTCAATTGGACAATGTGCGTCGCCCACTTGAAAACCTAACCGTTCGTGCACCCATCACAGGTCAGCTTTCACAACTCAATGCAGACATTGGTGCAACCATTAGCCCAGGCACACGCATCGGCCAAGTGGATGTGCTTGACACCTACAAACTCACCGTACCTGTCGATGAATTCTATATTGCGCGCATCACCACAGGCCTCAAAGGCAAAATAGAGCTTGCGGGCAAAACGTATGAGCTACAAATCCGGCGCGTGTTTCCAGAAGTGCAAGACGGCCAGTTTGAAGTGGATATGGTTTTCACAGATGACGTGCCAGAAGACATTCGACGCGGTCAAACCCTACAAATCAAACTCGAGCTCGACGCCCCGTCCGAAGCCTTACTCCTCGCACGCGGTGGTTTCTATCAAACCACAGGCGGCAACTGGGTCTTTGTCGTCAACGAATCGGGAGACGAAGCCACACGACGCGACGTGCGCATTGGCCGTCAAAGCCCCGACTATTTCGAAGTTCTCGAAGGCCTCATGCCAGGGGAACGCATTGTCACATCGTCTTATGAAAATTACGAAGAAATCGACAAGCTCATTTTAAAACAATAGGCCAACCACCACCTGCTGATTTCTAAAGGGAGTTCTACATGATCAAAACCGTCAACCTTCAAAAAGTCTACGTCACCGAAGACGTTGAAACAACCGCACTCAACAACGTCAACATTGAAATTACCCAAGGCGAATTTGTCGCCATTATGGGGCCATCAGGGTGTGGCAAATCCACACTGCTCAACATTCTCGGTTTGCTCGACAACCCAAGCAGTGGTGAATATTACATCAATAACGAAGAAGTGGCCAAACACACCGAACGCGAACGTGCAAATACCCGCAAGCAAAACATCGGGTTTGTGTTCCAAAGCTTCAATCTCATTGATGAACTTACCGTAGCAGAAAATGTTGAACTGCCCCTCCTCTATTTGGGCATTCCCACCCCAGAGCGCAAAAAACGCGTTGACGAATCTTTAGAATATATGGGCATCAAACATCGCGAAAAACACTTCCCCCAACAACTTTCAGGGGGTCAGCAACAACGTGTGGCCGTTGCCCGCGCCGTCATTTCAAACCCCAACATCATCTTGGCAGATGAACCAACCGGTAACCTTGACTCCGCACACGGCAATGAAGTCATGGACTTGTTGGGCGAACTCAATAAAAATGGCACCACCATCATCATGGTCACACACTCATCTAACGACGCCAGTTTTGCGCACCGAATCATCCATCTCTTCGACGGTCACGTCGTTACCGAAAATATTAAAGAACGATCTTCACAAGCACAATGATGTTCAAATGACGTATTGATGACCCATTCACTTGGGAAAAACAATCTAAAAAAGCCGATAACCCTGCATTATCGGCTTTTTTTATAAATAATTGAAACCCAAAAGTGTCCCTTATCGAACATCACTCTACCACCACCGATCACTTTTTAGAAGGCTGAAAAAACCAACTTTTCATAACCTGTTGAAAAGTATACAAATCGAAATCTGGCTCAAAAAATGCTACTAAATATACAGATGTAATGCATCGACTCACCACATAAGCATCCAGATTTAGATTAAGGCTTGTTTAAGAACCATCTGATCGTCCCTCTTCGAAACCTATTCAAACACAAAGTGTATTCTCTGATCAACATTCTCCATGTAGTAAGTCTTAGGTGGATCACGACCAAGCATGTTATATTTGTTGCCTTGTAAGGTGGGTTTGATTTGAACCATCCCAATTTTTGATTTTTATTCCTCTATGAAGGAGGGATCCCGTGCCCAAAGTATCCATTCAACTACCACCTATAGACACCGACGACAAAGTCGAAGTCACCGTTGTGGTCAATGGCAAACAACGCAAATACGACTACCGTATGGAACTCTTTAATTGGGCATCCCATGCCTACCCCAACGAGAAACGCGCCGAATGTCTCCGAAGAATTATAGAAGGCTACGACAAAGAATGGTCCCTTGTACAAATCGCAGAAGCATCAGACAGCGAAGTTTCCATACTTTTTGAACGTCGCTCCAATTGACACACCACAAGATTTTTGGTTCTTAAGATGCGCTGATGAATCAACCGATTACGCGTTAGCTGCACCTCATTAAAAATCGAAAGAACAAACCATCGTCCCCTTCCAAAGGGGGACTTACAGGGAGATTGGGATTCATGATCCAACTCAAAAACATCGAAAAATACTACGAAAACGGCATTGTCAAAACATTTGTCCTGCGCCAAATCAACCTCGAAATCCAAGAAGGCGAATTTGTCTCTATCATGGGCCCCTCCGGTGCGGGCAAATCCACATTGCTCCATATCTTAGGTATGCTCGACACACCCTCAGGTGGCGAATATCTCTTCTACGACCAACCCGTACATGAACTCAACGAACGCCAAACCACAGAACTCCACCGCGACCACATCGGTTTTGTATTCCAAAGTTATCACCTCATCGACGAACTCACGGTGGCCGAAAACTTAGAAACACCCTTGCTCTACCAAAAAGTAAAAGGCAACGAACGCAAAGGCCGCATCGCAGAAATGCTCGACCGATTCAACATCGTCGCTAAAAAAGGCCTCTTTCCCAACCAACTCTCCGGTGGGCAACAACAACTCATTGGTGTTGCCCGCGCCCTCATCACCCAACCCAAACTCATCCTCGCCGACGAACCCACCGGCAATCTTAACGCCGCCGAAGGCGAACGCATCATGGCCCATTTCAAACACCTCAATGCCGAAGGCATCACCATTATCCAATGCACCCACTCCGAAAAAAACGCCGCCTACGGAGATCGCATCATCACTCTCGTAGACGGCTGGGTTGACAAAGACGAAAGACTCTAACCATGACATTCGAAATCAAGTTAATCCTGTGCCTCATCCCTGTTTATATGCTCCTCCGATTGCTAAGAAAACGCCCCACATCATCAAACCGATGGCAACGCTATCGCAACTGGCGCAAATAATAACATGCAATGCACACTCTAAACCATCACCTCATGCAAGCTACGGTTTGGATTTTCCGCACTATTCCGTCCATCAACATACTTTGTATTGGCAACTATGCTGACAGGCCGCTATATCTTTTGTACCCACAAAAGGTATTTGCGGAAAATCAGCCTCCCGGCACTTGAGGGGCGATCCTTCAGATGCTCAAATTACTCGCATCTTCTTGCTTACTTTTGCGTCGTTGCAAAAGTAAGTCGCCGAAGGCAACCAAAGGAAAAAAAACCAGCTTCTAAAAATCAGTAAATCAAACACACCCGTCTTTATCCTATTTCCCCTTCACTGAAAAAACGCCTCCAACCGCTCAAACACCCCATGATCCGCCCCATGCCGTTCCACCTCAAAAACATCCTCCAACTTTTTCAAATGCTTAACCATCTGCCCCAACCGATCCGTCTCATTCACCAAAAGCCAAACCCGACTACACCGCCCATCCCCCACCGGCATACACAAAATACCCTCCACATTATAAGCCCGCCGTGCAAACAACCCACACACATGCGACATCACCCCCGCATGATTACTCACCGTCAACTCCAAAACCGTTCGTCTGTCCGCCAATTCAAGCACGCTCACAACCCACCTCCTCAATCATATCTTTATTCGCAGCCCCAGGTGGCACCATCGGAAACACCATCTCATCCGCCCCAATCGGCACATTAATCACACACGGTCCAGGCGCATTCAACATTTGATGCAACGTACCCACCGGATCATCCACCGCACCCAAATCACAAGCCGGCACCCCAAACGCACGCGCAATATGTGCAGGATTCGGCTGTGCATGAAACAAAGACCCTTCTTCACGCCCCCCATAAAACAACGTCTGTTGTTGCCGCACCATCCCCAAATACCCATTGTTCATCACCACAATCTTCACATTCAAATTCTCCTCTGCAAGCGTCGCCAACTCTTGCACATTCATCAAAAAACTCCCATCCCCACTAAAACACACCACCGTCCGATCCGGCCTGGCCAAAGCCGCACCAATCGCCGCTGGCACACCAAACCCCATCGTACCCAACCCACCCGATGTCAGCAATTGACCAGACGTTTGAAAAGGAAACGCCTGCGCCACCCACATTTGGTGCTGCCCCACATCCGTGGTCACAATAGCCGTTTCATCCAACGCATTCGCCACATGTGAAATCACCCCATAAGGTTTAAACACATCATCATCCCCAGGTGTCGCAAGCGGATAATCCAACTTCAAACGATGAACCTTCCCAATCCAATCCGGCCGTGCAATATTGGGCAACCGATCACAAAGCATTTGCAATGCCTGCCCTGCATCGGCCTCCAAAGCCAACACAGGCTGTTTTATTTTACCCAACTCACTCTCATCAATATCAATGTGAATAATCTTTGCATTCGGGCAAAATTGCGCCACTTTGCCCGTCGCCCGATCATCAAATCGCACACCCACAGCAAAAACCAAATCACACAATTCAAGTGCCATATTTGTATAAAGCGCACCATGCATCCCCAACATGCCCAAAAACAACGGGTGATCACAAGGCATGATACCCAACCCCATCAAGGTTGAAACCGTTGGCAAATGCGCCTTCTCTGCAACCCTGCAAACAAGATCCGACGCACCCGAAGCCACAATCCCACCCCCCACAAAAAAGAGGGGCCGTTTGGCCTCTTCAATCATCTGAGCCATCTTATCAATCATATTTTTATCAATTTTTAAAAAATCTCCCGCAACACCCGGTTCAGGCAACGCATCAAAAACCGCTATCTGCAACTGCACATCTTTGGGCACATCCACCACCACAGGACCCGGCCGGCCAGACATTGCAATGCGAAACGCCTCAGGAATCACCTCCAACAACTCAGCCGCAGACCTCACCAAAAAGTTGTGTTTCGTAATCGGCACCGTCAAACCATATGTATCCACCTCCTGAAACGCATCCGTACCAATCATAGAAAGCGGCACCTGCCCCGTTATGGCAATCAGTGGAATTGAATCCAACTTCGCATCGGCAATGGCCGTAATCAAATTCGTCGCACCCGGTCCCGATGTGGCAAAACAAACAGCCGGTTTGCCCGTTGTCCGCGCCATACCCTGCGCCATAAACCCCGCCCCCTGTTCATGCCGTGCCAACACATGTTTGATCGAGCTGGCATACAACGCATCATACATCGGCAAATTTGCCCCACCAGGCATCCCGCAAATATGTGTGATACCCTGACGTTCCAACAACTTGATAATGATCTCTGCACCTGTCATTTCCATCTCATTTTCCTTTATAAATTAAAAAACCCGCTGCGAGACAATCTCGGCAGCGGGTTTAGATTTCGTTCAATTTGTGACACGTCACAACGCTGCCTCCTGTTTTTGAATAAGGCGTACAATACCTACAACGCCTACTGTAGTGGTAAGCATTACAACAGCCGTTAATGTATTTTGATATGTCTTCTCTACGCGGTTCCAAAACTTCATTCTAATACCTCCCATAAATAAAAAAACCCACTGTTATCAACAGTGGGCCCGATCAAATCAATTTTAAAAAATCAAATTAACAATCGTTCCACTGTTCTCTGCCAACAAGGCATACAGTACCAACTACGCCTGTTGTTACAAGGCGTACAATAGTAGTATTGACAGTGGACGTATAAGCAATCACAATAATGCTCCAAAAAATAATACTTTATATTCTAACTGGACAAAATGTAGCCCAACACACTGAGGATGTCAAGATTTTTTTAAATCATTTTGGCAAAGTCACACTAACCATTGTGCCTTCTGTCTCCGTCGATGTCACAGCAATTTCACCTTCATGAGCGCGTGTAACCAAAAAAGCATAGGTCGTACCCAACCCCGTGCCCCCTTGTTTTTCGTGTGTATTGAATTTTTCAAAAAACATCGCAAGCAAATGCTCAGGAACAGACGTGCCACTATTGTGAATCGTCACCCTAACCGATAAAGGTGTATGTGTCACCCTAACCTCAACCACACGGGCTTCCAAATCTTCAAGACCGGCAACATGCTCCACTGCATTCTTGATCAGATTATAAAAAACGCCTCGAAGCAAATTGCCATCGGCCTCAAGAGAGATGGTTTCTACAGGCGGTTCAAACTTGATATTTGCATGATCAAAGGACGTTTGTACATCAGCAACGACATTTTGAACAAGATCATTGAGTGGCAAGGCTGTTTTAGAAAGAATCATGGTGCCCGCTTCAATATCTTGCAAATCTTTCAGGATATCAATGAGTGCCGACATGTCTTGCGTGCTGTTACAGATGGTCGTAACCCATCTTTTTTGCATGTCATTCAGCTCCGTATGCTGCAACGCATCAGAATACCCCATAATGGGCGTAATCCGATTTTTGAGCTCGTGTCGTAAAAAAGCCTCATGCTCACGCTGCATACGCGCATTGTCTTCAAGGCTTTTCCGAAGCGCCGATTGAAGCATATGAATACTTAAATGTGTACGCACCCGCACCAAAAGTTCGGTGGCATTAAACGGTTTGGTTATATAATCCACCGCACCATACTCAAACCCTTTGACCAAATCTTCTGTTTCTGTACGCGCTGTTAAAAAAATGATAGGGATATGAGTAACAGATTCATCGGCTTTTAAACGTTGACACACCTCAAATCCATCCAAATCGGGCATCATCACATCCAACAAAACCAAACCGGGCTGCACTTTTTTTGTGATCTCTATGGCCTGAGCACCATTTTATGCCACATTAATCTGATACCCTTCATTTTCAAGAATCGTACCCAATACCTGAAGATTTTTGATGGTATCATCCACAATTAAAATGCGTTGATTTTGTGGTGTCAGATTCATGAGTTTTATCTGCTTATCAGTCTGTCATTTTGAATTTTATACCGCGGTCCTCGAATAACATCCAATGCTTTTTGAGTATAATCACCAACGCGAATAACAACACCCGGCATCACCCGATCTCTCACAATAATAACAGAGTGATATTGTAACCGATCCACTTTGGCACGTATTTCTTCTCGTGCTTTTGTCAACCGTTGTTGTGCTTGCACTGCTTCACCCAATTGTTTTGCCGACAAAATCAAAACCTTCTTACGAGGCCCCGATGAAGCAGCCAAAATGTTTTGAATTTGTTGCACATTGACATAGTCTAAGTCAAACCGCTTTAAGTACCGAATAACCAGCTTATGGGCTTCTTGTAAGTGCGTGTCAATATCTCCCAATTTTTCGGCTTGTTCTGGGTTTACACCCACATTCAATTCTGTGGCCATCTGATTCGAAGCACCCGCTATATATACATCAATGCTATGAGAGGCCCACATTTGCCCACCCATTGCACACCCACCTTTTTGCCCTGTTGCACTGTCAATTTTAATTCTGGCACCCGCACGCAATTGTGCCCCGCTGGTATAATTGCCCAAATAAATATTGTGCCCACATTGAAGAAGAGCATCAGATACAAATTGGGCTTGAATATGGCCCAACGCAATCACGCGGGTTTTCCGACCCGAAATCCCTTTGCCAACAAGAATATTACCCTTCGACATAATTTTGGCACCGATCTCAACGTTGCCGCCGACTGTAATATTACCATTGGCAATAACCGAAAAACTGGGACCAACAGAGCCCTTAATGAAAATTTCACCCTGAAAATTAAGGTTGCCTGTTTTATAGTTGATATCGCCATCTATTACCAACAAATCTAAAATCAAAATTTCTGTGCGCGTGTGCTTAACAACCCCTGCTTTGGTTGCAAAATAATGTAGGATACCTTCTTTTTCTTCTACGCGAATGCTCTCATCCTGATTTAACCGCATTGCAATACCCTGATGAGGTTTTGCTATTTCACCGCGAATGGTACGTCCTGGTTTACCCACCGAAGCAGGATGCAATCTTGCTATTTCTACATTGGGTTGTGCCTCTGGTTTAAAATCGACCGCGCCAAAATCAACCGACCCATCATTGTGCAATGTACCAATGCGTTTTTGTGTATCAACCAACAATTCCAGATACCCATCTTTACCATGTACTGGTGCCTCAGCTTCTGCCACCAAATGGGCACCTAACGTGTGTTTGCCTTCAGGAATTTCGGTCAATAAGGTCTCAATGATTTTCTGTTGAATGCCTTCCACAATATGGTTCTTATCTAAAAATGCCTGCACATCGTGTTCTGTGACCGGTCTTGGTCGATGATCAAGCAAACACCAATACAAATGAATCGCTTCTTGATCGATCCAAAAGGGTGGTTTGATAGACAAGACATTTTCAAACAATACGACATAACCATAACAAGACGCTCGGAATTGATTCCCATCCAAAACAACATTCTCGCCCAATTTGGGCTGGGAAAGGTCAGAAAGTTTAGACAACAGATGACGGCCAAAAATATCGTAACCACCAACAGGTGCCAATTTGGTTTGAATGGTCGCCAGGACATCGCCGGGAAGTGCTGTTAAACCACAATGCAGACCTGGATACGCCGTACCCATATCAGGTTTGGCCCACAAGCCTTCTATCTCTTGTGACATCAGTTTTAGGGTATCAATAGGCAATGCTTTGGTTGGTTCACCAGGATAATTATATTTTGTCGAAATAGACTCTTGATCGACTTGCCCAGCACAAACTTGAACCCATCCGCGTGAAAGCAATCCATGAATATGGCCCCCTGGAGGAATATCAGTATCAACCAAATTACATATCTTCAATGTTTCCAAAATCTCTTCGTCGTTCACACCATCAGCAACCTCACTGATATAGGCAACCATGCCATCTTCACGCAAAGCCAAGCGCAAGCGACCTGCATTGATCATGTAAAAATTTTGGCCAGTATCCAAACCCGCTTTAGGCGGGGCTTTTTTGTACACAGATGCTTCAATGGGCTGTTTTAAACCCTGCGCGAGCCAAAGCATTTTGGCTTCATCTGGGGGCGGAACATATCCCAACACATCTTTTTCCAAAAGATCTGTGGGCGATTGAGACAATGCCATATTATTCCTCAATGTCCAGGTTCAACAGCGCGGACACATCAATTTCACCTGTCTCCAAGTCTTCCGTAACCTGAGCCGATTGAATAACCAATGCCGTTTCTTGCCCCATACGCCAAAAGGCTTCTAATTCTGCGTCAACATCCAACTCAGCATTACCAAGCGTATCAACCCACAAAATGCCCAACACATTTTCATTGTGCAAAATCGGTGTTGCGGCAGCCCCGTTATCATCCGTGCAAGATTTTTGATCTCGAAAAGTCTGAGCAACCAAATTATCGCTACCAATTGCAATAGGCAGTTGTGCACCAAGAGCAACAGCATCTTGTATCACACCTAATTCATCAAGGCCAAGAGCTGCTTTTACAACAAGCATAGTATTTGTATCATCAGGTCGATATACAATAGCCTGACGAACTTTAAACACATCTTCAACCACTTGAAGAATGGCCTCATAAACTTCATTCAAAGATTCGGCCGACGATTGCATGTGCATCAATTTGTCACGCGCATCAAGTTCGCGAACCCGATGTTGTAATTGAGCAGTACGCTCAGCCACCAACTCTTCCAGCCTACGTCGCAAATGATAAAGCGAAAGATGTGTGTCTACACGCTTAAGCAATTCCGTAGGATTAAATGGCTTGGTCACATAATCGATAGCACCCAAATCAAAACCTTTAATAATATCCTCAGTTTCAATTTTGGCAGTGAGAAAAATGACCGGGATATCGGCCGTCTCAGGATTTGCCTTGAGATGTGTACAGGCTTCAAACCCATCCATTTCAGGCATCATCACATCAAGCAAAATCAAATCGGGTTTGATTTTGCCCACCACATCTAAGGCTTGTTTGCCATTTTGTGCCACATTAAGCTGGTACCCTTCTTGTTTAAGAATAGTACCAAGCACCTGAATGTTCTTAACCGTATCATCAACAATCAGGATACGCGAGTTTTGATTTTCGCCCATAGATAAAGATCCCTTGTGTTTATGAAAGCCTTCCCCTTTTAAGCTGGCAACTTAATCGTTACCGTAGTACCTGCCATATCATCCGAAATAACTGAAATTTCACCCCCATTTGCAGCAGTGACAAGATACGCATAATTCGTTTCCAAACCCGTACCTTCTGTATGCGGCATATCGGCATTAAATTTTTCAAAAAACATAGCCAATTGTTCTGGTGGAACAGCTTCACCACCATAACTCACGTTGATCAACGCATCGGTGCCTTCGTTAACAAGGTGAATGGACACCGTAGGATCCATCAAAGGCGCAACGTGTTCAACAGCATGTTGAAACAAATTCTGAAATGCCCCAATCATCAAATTGGGGTCTACATTAACAGTTGATGTGGTCAGTTCATCAGTACATTGAATATTGATCAGATCACCATACAATCCGCGAAGCTCAGCAGTTGCTTTTTCAACCAAAGGAACAAGTTCAACTGCATTCTTTTGTACCGTAATCTGACCCGATTCAATTTCTTGAATGTGCTGCATTTGCCCCACCAAACCCGACAACCCCCGCACACCTTCCAAAATAACATTGGGGTCGCCACCTGAACCTTGGGCAAGTGCCATGGCATGTTGTTCAATAGGTGCCAATCTGTTTTGAAGTTCACGCTTCAAAAAAGCTTCTTGCTCGCGTTGCATCCGCGAAATATCTGTCAGGGCATGCTTGAGTGCCGATTGCAACAAATGAATGCTCAAATGTGTGCGCACACGCACAAGCAATTCAGTAGGGTTAAATGGCTTCGTCACATAATCCACAGCACCCAACTCAAAACCTTTGACAATATCTTCAGTTTCTATTTTTGCAGTCAAAAAAATGACCGGAATATCTACCGTTTCAGGATTTGCCTTGAGATGTGTACAGGCCTCAAACCCATCCATTTCAGGCATCATCACATCAAGCAATATCAGATCTGGGCGCACTTTGCCTACCACATCCAATGCCTGCTTGCCATTTTGTGCCACATTAATCTGATAGGCTTCTTGTTTGAGAATTGTTCCCAGCACCTGAATGTTCTTAACAGTGTCATCAACAATCAAAATGCGCAAATCTTTGTTATTCGTTTCCATGCAATCTCCTAACTCCCGCAGTATTCATAAGACCGCCTGATCAATATACAGATCTGAGGTGCATTTACTCAACGTTTTTTATCATTATGAAATCATATGCCCTTTCGTTTCTTCAATAAGGGTTGCAAACTGAGCCAAGGTCCGTGGCATCGCATCCATATCAAACATCGCCGACTCTTCAATCAATTGATCTGCCCACACTTGAAGAGGAGGGTATGCAAATTCAGTCGCCGTTTGCTGCATACGACCCGCAAAATCCTCAATATCATTGATGGTCTGTGTTGAGATCAGTTCGGCAACCAATTCGGTCTCATTTTCAAGAACCTGAATCAGGTCGGGCAACCGAGCCACCGTTTCGTCACTTATCGTATCATTGACCTCTGAGGTTTCAAGTGTCTCTACAGATTGTGAGGTATCAACATGGTGAGGAAGAAAACGCGCCAATTCACGTACCAATTGCATTTTAGACAAAGGTTTGGGCAAATACCCATCAAAAAATCGACTAATTTCTTCCACTGTTTCTCGCATTGCCGAAGCCGTCAACGCAATAATAGGGGTTGTATTATGGCCATCTTTTCCTTTGATCAATTGCGCAGCTTTAAACCCATCTAAAACCGGCATTTTAATATCCAAAAACACAATATCGGGTTGTTTGTCTTTCACCAACTCCAAAGCTTCTGCACCGTTTTCAGCTTCCAAAATAGAAAAATTGTACGGCTCCAAATACCCACGAACAAGCTGTCGATCCAGACGCACATCATCTGTAATAAGAATGGTGGCGGGTTCAAAAATGAGCGTCCCAAGTTCTTCTTCTTTTTTAAGGATATTTGCCGTTGCATGGTCAACAACTTCAACATCGTGAAACAAAACCGTAAATGTCGAACCCTCTCCTTCTTCCGATTCAACAAGAATTTCACCATTCATCAGTTCCACAAGACGTTTAGAAATAGCCAGCCCAAGCCCTGTCCCACCAAATTCGTTGATCGACTGCCCCTTACGCTGTTCAAATGCACCAAAAATTGTATCTTGTTGATCTTTCGGAATACCAATGCCAGTATCTGAAACGGCAAAGATAATGATCGGGTGTTCAACACTGTCACGTTGTAAAGCACGAACCACCAGATTGACCTGACCCTCTCGTGTAAATTTGATGGCATTGCCAATCAGATTCACCAACACTTGGCGCAAACGTGTTTCATCCAACATAACTGTCTCAGGTACATCATCATCCACATCCACAACAAAGTTGAGATTTTTCTCAAACACTTTGGATGAAAAAATCAGCTCCATATCTTGTGCCAAAATAGGCACATTGATAGGCCCATATTGGATGTCAATCTTTCCGGCTTCTACCTTAGACAAGTCGAGTATGTCATTGATCAAAGTAAGAAGCGACTTACCCGAAGATTGAATAGATTGCAAATATTGTTTGCCTTGTTTGTCCTGGATCATACTTCCTAAAATTTCAGAAAAACCCAATATGGCATTCATCGGTGTGCGAATCTCATGGCTCATATTGGCCAAAAAGGAGCTTTTCGATTGATTGGCTTGTTCAGCCTCCAAGCGTGCAGTTTCTGCTTGCTGAAGAGCAACCTTAAGCTCGCGATTGGTCGTATCTACCTCTGCTTTTGCCAGATCTGCATCTACACGCAACCCCTCAGACATTTCAAGCGTATTTGTTAATTCCTGCGCGCTCTTTTCTGCCCGTTCACTGGCCTTTTGCAATTCTTGTGTGCGTTCATCCACGCGTCTGTTTACACGTGTATTTTGCATAAATAACAAACCGATCATGCCAAATGCCAACCCAATAACAACAAAACCACTGTATTGTACGACATCCGCAAATTCAGTTGCTGCACCCTCTCTAAACTCAGGTAATACATCCCAACAAAATTCCCATTGTGCTTGCCCACTATCCGTAATGAAGTGAGAGGTATGAACCGTTTCCGGTGTTGGTTGCATATCACCAATAACAAAAACCGACTGTTGTCCCGAAGAAACCGCCAACTCTCGTAAACGCAAATGTATGCCTTTGGGAATATGTAAAGCATAAAGCCCTTCAATCATGGCTGTCAAATCGACGGGAGTTAAAAGCACACCCATTTTATCGCCATTAGGCACAGCAAAAGCCAAAACAGTATGAACCTGCCCTTCATCATTCCAAAATACCGAACTCATTAAAACATGATCAGGTAGATTCATAGCGCGTTTAACCACATCTCTAATGGCATCCTGATGAACCAAGTTGGCACCAGGTGCCAATAAACCGTCCATATCCGTGCTCAGACGTACGATCAATTGCTTATCATCAACAGGTTCTACAAAAGCAACGGTTCTAAGAGGAATAGCAGCTTCAATTGATTCGGTCACTTCAAGTGCGTCAAAAAGTTCATTTTCATTGACCTGAGAAGACCCATGAAAAAGAGTACCAATCCCACGGAGCTGTGCATGAAACAAAGACAACCAAAACATGCCCACATCAGTTGTCCGTGACATACTACGGTTGGCCTGATCAAGCCAAGTCTGCTTGGCCTGCTCTCGAAGTGATGCACTACCAACAAGCACACCGATAATACAGGCAGCAAACAGACCAAAAAATACAACTGTCTTAATAAAGTTACGTTTCAAAGCAAAACCTTTTTAGTGGAAAAAATACATGAATGTGCCACTTTGATGAGAATCATACGATGGAACATCAGACACCTTCCTTGCTTGCTTGGTTTTGCAACTGTTCAATAAAGCGAGGATACTCGGTAAGCGTTTCTGACAAGTTGTCGAGGTCAAATTGAGAAGCTTGCTCAGTGAGTTTTTCCGACCAAACGCTAAGCGCTGCATACTCGTATTTTTGACCCATTTCTTGAATCCGTTTGCCAAAATCCTCGATGTCATTTATGCTGAGCGTTTCACACACCTCTTCCCAAATAGGCTTTTGTTTTTCAAGGTCATTTATTAACTCAGACATATTTTCAAGTGACAGGTCCACACTATCCATATTGCCTTCTTCTTCTGGTGTTTCCTCATCTGGATAAATCTCTTGAAGTGCCACAATCAATCGCGAGAGTTCCTCATCCACAGACGCAAGATGAGGCTCTATATCTGCATCTAATGAAATGGCCGTTTCAAGCACTTGTGCACGAGCCTGCAATTCTGCAACACCAAGAGTACCTGCAACGCCTTTAAGCGAATGTACGGCACGTTCCGCCGATGCACGGTCATCCGACGCCATATGATCCCGCACAACCTGCACAGCCCGAGATTCGGACCCTGTCGTAAATTGACGCAATAACCTTTCGTAAAATTCTCGGTTATTGCCCACATTGCGCATACCCACTAGAGTATCGAGTCCCGCAACCGCTTGCAATGGATCTGGCATTCCATTTTGTGTACTACCTGGTGAAACGGATTCAGGAGATGGTGTCACTTCAACTTCCAAAACCTGCGCATCTGCACGTGCCGGCACCCACTTTAACAACTTGCCCAACAAATCATCAGGATCAATCGGTTTGGCAATATGATCATTCATACCCGCTTCTATACATTTCTCGCGATCTATAGACATCGCGTTGGCAGTCATTGCCAAAATAGGCAGGTCCATAAACTCCTTACGAATCATGCGTGTGGCTTCAAGGCCATCCATTTCTGGCATTTGCATATCCATGAGCACAACATCATATGTTTCAAGTTGTGTTTTTTCAACAGCAATACGACCATTTTCAGCCAAATCAACGACCAAACCAGCCTGTGTTAGCAGTTCAATAGCAACCTGTTGGTTAAGTTCGTTATCTTCAGCCAACAAAACGCGTGTACCTTGAATGGGTACCAACATTTCCGAAGTAATGCTTGATGTATGAACATCTTCATGGTTAGAAGTTGTTTCGCCACCCAAAACACGAATAGCTGCGTCGAATAAAAGCGATGGGTTGACAGGTTTAACAAGTGTAACATCAACGCCCACATCGTTGGCCTTCTGGAATACATCTTCACGCCCATAAGACGTCACGATCACCGAATGAGGTTGCGACTTAAGAGGTTGCAACTTCATATCCCTTACGGTATCAATCCCATTCATTCCCGGTGGCATATGCCAATCCATAAACACAATCTCATAAGGGTCACTAACCGTATCCGCTTCAGACACCGCCGACAAGGCTTCTTCACCCGATGACACATCGTCTACACGAAAGGTCATACTAGAAAGCATATCTGTGAGAACTTGACGGGCATAGAGATTATCATCAACAACCAATACACGTCGATTGCGCAAATCGGGAGCAGGTATAAATTCCCGCTTCTTGGTCTGTCCCAAACCAAGACGTGCCGTAAACCAAAAAGTGCTTCCTTTTCCCACTTCACTCTCAACACCCACATCACCACCCATAAGGTTGGCCAGGTTTTTGGAAATAGACAAACCCAATCCTGTACCTCCAAATTCACGCGTCGTAGATGTATCGGCCTGTTGAAAAGATTGAAAGAGCTTATCCTTTTGTTCCGGCGTAAGACCAATGCCCGAGTCCTGAACCTCAAACCGAACCATCAAATCACCACCCGTTTCACTAACCTTCTTAGCCCGAACAATAATCTCACCGGTCTCCGTAAATTTGACTGCATTGTTGGCATAGTTAATAAGCACCTGCCCAATGCGCAACGGATCGCCTCTTAAATCAAGCGGCAACTCAGCGTCCAAATCAAAGATAAATTCCAACCCCTTTTGCGAGGCTTTTTCACCCACCAAACTGGCCACATTGTCAAACACCCGATCCAGCTCAAAATCAATGGTCTCGACGTCGAGCTTTCCGGCCTCGATTTTTGAAAAATCGAGCACATCATTAATAATGCCCAACAAGTGTTGACCAGAGCTGTGGATTTTTGAAACATAATCCTTTTGTTTGGGATCAAGGTCTGTTCGCATAGCCAAATGCGCCATCCCAATAATCGCATTCATGGGCGTTCGAATTTCGTGGCTCATGTTTGCCAAAAAATCAGATTTGGTTTGTGCGGCCGCTTCGGCCAATTCTCTGGCATTGTCACTCTCTTGTTGATTTTTATCGATTGAGTTTGTCATCTGACGAAATGTCGAGGTAATAACAAACGTCAGCACCAATCCCATAACAATCGCAAAGATGCCCATCGCAGAGATAATGGAAATATTCTGATTAATGGCCGCCACAAGATTGGGGCCAATTCGATCTTGTACCCCTTTAATATCCAGTTTCACATCTTCAACATCTTTGGCAATCATCGGTCCCAAACGATCCAACGTATTTTCAATAATTGAATTACGATCAACAATGAGGGTTACCAATTTTTCAAAGGTATCTTGGTAGTCTTCAAAAGCGAGCAAAATGTTCGAAAGCATGCGCCGCCGTTGTTCATTTTGTAATTCTTTATCCAAAATTCCCAATCGTTCTTTTACATTTCCAAACTCTTGGTGCACCCGTTTGGCAGAACGATCATCATTGTTTACTAGAAACTTGGCCACATAAAGACGTGCCAAAAGCAAATGCTTCATCGCCAACCCAGAATGAAAAGATACCGATTGATCACCACTTTCTTGCGCAGAAATCATAATTCCCGTCAGAGTGCTTTCCATATAAGGGCCTTTTTGGTCCAGTACCTTAAAAACCGCATCATTACGCTGTTCTTTGTACTGAATCACTTTGTCAAAGGCTTTTATATATTGTTGTAAATGTACCTCTACAGAATCAATTTTTGCCGCCCGTTGAGGGTCCTTAATTTCAACCTGTGACTCCTCCAAAAACCCCGACATCCTCCTGTAATAATCCGCATACTCCTGCAAATCTTTGTAACTACCTGTAATAATGAAATCCTTCACATTCATGCGCACCATCAACATATTGGCTTGCAAACGCCCCGCAAGGTTGGTATCCCGCGCCATTTCTCTATATTGGCCAAATCCACGCGCAGATTCATATTGGGCATAATATCCCACTGCGGCCACCACGCCCATCAGCACAACAATAGATATAAATCCCAGGAATATTTTTTTCCCAACATGAATATCTCTGACATAGACAAACAGTTTTTTAATAGAACTCAGCATATATATAATCCCCAGTTAAAATGTCATATTCAAATTTGAGCTTTTGAGCAGAAGCGGTGCCAGATAGTGAGATCAAACAAATCACATACAGCAAAATCGAAAATTTTGTTCGAGAGAATTTCTGAGTCATCGTATGTCTTGGAAATTGAGGTATTTTAATCTGTCAAAAAACCAGAATATTCGGGAAGCGTTTCAAACATATTGTCCAAATTAACATAAATGCCTGTTCAATCCGTGCAACCACTAAATCAAAGAACGGATCTCCTCCAAGAGGGCTGGGTATGATTTGAGCGTGTCGGCCATACCCTCCATCTCAAACATAGATGTCTGTTGGGCCAACCCGTCAGCCCACTGAGTGAGGGCCGGCAGCTCGCAGGTATCGCCCAAC
>JBLHJX010000025.1:0-33648 GCA_047619225.1 Candidatus Latescibacterota bacterium
ACGATCAATCGTAAGTATGTGTCTAAAATTGCTCAGATTTTTGGTGACCCGACTCAAATAGAGCAAGTGATTCGAAATTTGATCGTGAATGCTGCCCAAGCCATGGAATCGTCTGTTGAGAAAGTATTGACCATTGGTGTTCGAGAATTAGACCGTGAAGTTTGTGTGACCATTCAGGATACTGGGCATGGTATTCCCCAGGCAAAGTTGGCAGACATTTTCCAACCCTTTTATACAACCAAACCAGAGGGAAAAGGAACAGGATTGGGGCTGGCCATTGTGCACGCTATGCTCAAACGCCACGATGGGGCTGTAGAAGTAGATAGCGAAGAAGGCGTGGGTACCATATTCCAGCTGAGATTTCCTCTTTACCAGGAAGAGGCTGTGACATCAGCGACGATACACTTACAGGTATAAGAGACCGATCTTTCGAGGAGTTGTGCCATGAATACACTCATTGTAGATGACGATCAAGCCTTGATTCATTTTTTATCACAAGCGGTTGTTGCGCGTGGGCATCAGGAGGCCTATACGGCCAATTCGGCGGAAACTGCTTTAGAAGAAGTGGTTTTACGCGATTATCACCTGATTACGCTCGATATCCAAATGCCAGGCGCCAGTGGTTTAGAAATTTTACCGCTCATGCGCAATATGTGCCCTCATGCGGTCATTGCTATTATTTCGGGTCATATTCCCGATGAAGTGATTGAAGGTATGGCAGGATGCGCCGATGTGCTCTTGGACAAACCCGTGGCTTTGGACACTTTTTTTGAGCTGGTTGATTCTGCGTATCAAATGAGCACGTATTTGAGCAAAGTGCAGGGCATGGGGCGGGCGCATTTACAAGTGAGGGCATCGTAACCTGCATTGATTCTAATGTTTTGTGAAATGGTCTGTTATGTCGAGTTGAAAGTGTTTGTCTTTGGTGGGGGACTATGTTAAATCACTTTGACATTGATGGTGCGATTGGTGAGGTGGGGCAAAACGAACCGATTTTTCGGCGAGATGACTTGTCTTTTACCGATGGACCACTCGATTTATATGCAGGCACGCTGATCATTTCTGGTGATGGAGGGCCAGGGTGTGTGGTACGTGGACAAGGCAATGTGGTGATCAATGGATCGTTTATAGGCAACAAACGTATGCCTGCTCGTATTGAGGTGGATGGTGATGTGGTGGTGACGGGTGTCGTTTCGCACGCGGTTTTGGATGCCCGTTGCGTGTATGTTGGTGGGGATGTATCGGATGCACAGGTGAATGCCCGCTTAGAATTGGCGGTGGGTGGCAATTTGGGTCCGGCACGTGTTCGGATGGGGGAGTACGATTTGGAACGAAAAAAAATAGACGAACTGACGCACAGTTTACAAAATGCACGCTGGACGCTGGACGCAACGGAGCGAAAGCTGCGCATGGAAGAAAAACGCGTGGATAAAATGTTTAAAAATACGCGTGTCACATTGGCTGCTAATGTCGGTCGTATTTTACAAGGCAGACGCAACCGTTTGGTTGTAAACTTGGAACCGATTTATGAGTCGTTGCCAAACCGTCAGGAAGAGGAAATCGATAAGGCTTTGCGCGAATTTTTCGCCAAGGCCATTGTGGGTTTGCTCACGCGTGCCAATCAGCACTTTTTGGTCGGTAAGAACCGCCATCGGCAAGAGATTTTTAAAGGTATTGTGCGAGATGTTCACGATTTGTTTTTTTTAACTCGAAAATTTGACAAAGAAACACAATCTTGTGTTGGTTTACGTCAGTTGATCGATCAGGCGATAGAAGCACTGGATGGTCGCATGGCTCACGTTTTTGTTCAAGGCAACTGTTTGCCTGAGTTGACTGTTTCGGTCATTGTGCCCGAGGTCACTGTTTCTGATACCGGAAAAGTTCTGGTGAGTGGTGATATGGCTCGTTTGCGGGTTGGTGTGGCTGAGGGGGGTGGGTTAGACATTCAGTGTGTTGGCACATTGGGTATTGAGGCACAACAGACACTGGGTGTAGGCAGCTTGAAAAATTGCCAACTTTCTATGACAGATGGTGAGCTGGCCTGGCAGGCTATTGATACGTGTGACCCTGTCGAAGTTTAACCTCAATTGGATGAATTTGCTATAATGCCCGAAGATGTGTATGACATCTTTGGGTATTTTTTGTGCATGACTTTCATTCGTTTTCTTTGTAATTTCTGTGAGGCAAAGAGATTTTGGTCATCGTATCTGGGTGGGTGGATTTTGTGTTGGGTAAAAAACATTGTATCTCACAACAACGATTGCGACCAGTAAGGGGGTGTGTATGCGTTTTGTATTGGCTTTTGTGATGTCTGTTTTGATAGCCGGTTCGGTTTGGGCACAAAACGAAGGGGTTGTTGAGGGGGTTGTGACAGATGCCGATGGCGAACTTTTGGCCGGGGCCAACGTGGTGGTGAACAGTGTTGCACTGAGTATACGGCGTGGTACCACAACAGATGGCGAGGGACGTTATCATATTGCTGCACTGCCCGTTGGTACATATGATATCACCGTTTCCTTTATTGGTTATAAAAGTGGATCTCGAAGGGGTGTGCTGATCCGTTTGGGAAGTGCATCTTCGGAGAACTTTTCTCTGGAAGCAGAAGCATTTATGCAGGGGCAAATTGTGATTTCTGCGTCTCGACGACGTGAGAAAGTAATTGATGCGCCTGCGTCGGTGTCGATTTTAGAATCTGGAGAGATTCAAAACCGCACGACAACGAGTGTGTCTGATCTTGTCAAGGGCTTGCCGGGTGTTGATTTTGCACCCACGGGCATGTCCCAAAGCAATACGGTTGTACGTGGGTTTAACAATGTTTTTTCGGGTGCCATGCTCACACTGGTTGACAACCGAATCGCCAGTGTGCCATCCCTGCGTTTGAATGCCAGCAACTTTGTTCCAATTACATCGGAAGATATTGAGCGTATTGAGATTGTATTGGGTCCCGGTGCTGCGCTGTATGGTCCCAATAGTGCAAATGGCGTGATGCATATTATTTCTAAATCTCCATTTCAGTCGGCGGGTACAACGGTTCAAGTAACGGGTGGCGAACGCAGAATGGGCAACGTGGTGGTGCGCCACGCAGGACGTTTGAATGACAAGGTGGCTTATAAAATTTCGGGGCAATATTATACGGCAACAGACTGGAAATATGAAGATCCTGAAGAAGTCCGTTCAAGAGGGTTTAACCCACGCTCTTATGATCAAAAGCGCAAAACAGGTGAATTGCGTTTAGACTTTCGGCCAACAGATGATTTGACGGCCATTTTTTCGGCGGGTTATAATGGTGCAGATAATATTGATATGACGGGGTTGGGGGCTGGTCAAGCCGAGAATTGGACCTACCAATTTTTTCAGGGGCGTGTGTTATATAAAGGGTGGTTTGCGCAGGCATTTCATAACAAAAGCGATGCCGGAAATACCACGCTTTTACGCTCGGGAAACCCCATTGTCGATAAATCGACGCTTACGGTTTTCCAACTGCAACACGCTGCCGAATTGGGCTCGCGGCAAATGTTTACGTATGGTGTGGATGCCCAATTTACACGCCCCAATACCGAAGGAACCATCAATGGCGTTCATGAAGATATGGATGGTATAGATGAATATGGATTTTATATGCAAAGTGAAACGTCTCTTTCGGACAAGTTGCAATTGATATTGGCCGGGCGTATTGATGATCATGAATATCTCGAAGACCCGGTTTTGTCGCCTCGGGCAGCACTTGTGTTTAAACCCCAAGATTTACATACCCTTCGTTTCACGTATAACCGTGCATTTGATACGCCTTCGGGCAATAATTTATTTTTGGACTTAAATGCCAACCCAGATGCATTTGGTATTGGTCAAAGTTTTGCGCCCGCGTTTGGTTTTAGCCCTGCAATTGATGTGCGCACACAAGGCACGACAACCGGTTTTACATTTCGGCGTGATTCAAATGGGTTGCCCATGTTTCGCTCCCCATTTGCACCGGTTGGTGGGCTGGAGAAATCGCAATATGCGTCGCTGCATGATCCCCAGTTTACCAACTTGATGTGGGGGGTAGCACGGGGTGCTGTCTTGGCGGGACTTGTTCCACAGTTGGAACAAGTGGCTACTGGGGCCATTACGCTTCAAATGATTGCAGCGGGTGTGCCCGCCGATCAGGCACCTGCGTTGGCTGCCGCGCAAGCTGCACAATTGGCAGCCGCATTTCCGGGTGTTATTCCATCGGTATTGCCCGGCTTGCAAAATTCGGTGGGGCATCTCAATCTTGCGACCTCAGGTTTTGATTTTGTATCTGATTTGCAAAATGCCGTTACAGATGTTGCCAAGGTGGAACCCACCATCACCGAAACTTTTGAGGTGGGCTATAAAGGCATTGTGGATAACAAATGGGTGCTTGCTGCCGATGTGTATCGTTCAAAGAAAAAAGATTTTGTGGGTCCTTTGCGCATTGAAACACCCAACGTGTTTTTGGAACCCACATCATTAACGGCGGCCTTTGCGGGTGCTTTGGCCCAAAACTTGGCTGACCCGGCCAATGCCGCGTTGGCACAAGCTGCTGCGGTATTGGATGCGCCTTCTTTAGGCGGCAATGGCAATGGTTCGGCCGTTGATGAATTGACAAGTGTTTTTGTGTCCAGTGCGGCTCAAATCCCGTTTGGCACGATTACCCCAGACGAAGCAGTTGACCCTACAGCAGTGATGCTCACCTATCGCAACTTTGGTCAGGTGACTTATTATGGCGCCGATTTGAGCTTTGCATTTTATCCCAATGAATCGCTGATTTTTACAGGAAATTATTCCTATGTGAGTGATGATTTGTTTGAAAAATTAGATGGTATTGCAGATATTGCATTGAATGCACCCAAACACAAAGGCAATGTGGCTGTGAAGTATGCCTTCCCAAATACAGGGTTGCATATAGAAGGCAGCATGCGCTATCACGATGGTTTCCCGATGGATTCGGGTGTTTATGTGGGACCGGTTGACAGTTATACGATATTTGACCTGCATTCTGCATATGACTTGCCTATGGGTGGCGCGACCAAGATCACTTTTCATGCAGACGTGAGCAATTTGGCGGATAAAAAATATAGGGCTTTTGTGGGGGCGCCTGAAATTGGTCGGTTGGTTTCGGGTGGGATCTCGGTGCGGTTTTGATTTGTGGGGAGAAACACCCCTAATCGTCAAAGACTTAGGCGACCTTCTATCGGCCGTTGGGGCAGGCCCCTGTGCCTGCCCAGATTTTTTTGATTGGGAAACAGGGCATCCACAGGGAGATGTCCCAACGGTGAGGTATCTGTGCATGAAAATTTGTGATGTGAAGATTTTTCGAGTTGTGGGTGAGTGGGATGGGGGTGGGTTTCCACCGGGTAGCCGACAGGCAAAACAGTTGGATATCTATCCCGAGTTTAACACCGATTCACAAGGCGGTGGTGGTGGCGGGATGCGTGGTATTCAGGCTTTGTATGTACAAATAGATACAGATGAAGGCATCTCTGGGCTGTTTGGTCCGATTCAAAAATCTCAGGCGTTTATCATTGATACCATGCTCAAATCGTTTTTGATTGGGCGCGATCCATTGGCGACAGAAGCTTTGCAGGATCAGATGTTGCGTTTGGATCGGCACGGACGCTCGGGTTTGTTTATGACGGGCGTGAGTCCGGTGGATTGTGCTTTGTGGGATTTAAAAGGAAAAGCCTGGGGCCAACCTGTTTATCGATTGTTGGGTGGACCAACACGCGATGCCGTACCTGCTTATGCCAGTATGCTTGGTTTTTCGATTGAACCGGATGCTGCTGCACAAAGGGCTGTCGAATACAAGGAAAAAGGGTTTACGGCGCAAAAGTGGTTTTTTCGTTATGGTCCCGGTGATGGCGAGGTTGGTAAGACAAAAAATATGGCTATGGCACAGGCTGTGCGTGATGCTGTGGGTGACGATTATGCGTTGATGTTTGATGCTTTTATGGGGTGGGACCAAGGATATGCCATTGATATGGTCAATCGCTTGGTGCCGTTGAGGCCAACCTGGATGGAAGAACCTGTGCCGCCCGAACACGTGGATACATTTTGTAATATTCGTGCTGCTTCGTCTGTGCCTATTGCAACGGGGGAACATGTCTATACACGGTGGCAAACAAAAGAATTGTTGGTGCGAGGTGCAGTTGATGTGCTTCAAAATGATCCTGACTGGACGGGGGGGATTACAGAATTGGTGAAAATTTGTGCCTTGGCGTCGGCATTTGATACACCCGTGGTGGCGCATGGACATTCTTTGTTGCCTGCTTTGCATGTGGCGGGTGCACAGTCTGCATCGGTTATACCTCGTGTTGAGTTTTTAATTCGGGGTCAAGAGGGCAAACAGTTTTTTCATAAGCCTATTTATCGACCAGAAAATGGGCGTGTTTTTCTCCCTAAGTTGTCGGGCTTAGGGTTGGTGTTGGATGAGGACAAAATTATACGTCGTGAAGATGTAACATTCTAACAATCGGTTTTTTAGGAGGAATACATGGGTTTTGATTTAAGTGCAGCCTTAGAACGCGTTGGGGGCGATCAAGAACTTTTGAAAGAGATCGCAAATCTTTTTCTTGAGGATGCACCAAGATTGTTAGATTTGGTCCGAGAGGCGATTGGTACTGGTGATGCTTTGGGTTTGCAACGGGCAGCACACTCTTTAAAAGGGTCTGTGGCCAACTTTGGGGCCGAGGAGGCTGTTGATGTGGCATATCAGCTTGAGAAGATGGGCGCCGATGGGAAGTTAGAGGGTGCATCAGATGCTTTTACCATATTGGAAAGTGAGCTCCAAAAAGTATTTGAGGAGTTGTCTCAGGTCGCGTGATGCCTCATTGGATCATGATTCTGTCGTCATGAGATATTTTTAAGATCGGATGGGGTGTGTTTTCTTATTTAAGACTTTCAAACAAACGCGTGCATTTGTTCGGTGTATATGCTGCAATGATAGGCATATGGCCTTGCTCTGTGTTTGCTTTGGAGGGAGAGGCGTCTAAAAGTTCAGATGTCGTTCTGCCTATTTGGAGTCAGACCTGGTTTTGGGTTGGGATGATCGTGGTGATGGGGCTCATTGCTTTTTTAGTAAGTCGATTGGTTTTGCGGGGTCATAAACTCGCTGAAACAAATATTGCATTGGAAGCGGCTCATTTAGACTTAGAACGGCGCGTGCGCTTGCGTACGGGGGAACTTGCAGAAGCAAATAAGCTTTTACAACAAGAAATGTTTGAGCGCAAACAGGCCGAGAAAGAATTGGTTCGGTTAGAACGGTTGCGGGCGTTGTCTGAGTTGTCGGCTGGTGTGAGTCACAATATGAATAATTTATTGACAGGCATTTTGGGGCCTGCCGAACTGATTGAATGTACTGATGATCCTGAGAAAATACGTACCTATTTGGATATGGTCGTGCGATCGTCTCTGCGTATGGCCGAGGTTGTGGAGCGGTTGCATTTGTCTGTAGCAATAGATGTACCCGCCGAGATGGGTAAGACGGCTGTTGAGGAGGCAATTTTATCAACCATTGAATTGACGCGTCCCCGTTGGAAAGACGAAGCCGAATCTAAAGGGATTGCAATTTCTGTCGAGACGGAACTGGCAGAAACACCTGCTATTTATGCCAATGGCCAAGAATTGCGGGATGTGTTGAGGCATTTGATTTTTAACGCGATTGAAGCGCTTCCTGAAGGGGGGCGCATCACGCTTAAAACCGTTTGTCAAGATTCTCAAGTTATTTTGTTTGTAGAAGATACGGGCGTTGGTATGGACGAAACCGTTCGGTCGCGTGCATTTGACCCCTTTTTTAGTACCAAAAATGATGTGGGGAGTGGTTTGGGGTTGTCGATGGTTCGAGGGACGTTGCAACGATGGGGTGGCGTGGTGAAGGTTGACAGCATGCCAGGTGAGGGCGCAACATTTACGTTGGCATTACCTGTTTGGAATGAAGATGTTTTGCAACATCAAGACGAAGTGAAAAAACCAGATAGGGTTCCCAGGAAGCGCGTGTTGGTGGTAGACGATGAAGAGGTCGTCTTACGCATCGTAGAAAGTGCATTGCAGGCTCATCATGATGTTGATGTTGCTCTTGGTGGCGAAGAAGGCTTGGCATTGTTCGAAGAAAAAAATCATGATTTGGCGTTAATTGATCTGGGCATGCCAAACATGCCAGGTGATCAGGTAGCAAAGGCTATAAAAAAGAAAAACCCGCAGGTGATGACGCTTATGATTACGGGCTGGCAATTGGACCCCCAGGATGGTCGGTTGGTTTGGTTTGATGGTTTGGTGACCAAACCTTTTAATACACTGGATTCTTTGCGAGAGGCGGTTGCAAATATTGCAATTGCTCATGAAGAACGTATGAACGGTGAGACGTAGCGAGTCATTTAGCGAAGATATATAAAAAGCCGCGTGCAAAATTGCACGCGGCTTTATGTTTTTAAGCTATTTTTTTAACTAAATCGATTGAACGTCAGCCCAACTACCTGTTTCATTGGATTTGTAACACGCTTCCATGATGGCAACCGCATCTGCGGCGCAGGCCAAGTCGGCATCGAGCTCTTCTTTAGAAATATTGCCTTCAATGGCGGCGACGAGGCGATCTACGCGGGTGGGTTTTGCTTCGCCTTCTTTCACTGCAACTGGTTCTTCGCGGGGTTTTGCGGTGACCAAGCCGTGTTCAGGATGTTGGAAGAGGGTGGCGTCACTGCCGACGACTTCGATGCCACTCAAACCACCTGTTTGTACCCAGGAACCTTCGATTGTGGCGATACACCCATTGGCAAATTGGAAGATGGCGACACCATTGTCATCAACGGTGGTGTAGATGCCCGATTTGTTGCTGATGGTTGCGAAGACTTTTTCAACGGGGCCTAAGACGGTGCGCATGAGGTGTACGGCGTGGGTGCCCATGTCCATGAATGCACCGCCACCTGCGAGGGCGGGGTCGTGGAACCAGGCGAGTTCGGGAGAGTCGAACCAGCGGCCGTAGGCTGCGTTGTGGGCATTGCGATAGCGTGCGTGTGTGATGGTGCCCAATGCGCCGGAGGCGACGTGTTGGATGACGCCTTGCATGGCGGCTGAGAAAGGTTGGAAATAACCCATGTGCACCACGGTATTGTGTTGGCGAATGAGAGCCAATGCTTCAGTGGCTTCGGCAGCGGTGGTGGTGAATGGTTTTTCGCAGAAGATGGGTTTGCCTGTGGGGATGGCGGCTTTGAGTAAGGGGAGGTGGCGGGTGTTTTCTACACAGATGATGAAACCGTCTACGTCGTCGCGGCTGATGACGGCGTCGAGGTCGGCGGAGAAGTCGGAATTGTACTGGTCGGCAAAGGCTTGACCGCGAGATTCCATGTCGTCCCAGATGGCGACGAGGTTGGTGTTGGGGTTTTCTTCAACGGTTTTGAGGAAGCCTTTGGTGTGGGTGTGGGCGGTGGATAGGAATGCGAGATTTGGCATGGGTTTGTTTCTCCTTGAGAATGTTTTGGGTACTTATGAAAGACTGATTTGTTTTTCTTTAGTTGCCTTCGGCGACCTACTTTTGTAACGACACAAAAGTAGGCAAAAAGTCGCCCCTCAAGTGCCGGCGGGGAGGCTGATTTTCCGCAAATACCCTCAGTGGGTACAAGAAATGAAATGGCCTGCCAGCGGAATCGGTTTTATGAAATAATAGCTGGACGGAATGGTGCGGAAAATCATGTATGGTTTTACCTGATGGGTTTGAGATTTGTTGATCACATTGTTTACTCGATGGCGGGTGGGGTGAATGGTTTGCCTTGGGGGTCTGTGGTGGGTAGGCCTAAGGCGTTCCAGAAGTTGGTACTTTGAAAAGGTACTGGACGGAAGTCGGGGATGGGGATGGGGGCGCCGCCTAGTTCGGCGGATTTGTTGGCTAAGATGCCGGGCAGGTTGTATTCGATGGCGCGATAGACGTCGATCGGTGAGGGGGCGCCGTCGAGGATGGATTGGGTGAAGTGGCGGGCGAGTTTGAGGTCGGCACCGCCGTGACCGGCGGAGGTGTCGTCGCCGCGGGCACCTAAACCTACAGGGATGACTTCCCAGCCGTCGCGTTCTTGGTTGTGGCGGGTAAATCGGCGGGCATGTTTTTCGTAGCTGAACCATTCGGCACCGCCTTCAACACCAAAGATGCGGTAGCGGTGTTCACTTGGGCGGCGGGTGCTGAGGGTGACCAGGATTTTGATGAGGGACCCTTTGGCGGTTTCAAAGAGGGCGATTTGACCGTCGGAGCGCATGGGGGCTTCGGTGCAGTGATAGGGGGCACTTCGGCAGGAGACAGATACACAGCGGTCGTCGAGCACTTCAAGAAGGGGGCCCAAGTCGTGAGTAAGATATTGAATGGGGGGTTGATCGGCACGCCAAATGGGTGTGGTGTTGGTGTGGCCTTCGGCTCGTGCTCTTGAGGGGGTGAGCCCTGTGCTGTCGGGCAGTCTGAGCGTTGCAGGGAGATAGTGGATGTATTCGCCTTCGGCGATGGAGATGGGACCAAAGAGGTCTTCTTGTACCCATTTGCGAAAGTAGCGGAAGAAATCCCAGTAACAAGTGTTTTCACCTAACATGTAGGTTTTGCCGGTGCTTTCGACGGTGGCACGTAGGCGCATACATTCTTCTTGGGTGTAGGCACCGGGCACTTCTGAAAGTACATGGCATCCGGCTTCGAGGGCTTGACAGGCATGTTCGGCTTGGATTTTGCCATTGCTGGCCACCACAATGGCATCGGGTTTGAGGGCCAAGAGTTCGTCGAATTCTTTGACGAGTTTTGTTGATGCACCCACTTCTGTGATGAGCTTTTGGGCACGTTCATGCCGAGATTCATACCAGTCGCTTGCGCCAATGACTTCGGCATTTTCAAGGTCGAGAAAGTTTTTGAGATGGGTATAACCTCGCCCAAGTCCGAGAATGCCTACGCGTAATTTGTCCATGGTTACTCCGCAATGTTGATGTTGATTTCAAAAATACTGGTAGGGGCGGCAATGCCCCAATTGTCGAGGACTGCAGGGTGTATTTCGCCAATGAGGCCATAGGCTTTGTCGTTGACACAGATTTCTCCGGCGCGCCCTGATAAAAAGGAGGGATGGTCGATGGGGCGCAAGGTGTAATCGATGTGAAGGTGATAGGCGAGTGCTTCGAGATAACTTTGGATGTTGGATAGGTTGGCATCTTCGCCCGATTCGAGAGCGCATAAAAGAATATCGGTTCGGGTGCCGTAATTGTGTTCGGGATCGATGACAGATACGTCGCCTACTTCAAAGGTGCGGTGTGGATATTTGGCTCGACGACTGGTGTTTTCAACACGCAAAAGCCCAGGCAGGAGTGAGGCGCGTACGCAACTGTAATATTCGGACATGGGGTTGGAGATTTCGACGATTTTGGCATCGGGGTTGCACATTTGTGTGGTTTGTTCTTCACGCGATCCTAAGATGGCCGAGAATATTTCTTGGAAACCACAACCGACCATGAGGTTGCGAAAACGATCTGACAAGTCTTCGATGGGCGCGGCTTTGCCGATGGTGAAGTCTTTGGGCATTTCGGGTTCAAAAGATTCGTATCCGATAGAGATGATGACGTCTTCAATGATGTCTACGGGGTGTAGAATGTCGTCGCGATATGGGGCGGGTTGTGCCGATACTTGGGTGCCTTTTACTGAGACATTGCGATACCCCATGGCATTGAGAGATGTTTCGATATCTTGGGCTGAAATGTCTGTGCCTATGAGGCGGTGGATTTCTGCGGTGTCTACGTTGACCCTTTCTGTGAGGTCTGTGGGGCTGTAGATCTCGCGGCCTCGTGGGGTGTCGTAGGGGTATTTGATGGTGACGGGATAGATGGTGCCGCCTCTGTCGGCCATGTTGGCGGCCAATATGGCAATGGTGAGTAATACACTGTCGAGTTCGGTGCCTGTGGCTTCGCAGAAGAGATGTGTGTTGCCCACTTCAACGCGGCCTAAGGTTTGGCTGTTGATGACAGGGGGCATGGAGAGGACTTCGTTTTTTGCGTCTCGAATGATGGGGAACTTATCAAAGTCTTTGAGCAGGTGGGCATATTTTTCACCTGTGGGGTGGTCCTTGAGAATTTGGCGGAGGGTGAGTTCGGTTTCAAATTCGAGAGGGATGAAGGTGGTTGTGTCGGGATCGACAGCTTGGTATTGGATGGGGTATTGGATGGTCGAGGCGTCGTAGATGCCTATGGCGACGGTGCTGCGGCCTCGGCCATATCCATCGGCGAGTTTCTCTTGGGCTTCGATGAGTTGTTCGAGTGCGGCTTCGTCGATGAGGATGCCTTCGCAGGCAAATGCTGCGATATAGGGGCGAATGTTTTCAAGTTGGGGATCGACGTGAAGTTCGCGCTCGGTAGATGCGGTGTTGAAGAAGGTATAGTTGGGGTGTTGGTTTTCTCGGTGGCCTTTGAGTTGGCGAGCAAGGCCTTCGGAGGACCACAGGTCGGGGCGGTTGGTATCTTTGAGTTGGACGCGGAGTTTGCCGTCGGTGTCGTCGACTTTGACTTCGGCTTTGGCGTATTCGAGGGCTTTTTCGAGGTCGGGCATGGTGTAGGTTTGCCCGGCGAGGCGTTCGAGGTCTTCTTTGATGACGGTTATGGTAGGCATTATTATCTCCGGTTGCGGACGAAGTCAAGGTCTGAGCTGAAGAGGTCGCGGATGTCGTTGATGCCCAGGGCGACCATGGCCATTCGGTCTACGCCGAGGCCCCAGGCGATGACGGGAACATCGATGCCTAAAGGGCGGGTGAGTTCGGGGCGGAAGAGACCGGCACCGCCCAGTTCGATCCATCCAAGAGTGGGGTGTTTGGCTTGGAGTTCGACGGAGGGTTCGGTGAATGGGAAGTAGTCGGGTACGTAGCGTACGGCTTCGGCTTCGGCAACTTCGAGGGCGAACATTTTTAGGAGGCCTACGAGGCTGCGAAAGTTGATGCTTTCACCAAGGACGATGCCTTCGACTTGGAAGAAGTCGGCTGAGTGGGTGGCATCGACGTCGTCGTGGCGGAAGCAGCGGGCAATGCTGAAGTATTTGCCGGGGTTGTTTGGACCCGATGCGAGGGTGCGCGCTGAGAGAGCGGTGCCTTGACTGCGTAAGATGAGTTGGCGAGATCTCTCGGCGCTAAATTCGTATCGCCAGCCGCGCGAGCCGGTGTCGCCACCATTTTTGTGTGATTCGGCCACACGCGAAAAGTAGGGTTCTTCGGCTTCTTTAGATTGGGTGGGTTCTTTGATATAATAGGCGTCGTGGATGTTGCGTGCGGCATGGAATTGGGGCATGAAGAGGGCGTCCATGTTCCAAAATTCGGTTTCTACGAGGGGGCCTTTCATTTCTTCAAAACCGAGGGAGAGCAGTTTTCGGCGCACGTTGTCAAGGTATGTGCGATAGGGGTGATGTTTGCCCATGAGAATGCGAGGGGGTTTGATGGAGAGGTCGTAACGGCGAAAACTGGCACCCTTCCATGAACCATCTTGGATCATATTGGGCGTGAGTTGCGAAATTTCATCGCCTGTGAGATTGGCCGATACCACACCGGCGAGCACTTGTTGGCCGGTGTCGGTGAGGTGGTAGACACGTTCTGTGCGTTCATCGAGCCGAATGGGGGCATTGCCACCACCGCGTTTGCGTGCATTGGCTTGAATGTATTCTTGCATCTCTGGGGCAAATTCTTCGAGCGCGATACTGGATTCGGTGTCTTGGAATTTGCCAAAGAGGTCTGGGATCAACCGATCTGTATAGAAGGCAGCTTGGTCGACATTGACGACTTTGATCGCGCCTTTGTCGATGTCAATGATGCCTTCTTTTTTGAGACCCCCAAATGCGCTGCCCCAAGAGCCTTTGTCGAAGCGGTCGTCATCTTGTAGGTCTTTGAGTGTGATCCTTTCCGCAGAAGCACGTGACAGGAGGGCCGTTTCGGGTGTTGCGCCTTTTTGAACGAAATCTTCACCGACTTCTGTGAGTGAAATAAAGGCGTGTGTTGTTTCTTTGGTGATTTCGAGTAGCGATTTGGAGATGAGCCATTCTACTGCGCGTCGCACTTGGCCTTCACCAATGCCCGAGGCACTTTGTAATTGTACGTCAGATTGTTCGGCATTGGCGTTGTTTTCAAAGGCACGCAGGGTGCGAATTTCCAGGGCGTGAAGTGATGCAAGATCGATGTCTGAAGCCAAGATGAACTCCTTATTTATCAGGGAGAAGGAAAAAGAAAGAAGATAAGCGAAAGAAGATGTTATAAAAAAAGGCCATTAGGAGTATTCCTATTAGCCTTATTGCTCATTCGCCCTAAGCCATTCTTCAATAAAAACTGTGTAATCGTTAAAAATGAGCTCCTCTGGCTTCAATAGCAGGGGTTCGCAATAAACGGGGAGTTCTTTTTGAAACGCCTTATACCGTTTATATATCATTGTTCCACCTGGTAAAACTGTATTGCCGGCAGTAAGCGTCCCAAACCAATTTCGTACAACGTGAATTGCTTTCCGAGGGCTGTTCTTATGTTCTTCTATATCTTGACCTGCAATATCCGAACAGAACTTTTGGAACCTGTATCTCTGTCGATCTAAGATCAGGCATTGTTTTTGTTTTTGATTACGAAAGCCAAACTGCTTTGCTCCCAAGAAAATACCTAATTCAAGAGGCATGTTAAATCGTGGAAGTTTACTTTTTCTATCCAGTTCTGTTCGGGAGATGTCATGAATACCATATTTACATTCAGAAATGATACGGAGTATTTTTTCTATTCTCGTCTCGCCTGAATCTCCTCTTTCCAATGCACAACGAGCGACAAATCCGCAATCTTGGACCGCAAATACGATGGAATGGAACAAATCCACATAATCTTTATCGAATGGACAGTTGATGAATACATTGTAATTGTAGTGAGATGAAGGCATAAGATATTGGATATAGAATGTGTGGTTCAATCATACCATTTAACGGTGGTTTTTGCCCCAGATCTGTTATGTACAATTATTTTGGACTCTCCCTTTATTAGGTCACGGGCATATGACAATGCTTGGTCTTTTTGGGTGAAAATATGCTCTTTAACTGATTTCCCTTTTACTTCCCATTTGCCATCTTTAGCTGGCAGAACGTGAACTGCTCGAACAATAGAGCGTATTTTTTCTCTATCCACTTGAGATGGGTCTATTGAGCGTCTGAGTGTTCGTGCTTCTCCTTCTTTTAGGACAACGTAAGCCTGACCAGATTTTTTGGATGGAGGAAGAGGCTCTCCTTTGATTACTGTAACTTCTCTTCCGGTCTTTCCCCCTCTTGGACCAACAATTTCATATTGTCCTGAAACGGGGGCTTTATGACCGGGTTTGAGTCTTTGAGCCATTTTATAAC
Organism: Candidatus Latescibacterota bacterium; assembly: GCA_047619225.1. Taxonomy (GTDB): domain Bacteria; phylum Latescibacterota; class UBA2968; order UBA2968; family UBA2968; genus JABIFK01. The sequence goes on from JBLHJX010000025.1 coordinate 15,341, forward strand.
TCCTGGAAATGCATCTCTTTGATCATGAAAACCACCAGATAATATTTTAAATATAACAAGTGATCTACCAAAATCAAACAAAAGATCGTAAGCGAAATCAGGTGAATCAGATCTTTACGCATTTATAGCGGAGATTCAGTTAATCGTTTTTCCAAATGATTGTGCAAATGTGAGGAAGTCGGGAAAGTCAACGGTGCCGTTGTTGTTGAAATCGAGGGTGGGGTGGGGGTTGCCGAAAGATTGTGCAAAGGTGAGAAAGTCTGGAAAGTCGATGGTGCCATTGCCATTGGCGTCGGCTTGGGGTTCTGGGGGAATGACTTGAGCTGTGCCTGAGAGGCGTATGGATGTGGTGGGTTGCATGGGATCATTGCTGATGATTTGGAGGGTTTCTGAAAACATGCCCGTTTGTGTGGTTTTGATGGATAAGGTTATGTCTGTTGATTCGCCAGGAGCGAGGGTGGTCACGTTAGGGGATGCGATCAATCCTATGAGATTACTTTGGATGTTGCTAATGACGAGGGGGCCTTGCCCGTTGTTTTGGATGGTGAGCTGTTTTTGTGGAGATCGGGCCAGATCAAATGAACCAAAATCGACGGTGGTTTGTGTCAGTGTAAGCACTGGTGGTGGCGCTTGGACTGTGATGGGTGTGATTTTTACTTCGAAAGGGTCGGTATTGGAGAAAAATATCATGTTGCCAACCACATCGTCGAATGAATCTGCGGTGAAAAGGATGTTGATGATTTCAGATGCACCTGGTGCAACGATGATGGGTAAATCGGGGGATGTGAAGTTGCCCACATCGGTTTGGAGATGGGTAACTTCAAGGGGGGCACTGCCGATGTTTTGAAGGGTCATTTTTGTGGTGCGTATTTCGCCATAGGGTACGACGCGGTCAAAAAAGAGCGAGCTGAGAATCGGTTGTACTAAGGGGCGGTTGGCGAGAAGGGCATCGACGACTTCTTGGGCGCTTTTTCGCGCTGTGGCAGATGCCACATGACCCCAAAAACGTATGGTACCATCGGGGGCAACAACAAGGAGGTCTTCACGGCTAAAGCTGTTTGTATTGTCGGCAGCCATTTGCAGGAGGGGGAAGGTGACTTGTGCGGTGGCACCAAAACCTGTGAGTTGGGCACGACTGCCATTGTAGACATCGAGGCCGAGCATGGCAATTTTGTTGCTCTTGTTGGGCTGGTGAAGTTCTGCTTCGAGTGACGGCCCCGCCGCCAGACACGTGCTTCAGTTATATCCGATGACAGCCAGTATGAGCACTTTGCCGCGATAGTCGGCATCAGAATGGAATGTGCCACTGAGGTCACGCAGGCGAAACGTGTCTACCGTTTCACCAATGGCAACACCAAAGACGGGTGTTGCTGTGAGACAGAGACAAATTAGGAGGATGTATTGTAATTTGTGCATAAAGTGGTACCTGATAATTGGTTGCGGTAAATGGAATTGTTCTATAATTTAACGCTAAAATATATCTTAAGTTCCACACTGTGGGTAGCCTAAAAGAAAGGGCGAGAAGATGTTTGCCTTGACGGAGCAGCAAAAAGTATTTTTTGAGACATTTGGTTTTTTGGGCTTTCCGGGTTTGATGTCAGATTGTGTCGGGGAGATTATCGATGCTTTTGAGTCGATCTGGGATGATCACGGGGGTGGTCATGCAGGAAAAGCCCACGACGAGGAGCGGCGTTCGTGCATTGTGCAATTTATAGATCATCATGAGAGGCTGTGCGCGTTGTTGGATGATGATCGTATTCATGGCATTTTGGCTGGGTTGTTGGGTGATGACTTCAATTATATGGGTTCTGATGGCAATTATTATGCGGGAGACACGGGGTGGCATTCGGATGGCTGGGGAAAGACCCTTCGATTTGTGAAGGTTGCGTTTTATTTGGATGAGGTGACACGCGATACGGGGTGCTTGCGGGTGATTCCGGGGAGCCATCATTTGGATGATGTGTATGGCAATCGTTTGCAGGATGATGTGCGCCAGTCGGGAGATTTGTGGGGTGTTACAGGCAAAGAGGTGCCTGCATTGGCATTGGAGACCCAACCGGGTGATGTGGTGTTGTTTAACCACAATTTGAAACATTCGGCATTTGGTGGGGGTGCAAGACGGCGTATGTTTACGATTAATAGCTGTGTGCGGTTTCCCGAAGATGAAGAACATATTGCGTTTTTGAAAAAAGACATCAGTGGGGGGGCACGGTTTTGGATTGACCGTGTGTACGGCGAGAAAATGATCGCAACGGCTGGGCCATCGCGTTTGAGACATTTGGAACAGGTGATGGCGCATGATGGGCATTTGGCAGAATTGTCTGCCAAAGCACGTGTAGAAATGCCGGAGCCCTCGCGAGGGTAACGCGGAGAAAACGAATCATTCATTGCGGGTTTTTTTTATGTGTGAGAATTTTGGAGGATGTTATGGCAGATGAAATGGATCGGGTAAGACCTACGTTTCCAAAACGGGCGGTGATTACGGCTGGTATGCCCTATGGCAATAAGGAGTTGCACTTTGGGCATGTGGGGGGTGTGTTTGTGCATGCCGATATGCTTGCGCGTTTTTTGAAAGATCGTATTGGACAAGAGAATGTGATCTTTGTGTCGGGTACTGATTGTTATGGATCACCCATTGTTGAAACGCATCGCCAATTGGTTGCCGAGGGGATATTTGATGGGCGTATTGAAGATTTTGTCTTGCACAATCATCAACGTCAAGCCGAGACGCTCAAGAAATATCACGTTCAGCTGAGTCTTTATGCGGGTTCGGGCATTGGTCGGCAAGGTGAAATTCACAAAGAAATTGGGGCTTTGTTTTTACAGACTTTGTATGACAATGGGCATTTGGAAAAGTTGGCAACCCGTCAATTTTATGACCCTGAACGCGAGACGTTTTTAAATGGGCGTCAGGTGTTGGGCACTTGCCCTGTGGAAGGATGCCGCTCGGAAAAGGCCTATGCTGATGAATGTTCGTTGGGGCATCAATATGAACCCAAAGACTTGATCAACCCCAAGAGTGTGCTTTCGGGGGAAACTCCGGAGACGCGTGAGGTGGCCAACTGGTATCTGAAATTGCCCGCGTTTAAACCTTTGCTTGAGGCATGGGTCAACCGTTTGGGAGGCGATGATCGGTGGCGCGATTTTGTGGTTCGCACGATGCGCGAGTATTTTGAACCCCCCATTATTCATGTGACCAAAGACCAGATCGAAAGTTTGGAGCCGGTTGTTTCTTTGTTACCCAATCATACACAACAAGAAGGACGCGGAAATTCCTTACAGTTGGTTTTTGGAAGTTTGGAAGATTTAGAGGTTGGGCGAAGTGTGTTGGGTGAGCACGGGATTCGCTATCGGGTGGGAAAAACACTGGTTCCGTTTCGGCTGACGGGCAACCTGGAATGGGGGATTCCCACACCTGTTTTGGAAGGTGTTGAAGGTTTGACGTTTTGGGTATGGCCTGAGTCGCTTTGGGCTCCCATTTCCTTTACGTCGGCTTATTTGGAAGAAAAAGGTGTGGGTGCAGATGCTTGGAAAGACTGGTGGTGTTCGCTCGATGCAGAAGTGTATCAGTTTATTGGCGAAGACAATGTTTTCTTTTATAGTTTACCCGAGATGTCGATGTTTATGGGCATGCAAGGAAAAGATCCGCAAAGTGATCCCGCAGAGGGACAGTTGCAGTTGCCGCATCTCATTGCCAACTGTCATGTGTTGTTTTTGGATAAAAAGGCGAGCAGCAGTGGTGAGATTAAACCGCCGATGGCCGATGATCTGTTGAATTATTATTCGCCGGAACAATTGCGCATTCACTTTTTGAGTTTGGGGTTGAGCAGGCGCAGCACCAGTTTTAGACCCAAGCCGTTGAACCCGACAGCTAAGGAAAACGAAGGCGACCCCGTTTTGAAGGATGGTCTTCTGTTGGTGAATACGTTCAATCGGGCCATTCGGTCGTGTTTTTATACGGTGCAGAAATTCTATGAGGGTCGGCTTCCGGTTGGCGAGATGGGTGAGGATGTTGTCAAACAATCTGAAGATGTGATTTTGGATTTCGAACGGGCAGTGTATCAGCACGACTTCCCATTGGCGATTAATAAGGTGGGGGCGTATATCCGAGCCATCAATCAGATGTGGAATCAATACAAACCATTTAATGATTCGACGGATGCTGATGTGCGTCAACAGGCATTGGTAGATGCGTTTCACATGGTGAGGGTGGCGACGGTGTTGTTGCATTCGGTTGCACCTGAGGGAACCGAGACGGTGCGTGTGTACTTGGGTGCGGATGATTCGTTTTGGGATTGGGAACGGATTTTTGAGCCTGTTTATGCATTTATGGAAAATCCCGAAACGCACACGTTGAAATTTTTAGAACCACGTACGGACTTTTTTGAGAAGCACCCGAGTCAGTTTGAAGAGGCGTAAAGTCAAAGACCCCGTTCGTCCATTCACGCAAGACTATTGGTCATTTACTTTGTAAGCGGTTCGAAGGTGAAGGTGCGGTATCCGCCAAGAAAACCGGCGTTGGTTTCGTATTGAACGGCATTGTTGTGGGCGGCTTCGCGGTTTTGGTGGGTGTGTCCGCAGAGGATGGCAACGAGGTTGGGCGTGGTTTTGACGCTTTCGAGGAAGGCTGTGGTACTGGGGAAGTTGCCTTCTTTGGGCCAGCGTTGGCGGCGTTCAACTTCGTAATTGCGATCGGTATCAAAACCCCAGTCTGGGTTGCCACATAAGGGAGACCCCGTGTGGCGGTCGTGTAGGTAGAGTGGGATGTGGATGAGGAGGACGGTGGGCAATTTACGGGCGGTTTGGGTGCGGTAGAAGGCGAGTTGTTCTTCGCTGATTTGGGAGGTTGCATTGTCGATTGCGATAACACAAAGGCCGTTGAGGTCGAGCGATGTATGTGAGGGATTGTGACCGTTGTAGAGGGATTTGAGCCGGTTTTCTCGCCAGGTTTGGCGGAGGTCATGGGAACTGCCTTCCATGCCTTCGTAGTGCCAGTCGTGATTGCCGGCGGTGTAGAGGTAGGGGATGTTGGCTTTTTGAACGGTTTCTAAAACGAATGCAATGCTGGATGGTGAAGGATAGTTGACTTGGTCACCCGTAAGGGCGATGAGGTCAACTTTTTTTTGTTGGGCAATTTGGATCTGTTGAGCAAATGAGGTGGTGGTGTTTCGGTCTTTAAAGGCGGTGTTCATTCGGGTGCTGTATTGCTCGTATTCCAGATCCCGTTTTGTGTCACAACTGATATGGGCATCGGTGTTTTGAAAGAGGGTGGTGGTTTGGGTGAGTCCTTCGATACAGATGGTTGCGGTGTGTTCGCCATACGTATGTTTTGTGCGCATGATGGGTTCCCGATGAAAATTAAAAGAAATGTGATGTGTAAGTTCGTTGGGAGATTACGGTGAGATGCGTGATTGCGCAAATAAAAAAACGCCTCATGGTTTGTGCCAAGAGGCGTTTCTGTTATGCTGGCGATCTCTATTTTATGCGACCTTCTTCGATGTCGAACATGTCAAACCAGACGTAGACGGGCGGGTGGGTTGGCAGATATCGTGGAATGTATTTTTCGAGATATTCTTGGGCTTCATCTGGCATTTCACTGGGGCGCATGTCGCGGAGTTTGTTGTTCCAGTGGATGATTTCCATTTTGTCCTGGACTTTAGATTGGGCTTGATACCATGTGCCAATTTCGTCATCGGTGGCACCGGTAGCGACATAGTCTTTGAGGGTTTCGTGTTCGACACCCGTAAAGGCCTCGAGTTGCGTGCACAATGAGCAGGGCCAGTAATGGTATTCGCCATTGGTGCCAGCCAAGGTAGCGCGACATTTGTCAATACATCGGGCGAGGATGACAAAGCCGCCGAGTATCTCGCGAGGGCTTCTGGGGAAGGTTTGTGTGAGATCTGGGGCAAGTTGTTTGAGTTTTTCTTCGTTCATGTTTTTGTTCTCCCAGAGTTAAATGAGGGTGTCTTCGCGCAGCATCGATTCGGGTGTTGGTGGGTGGGGAGACATGTTTGGCTCCTTGGGTAAATTGAGGGATGAGGTTTCATTGCGGTTTGGTGTTTTAATGATGTTCTTTTGTCTTCGGCGACCTACTTTTTTTAGAGACAAAAAAAGTAGGCAAGAAGACGTGAGTAATTTGAACGTCTGAAGGATCTCTCGCTGGCCGCGAGGGGCTCTAAATAGGTTTCGTGCTTTTACGGGCGCAAACCACCCTCACCAGCCCGCGCAGTTCCCGCCCTTCCGCGTATTCCATACGCCCCTTCTCCACACACCCAACGCATCCACACCAACTGCACAACGGCCCCTTCCACCAGGAGGTCGCAATTGAGTTTTCTGGTTTGCAGTTCCTTTCCTTTAGGGATGGGATTTAAGGATAGGTGCATTTTGCCTCTTCTCTCAATGAGAGAAGAGGCTGGTGGTTAAGCCAGGTCGAAGAGCAGTACTTCGGCTTTTTCTTTGCCTGTTAGGGTTAGAAGAGATTCTTCACTGATGGCCGCGCCGTCGCCGGTTTCGTAGGGTTCGCCGTTGAGGGTGATGCTGCCTCGGACAACTTGGATCCAGGCGTGGCGTCCTTCAGAAATGGTGTGGGTGACGCTTTGGCCTTCTTCCAAGACTGTGGTGTAGAGGCTGATGTTTTGGCTGATGATGGCAGAGTTTTCTCGGCCATCTTTGGATGCGATGAGTTGTAGGTGACCATTGCGCGCTTCCGTGTCGAAGGTGTATTCGCCGTAGTTGGGGGTGAGCCCTTGCTTGTCTGGGATGATCCAGATTTGGTACAGGTGGATGGGGTTTTCTTGCGAAGGGTTGGCTTCGCTGTGCATGATGCCTGTGCCTGCGGTCATGGTCTGGATGGTGCCGGGGCGAATGATGGCGCCGTTGCCCATGCTGTCTTGGTGTTCAAGCTCACCTTCAAGTACGTAGGTGAGGATTTCCATGTTGTCGTGGGGGTGGGTTGGAAAACCTCGGCCTGGGGCGATGTGGTCTTCGTTCATCACGCGAAGGTCACGAAAGTGTAAGTGCTTGGGGTCGCGATAGCTTGCAAAGGAAAATGTGTGACGGGCGTTTAACCAGCCGTGGTCGGCGTGGCCGCGTTCGTTGGCGACTCTTTTGTTGATCATGGTAGGCTCCTTTGTGTGAATGTCGAATATTTTAATATCAAAGTATTCAGCTGTGGGAAATTAGAACAGATTGGAAGGTTGTGTTTTAGCTTCGAAGCCCAAGCTTTTTGCATAGTCGACCGAGTTCTTCTAATTCTTTGGGTGAGAGTGTGTTCATTTCTCGTTCAATCTCTTTGACGTGTGTGGGAAAGTAATTGCCAATGCGTTTTTCACCTTCTGGGGTCAGGTGTGCATAAATGACCCGGCGATCTTCAGGACAGCGGCGACGTTCGACCAAACTACGTTTTTCAAGGTTGTCAACGACGGTGGTGATGTTGCCACCACTTTTAAGTATTTTTTCACCAATTTGCCGTAGGTTAAGTGGCCCGAGGTGATAAAGAGCTTCGAGCACACCAAACTGGCTGATGGTGAGGCCCTCTTCATGTTGTAAGAAACTCGTGAGTCGTGCGGTGACAGACTCTGAGGCACGCATCAATTTGATAAAAGCGTTGAGTGCTCGCGTTTCAGATTCGGTGCCTTTGAAGTGTGTGGGCATAAACACCGTTGCACGTTAGAGGTTGAGAATCAATAATTAACAGTCGTCGGTCAGACAATGCGTATAAAAATACTTTAATGTCGAATCATTTAACATTGAAAATGTATCAATTCCTTTGGTGTTTGTCAAGAGACTTTTTGAATTTTTTTCGAGCCCGTGTTTTTTAGGGAAATAGCCATGTTCATTTTTAAAATATAGTGTCACACTTTATTGTGTTTTTTTATAAGATATTGTTTTTGTTATTGTTTAGTGTATGCGGTTTCAATTGTATTATGGTGTTGTTTTTGCAACCAATCTCGATTTTGGATGTGGTTGTAATGTGGGGTTCCGTGTTCTTCCCGCCCTTTTCCGTGTTCTTTTTTGTTTAGGGTTTGCCTCTTAGACGTCACATATATAACAGAAGGTAGGGTGTGAGTGAAATCGTCGATTGTTCTGTCTCACATATTATCTTCTGTTTGAATACACGGCCGTGTAACAAAACGTATGACTACTCAGTGCGTTTAAGGAAGATAGGGTAAAGAGGAGGAAGTTTTCACTTCCTACGTTTTACTTCCTGCTTCTCACTGATTTTTAGGAGCTGCAATGCATAAAGACGACGGAGAATGGGTTCGTCAAGTGTTGGCGGGTGATGCATCTGCTTACGAAAATTTGGTAGATGCGCACAAGGGGCGTGTGTTTGCCCAAGTGGTGGGGCGTATTGGCAATTTTTCGGCGGCAGAAGACGTGGTGCAAAATGCGTTTGTAGAGGCGTACGTGCATTTGAAATCGTTGCAATCCCCCGAGAAATTTGGGGGGTGGTTGCGCGGTATTTCAGTGAATTTGTCAAATAAGTGGGTGCAACACCAGCGGCCTTCGGTGCAGATCGAGACCGTGGAAGACGAGGTGTCAGAAGGGAAGGTGATTGCGTTGCCCGATGAAGTATTTGAAGCGGGTGAGATGAAAGATACTGTGTTAAAAGCGGTTGAAGGGTTGCCAGATATTTATCGCGAAGTGGTGTTGTTGCATTATATGGAAGAGATGACCTACCCTGAAATAGCAGTGTTTTTAGAGGTGCCCGAAAGCACGGTGACGGGGCGTTTGCAGGTGGCACGTAAACGGTTGCGCGATGATTTGATGCCATTGGTGGAAGAGATGCTGCAAGAGAAACGGCCTACAAAACAGCTCACACGCAAGGTGATGTCGGCTTTGCCACTGATACTTTACGCTGCAGTTCCTGCGCAAGCGACGTTGATCGCAAAATTGAAAGGGTCTGCTATGATTAAGATGTTCGGATTTCTCGCGGCTGGTGTGATTGGCACGGGAGTGTATTTTGGTGGGATAGCTACGATGATGGATGGGGAGCGTGGTGAAAGTGAAATGGAATCCCCACAAATTGAGCTCGTTCAAACAAGCGAACAAAGTGTTTCTGAAATAAATGATGAGAAGCGTTTCAACGTTGCGGAACAAAAAGACAAGAATACGGTTCAAGAAAAAGCATTACTTGCCTATGTCGATTCTGTCGAAAAAAACAAAAACGGTGCCGATGAAAAAGTTGAGAAAGTCGAAAAGGCCAACTTCAGAATGAAGAGTTCACCGCAAGATTCCTTGGTGAAAATTACATATTCGATCCCTGAGTCTGTCGTGCCTGATTCTGCAATGGTACAAATTAACTTTTACAACATTCCGGGCGATCTCGTCGCAAGGCCTGTTGGGTCTGTTCACAAACCTGGTAATTACACCGCATATCAAACGAAGAGAGGATTACCTGACGGACGTTATTTTGTTATGATAGAAGTAGATGGTATTCGAGGAGCCACGCGCGCATTAAAGTTGGTTTGGGAGGACAGGAAGTGAGACCATTGATGCTTTTATATCGACACATTGTCATTATTTTCGCTGTGTTGTTTTTGATTGGGACAACGCATAGTGCGGCAACGAAACCAACACATTCTAAAGAAGAGACCCAGCGGTTTTACCAGTTTTCAGGGCAATTTATGCCTACAACTACGGAAGATCATTGGTACGTGATTACGGGGTTGGAACAATTGCTTCAAGATTATCCCGATACGTTTTTGAAGGGGGATATTTCTATAAAGTTGTTGAGCAGTTATAGTCACATTACAGATGATGTTTCCGTATTGACCGAGTTGGTCGAAAAAATGTTTGCTTTGCGTGGTGACGACACCAGCTCTTACCGAGCGGCAGCTGATGCCTTTGTGGAAAAAGGTATTCGTTCTGAAAAGACTTTGTTTTACGCACAAAAAGTAGTGGAAGGTGCCCGGGGAAAACAAGAAAAGTGGGGAGATTACGGGCGTTCATTATTACACGCACAAACTTTATTGGCACGGGCATATCAACTCGTGGGACAACACCAAAAAGCGGTTTTGGAAATACAGGAGGTGGCCAAAGGTTGGCAGTCGGTTGAGGACAATGGTATTACATTAGCAACCCGAAAGTCTGCTATTGATCGCGCACAGTTGCAATTGTTGAAGTTTTATATCGAGGAGAAGTCGTGGCATAAGGCTTACGATTTGGCCTGTGAGCTTTTGGAGACCTCGGTGGTGCGTGAAGAGTTAGGTGAATTGTGGGGCGCAGCTTATATGGGACGATTTGGGTCTGTGAAAAGGATGGCGAAAGTTTATGCCAAGCTCAATGCAGAGCGAGAGCTACGGGTTACAAAACGCGTTGAGAAGGAACGTATCTCAAAGCTTGCGCCAATGTTTGTTTTAGAGACTTTGGACGGTGAAACGATTCGGTTGGCAGACCTGAAAGGCAAACCAGTGGTGGTGACTTTTTGGGCGGGTCGGTCTAGCCTTGAAGAATTACCACTGTTAAGTCGGCTCATGGCACGATTTCGCGATGTGGAATTTTTGGCGATCAATATCGACAAAGATTCAAATACTCGGCGAGATATGGTGGTTAACGATCGCTTTCAACGTGGGCGGGGTTTGACATTTGTTTTGGGCGATTTGGAAACGCGGAAGGCTTTTGGTTCAGAGGATATTCCTTATACATGTGTGATTGACGGTGAGGGCAAGATTCGTTATGAACGCAATGGCTTAGGCGCAGATTTTAGCATAGCAATGGCGCATCAGTTAGAGTGGGTGTTGTCTGAGGGACAGAAGCAGTAGGGCGACATTGTTTGGCGGGACGAAAAAGGGACGCGAGTTGAATCGCGCCCCTTTTTTAATCTTGCATTTGTACAAGTAAATTGGTACACTTGAAATATGCCCGACCACGAATATATACTGTATGAGGGTGACGCATTTACCATTGAATGGCATTATGCTTCAAATGGTTAAGAGCCAAGCCTTGGCATATTTTGAAAAGTTGGACCGACGACAAAAAATTCAATTTATCAAATTGGTCGAAATGATGGGTCGCGTTGGTGTTATCAGAAATAAACAAAAATTCAATTACGAAGGTGATGAGATTTACGCGTTTAAACCGCAACCAGATCGATTTCTGTGTTTTTTCTTTTCGGGAAAGAAGATTCTTGTGACCAATGCTTTTTAAAAGAAAACACAAAAGTTACCAAAAAGTGAGAAGGATCGAGCGTTAAGAGCGAAGACGGATTATGAGCGTCGTGTTCAAGAGGGTGATTATTATGAATAAAAAAACAATTTCTACTTATGACCGTTTGATGCAGGAGGAGGGTTTTAAGAGCGATTATAAGAAAGCGTATAAAGAATTTGCATTGTCAGAGTTGCTTTTGGCTTTGATGGATGGAGACAACATGTCTGTTCGTAAATTGGCGAAGGAAGCGGGTTTGTCTGCCAATACGATTCAGAATATTCGATCTGGAAAACAGAAGGATATTCGCCTTCAGAGTTTCAAGCGTATTGCCCAAGCCTATGGCTATGAGCTTGTTTTAGAGAAAGAGGGTGAGCGCATATCTGTTGCCTGATTTTGAGTCGTTTGGGAGAACATAATAGGGACGCAATTCAATTGCGTCCCGTTTTTCTTGCACGGTAAGTCGGTCAAAATAGGCGGCTCTTGTAAAAACGCATTGCAATTTTACAAGTCTATTTTGAAATCGCAATGTAAAGGGGTGAACATTGTGCATATTCACCCCTTTTACATTTTTTAGCGATTTTTTCTATTGATTGAGAATGCCGTCAATTTCGGTCATTTCTTCTTCGCTTAATTTCCAGCCCGAGGTTTTGGCATTGGCCGTGATTTGTTCGGGTTTGGTGGCACCGGCAATGACGGAACTCACACAAGGGTTGGCCAAGAGCCACGCAAAGGTCAGATCCAGGATGGTGTGATCGCATTCTTGGGCGAACTTTTCGAGGCCTTCGAGGATGTCGAAGTTTTTGTCGGTGAACATGCCTCGGTCATTTTCTGATAAACGCGCGCCTTCGGGAGCGGCTTCGCCCCGTTTGTATTTTCCCGTGAAAAAACCATTGGCCAATGGGAAGTAGGGCAAAATGCCGATGCCATAGGTTTTACAAAAGGGCACGAGTTCTTTCTCGATTTCTCGGTTCAACATGTTGTAATGGGGTTGTACTGTCGAGAAAGGAGTCAGGTTTCTTGTGCGCGATGTCCAAATGGCTTCGCAGACTTGCCACGATTGATAGTTGGAGCAACCAATGTAACGCACCTTGCCTTGGGTGACGAGGAGATCGAGAGTTTCCAACGTTTCTTCAATGGGCGTTTTGGGATCGGCACGGTGAATTTGATAGAGATCGACATAATCGGTTTGCAAACGCTTGAGGCTGTTTTCGATTTCTGCGAGAATGTGTTGGCGAGAGGCACCGCTTTCGTTGGCACCATCTCCCATTTTCATCGAGACTTTGGTGGCCAAGATATATTGGTCGCGTTTGCCTTTGATGGCTTGGCCAATATAAGTTTCTGACTGGCCCCCGCCGTATACATTGGCGGTGTCGATAAATGTGATGCCGTCTTCAAGGGCTTGATCCATGACTTTGGCTGTCCCTGCAGCATCTAAACGACGCCCAAAGTTGTTGGTGCCCAAGCCGATTTCTGAAATTTGTAACCCTGAATTGCCAAGTTGTCGGTATTCCATAAGTTATTACGTCCTATGTGAAGATGTATATGTGATCTTAAGGTTTTAGTCCGTAGGACTTTGCAATCGTAGCGTTGGAATTTATTCCTGCGCGAAGGTCGGGCGATTACCGGATCAATATTTCCATTTCCATTATTCCTTTTCAATGGCAGGTGCTCACTCTCCGGATGGAATGTATTTATTGGCAAGCTCAACGTAGTCTTCGCGAATCGGCGAGAAGATGTCGAGTGCCACGCACGGTCCATCTACGGCTTCGGCACGATGAGGGACGCCACCTGGGATAATGAAAGATTCACCGGGCAGCACAATGCGTGTTTCGCCATCAATGGTGAATTTCATTTTGCCTTCGAGCATCATCCCGCCTTGTTCGTGTGGGTGACTGTGCATCGGTACAACAGCACCGGCGTCAAATTCTACACGCGAGAGCATGAGGTTTTTGCCATAGGGTGTGCGGATGCGAATGCCTGGTGCGACCTCGTTTGGTGGGATGCTGTCCCAATCTATGAATGACATCAAGTTTCCTTTCATTTAAGTTTTTTGAGTGCATCTTGAGCTGCTTTGTGTTCGGGATCATACTTTAAGGCTGTTTCAAGTGCATTGCGTGCATCTTCAGCTTTGTTTTGATGAAGGTAAATGTGTCCTATTTGATTGTAAACGCGTCCCCGATCTCTTTTTCTTGATGTTGGCAAGATAGACAGGAAAGTTTTTAAATATGCCAAACCTTGTTCGAGGTGGTCGCCTGATTCAGCGGCGAGACGACCCACATCATATAAGGCAGTTAAATAATGATGTTGGAGATCGATTATTTTATCAAATTGTTCAATGGGATCAATTATGTTTTGGCGGATACTTGAGGTGTCTTGCCAATTTTTGATCCCATTTACAGAGACCTCATATGCTTGGTCGAGTTGTTTTGAACGGCGCAATTTTCTGCTCAATGAATTGCATATTTGCACAGAGTGAGAATCAATCTGCAAAAACTGTTCGAGCAGATGAATCCCTTCTTGTTGACGATTGGTGCGACTGAGGTGGTTGCTGTACCACAAGTTTGCAAGTGGGTTTTGTGGTGCCAGTTTATATGCGGCCTGATATTCTTTTTCAACGTTTTCAGTTTCTTTTGCGACTTGATAGATCGCAGCCCGTGAAGCATATCCCCATATGGATCCATTGTTCTTAAGTGTGTCTGCGTGAGCTCGTGCTTCTTCTTTATCACCACCTAATATACCGGGTGCTTGCAAATGGTATTCGATGAGCTTTACCCGTGCATCGTCATAATGTGGGGCAATTGCAATTGTTCTTTCAAACGATCTTTTTGAATTTCTTGCGTGGCCGGGTTTTTTAAAGATGTTGGCCTTTATCGCTTTTTGGCCATACATCATGCCCAACCAATAGTGATAATGGGCGTTTGAAGGGTTTATTTCAATTGCTTTTTCAAAGTGCTCAAAAGCCGTGTCGATATCTCTTTGCCAATATGCCAAACGGCCAAGGATATAGTGGCACTGATCTTTTTGAGGTGATGATGGAAGTGCAGCATGGAGCTGTTGTTCAGTTTGCTTGTATTGCCCCGCAATAAAGCTTGCAAATGCTTCCTGATATATCTCATTCGCCGACGTTGTTGTGTGGGACAAAGTGAAAAGCATAAGATATTTGAGCCATATCATGTGCGCCCCCTTTTTATTTGTGGTAAAATAAGGCTCAGGGCTTGTAAATGCACGTAGAAATTTAGAGGATGAGTCTTGCTTTAAAAATATGATTGGGCTATATTGTGAACCATAACTTTGTCAAAGTGGTTCGTTTTGTGAGGTGAGGCATATTATGAAATCGATTACTATCCATGCACTCGATAATGATTTGGTTGAATGTATTGAAGAAAAAGCACAAAAAGAGGGTGTTAGCCTGAATAAGACCATCAAGAAATTGTTGCGTGAGGCATTGGGTTTGACACCTGAGCAAGTTCGAGATCGCCAGGAGGAATTTCGGGATTTATTCGGGTGTTGGACCCAAGAGGATGTTAAAGAATTTGAGAATGCTGTTCAAGATTTTGAACGTATTGATCCCGAGGATTGGAAGTAATGCAAATTGTGATCGATACAAATGCATATGTTGCTTACATGCAAGGTGATCAAAATGTGTTTGCTATGTTTGGCGTTGCCGAGCGCACACTGATTTCTGTTATTGTTTTGGGCGAACTATATGCTGGTTTTCAAGGTGGAACGAAATATCTTGAAAATAAAAAAAGACTTGAACAATTTCTCCAGAAGTCAACGGCTCAAATAATACAAATTACGCAAGATACGTCCGAAATTTTTGGGCGGATCAAAAACCAATTAAAAATCAATGGGACGCCTATACCGCTCAATGATATTTGGCTTGCTGCTCAGTCTATTGAAACGGGCTCGGTAATGGTAACTTACGATCAACATTTTACTCATATCTCTGAGTTGCGTTTGTGGCATGGTTTAAAGGACGGTGAACAATGAGTCGCATATTGTATTACGTAGCAGATCCGATGTGTTCGTGGTGCTGGGGGTTTCATTCTGTTTTGATGCAGGTGAAGGACGCGCTACCCGATGATGTGCCATTGGTCTATGTGATGGGCGGGTTGGCACGTGATTCGGATGAACCGATGCCAGAAGATGTGAAGGCTTATGTGAAAAATGCGTGGCACCAGGTGACGGCTGAAACGGGGGCGTCGTTTAATTTGGATTTTTGGGAGGTGTGTGAACCGAGGCGTTCGACATATCCTTCGTGTCGGGCATTTTATGCAGCCAAAGCACAAAACGAAGCAGCGGGTGTGCAGATGTTTGAGGCGACTCAGCGGGCCTATTATCAGGAGGCGCGCAACCCGTCTGATGTGGAAACACTAATTTCCGTGGCGGGTGAGGTCGGTTTGGATGTGGATCAGTTTGCGGTGGATTTAAGATCTGAAGCGATTGAAAAAGAACTGCAAAACGGTTTCAATGTACGTCGGTCTTTAGGTGCCAATGAGTTTCCGAGTTTGGTGATGCAGAATGGGGATGCGGCGCATTTTTTGGTGCGGGGTTATGATGCTGTAGATGTGGTTTTGGAGAGGTTGAGAGCCGCAATGGTGTGACGGCGAGTCCACGGAAATTCTACATAAGTAGAATGATATAATGTTATGTGTGGTTGCTCTTCTAACCCGATCAAATGGATCGGGTTTTTTATTGCCAGATTTTCTGAAGATTCAATACAAAACCGGGCAGAATAGGATCTCCGGAGACTGTGTCTGGTTCATCTAAGCAGGTTGTGACTTCTCCTGGTTGGTAGATGTAGACGTTTTTTGCAATAGGATCAATGAGCCAGCCGAGTTGCGCCCCATTATCAATATATTCTTGCATTTTATCTTGTAGGGTTGCTAAGCTGTCTGAGGGCGAATGAAGTTCTGCTACAAAGTCTGGACACAGGGGGGGGAAGACGTTGCGTTCTTCTTCTGTGAGTGCTTCCCATCTTTCATTGCGAACCCAAGACAGATCGGGTGCGCGTTCGGCACGATTTGGGAGGATAAAGCCTGTGGAGGAGTCAAAGCCTACACCTGTTCCATCTTGATCCACCCAAATGTTAAATTGCCCGATAAGCATAAAATTTCGTCGTCCTGTATTTCCTCCTGTTGGTGACATAATAATGAGGTCTCCATCGCTTGTGCGTTCAATTCTCAATTCGGGATTGGCTTGGCAAAATTCAAAGAATTCATGATCGCTCATGCGTTGTATTGGGGTTCCGAAACGGAGCGTCAAGGTTTTGTTCGTGTCTAATGTGTTGGTGGCACTCATGGTGGTTGCTCCTATAAATCTGTGAACCAATGAATCTGCTGATTCCATCCAAAGTTATGAATAGGCTCCCATTCGTCAATGACTCGCTTCGCTCGTGAGCAGCGGGGCACCTTCGGTGCGTTCCTTTCGGGAACTTGTGCTTTGTGCCCACGCAGGTTCGGCTATCCGCACTTAATAGATATAGCCCAATTTTTCATTTTTTGCAAGGTATTAGGGCGTTTTTAAGGTGTGCTGGAGCATGAGGTGTTTTGGCGAGATGCCAAACTGGGTGGGTTTGAGTTGGGCTTGTGAAAAGAGTTGTTGCGCTTGGTCTGTTAGATGTGGTGATTGGGGATTATTGCTTTGACCAAAGGGCACAACCGAGTGCGATTCGATCTTGTTGGGCGCTCGAAAGCACATGAGGATTGTTTGCGAAGGCCCAGAGACGCCATCGCGTGTGTGTTGCGTATGCTGATTCTGAATGGCGCGCAGTCCAAATGGACTGCCAACAAGCGGCCAAGATTGATCTCCTTGACGAAGGCGGTGTATTTCTTTCCAATAGATATTCGCCCGCCCATAGGTTTGTTCGAGGTCACGAACCGTTTCTGAAAAAGTTTCTTGGAGTGCGTGCGCGGTTAATTTTCCGAGGGGTTGAGCGGACAAGATTTGGATGGTGTTGATGTCCCTCCCTTTTGCCTCGCAACGTGTTCGCCATTCGGTGTAGAGTGCAATGCCTGTCGATTCTATATCTGCGCGCCCATCCCATTGGTTGAGAACGGCAAGGGCTTGTGTGTGTGAAAAATTGGGATCTTGAGCGGTGGCCACATTCAGCGCGCGAATCCAGCGTTCTGAATGGATGGTATAGGTGTCTTGCGAATAGCTGATGGCCTCGGGCAGGGTGAGGCGTGCGTTGGTGGATAAGAGATTGCGTGCACGGTAGGACCGAGGGGATTCTGGCTGGGGGTAATAACGCGACACATAAGCGGGATGAAGGGGTGAGGTGAGTACTCTGCCGTCGGTGAGACGATCGGGTGACGCGTCGCAGTCTTGGATCCATTCTGATTGGGGATTGATCATTTGTGGCATTTCATCTTGGGTGTGGAAACCTTGCCATTCGGTTTCTGAGGTGTTGCCTGACATCGGGTGGTTCCAGGTGAAGAACTCTGAGCGAATTGGAATGCGGCCTGCGTTAAAATAGGCAATGTTGCCATACACATCGCCGTAAACGATGCGTTGAGGAGGCAGATGATTTTGTTGGAGGGCGTTGTAAAAGGCTTTTTGATCTGGTGCCGTTATCATGCGAAAATATTGTTCGATTTGTTGAATATCATCGGCAAGCGATAGGCGATAAGCGTATGCTCGGTTGCCTTCGCGATGGATAATGGGGCCGTGATGTGTGTGTTGGTAAAGCCGTGTTTGCTGTGTGACCTTGTCATCTATACGAACGGCAATGGTCATTGTGTCGGTGTGAATCGGTCGCCATTTTTGGTCGTATTTGTATCGGTTGGCGATGGGCGAGTCGAGGGTGACTTCATATACATCAGCGGCATCGGCACCTCCTGCGAGCGTTGACCAACCCAGTGTTTGATTGTGCCCTGTAGAAAAGACCGGCAAACCTGGTGTGGCAAACCCAAATGCCTGGAGGGTCTTGCTGTGGAGGTGGGCTTCGTATGAACGGAAAGTACCCTGAAAGTTGGCAAATGAGTCGGCACACAGAAGAACCGCATCTTCTGCTGAACGTTTTGCCGAAACAACCCACTGATTTCCTGTGTTGAAAGGGATGGGTTTGCCCGTATATTCGCTGTTGGCTTGTTGGAGCAACGTTTGGTAGGCCAAATAGTGGCCGAGCGCAACCACGTCTTGCGGTTGGGGCTCCG
>JBLHJX010000026.1:0-32730 GCA_047619225.1 Candidatus Latescibacterota bacterium
GCGTCGCGCTATCGATTGGCTTTATCCCTACTGGACGGGTGAGCAGGAATGGACGCTGCCACAGATTCAACCCTTTCCTGGGGAGCGCGCGTTTGGGTGTATGCGGCTTGCAGCTTATCAGTATTTGAATATGGATTTTGAGCCTGTGAAAGCCGAAATAGCAGGCATGGATGAGGATGAGAAAGCGCAACAGATCTACAACCTTTTGGTGCCGCCCTTTGAAGGCAGCGGGTTGCATGCGCTGGGAATTGGCGAAGACGTTGTCATTCGTGAACCCAATGTATTGGTCCGTTCAGAATTGAAAGACGGAGATCCAACGCTCTTGGCCGATCCCGAATTTACAAACGGAGATCCAACCCTCAGTGAAGCCGAAGTCGCGTTTTTCAAAGAGAATGGTTTTCTTGTGAAACGTGGATTTCTGAGCGAAAAGGAGACGTTTGACCGAGTTGTTGATTCTGTGTGGGAAAATGTGTCGCCTGAGATTGTCAAACGAGAGGACCCCCAAACTTGGATTGGTGCGCCACACGGGCCGTGGACAGAGGCGGATGTTGAACGGGCCGGACCCTTTCGGCGTGGTTCCTGGAAGATGCGTTCGAGAACGATTGGTAAGGAGTCTTTTCTTGTGGACAAGATCGCCAACCACCCCCGTATGCGGCAGTTGGTTGCATTGGTTATTGGCGAGTCGGTGAAGCGTGCAAATCGGGTGCGCGGGGTCTATTGTGTCTTTCCAAAACCATCGGATTCAGAACGTGGTTTGGGCCCTCATGGAGACCATACGGGGGCGCAGCTGTCTGCAATGGTTTTTGTGGAAACGGTGCCGCCGCACAGTGGTGGTTTTACCATTTGGCCGGGTTCCCATCGTATGAGCCATGTGTATCACCGCACTGTTTATGGTCCCCTTGACCCTGAGCTGGCAGAGGAATATGTTAAGGCCCGTGACGATGTGCTGAGCACGGTTAGGCCGATTGAGTTTTCTGGCAAAGCAGGGGATGTGGTTTTCTGGCACCCTCGCCTTGTTCACGCGCCAGGTGTTAATTGTTCAGCTGATCACGATCGACCTGTTGTGCGTTACATCGTTCCGTGTGAGTATCAAAAAGATGGGTTGACGTCGTATTTTAACCTGTCGCATGGACCCGCGCCAAACCGTCAGTGGTGGGTCGATACCAAAAACTTTCGAGAGGATGTGCCCGCAACTGAGGATAATATGTGGGATGGGTGGGCGTTTGATGTGGGGCAATAGGTAGAACTCATAAAAAGGTAAATATCTTATTTTAAAAGCGATTTATTAAGCACTTCTTTTTGTTTTTTCTATTTGCCTTCGGCGACTTACTTTTGTTCAACAGCAAACAAAAGTAAGCAAAAAATGCCGTCCCTCAAGTGCCGGGATGGCTGATTTTTCGCAAATACCGTCAGTGGGTACACAAAATTAGTGGCCTGCAAACGCAGTGCTATTGCAGAGCAACTTATCCCACGGAATCAGTGCGAAAAATCGTGCTCGGTTGGCCCAATGATTTATTGTCCACTGTGTTGTTTTTTGTGATTTGAGACGTGCATTAGATGAACAGACACAGGAGGTATATGGAAAAAGAGCGGTTATCCTATCTGGATAACCGCTCTTTTGTCTAACCACTATATCAGTAAGTTCATCGGATAAAACGTCTCGTGTTCAGTTCTCTGGGGAATGTCAGCCTCGGAGGAAAGCTGTTGATCACTTCTGGCGATCGAGGAGGTGGAGATCGCTGAGCCATTCTTCGAACAGGTGGGTCCAGTTTCGGACCGATCCACCGCGGCTTCCAAGACCGAACCCGTGGTTGCCTTCCCTGAAAATGTGGAGTTCGGCGGGGATCCCGAGTTCGAGGAGTGTCGCGTAGAGCTTCACGGCGCCTTGCGGGGGTGTCTTGGGATCGTCCCCGGCGTTGGCGATGAATACGGGGGGCATCACACTGGTCGAGTCTGGCATAAAGCGCGCGGATGGGTAGATGAGGCCGAGATAATTGGGGCGAGATGACAGGCGATCAACCGGATCTGCTGCTTTGGGATCTCCGGTGTCGCTGTTTATGGCGAGACTTGTGGCCAGGCTTCCGCCGGCCGAGAACCCGATCGCGCCGATTCGGTCGGGATCGATTCCCCACTCGGCGGCGTGGTGCCGTGTGAGGCGCATCGCTCGTTCCGCGTCATTGAGCGTTGCCGTCATCACATCGGGCCACTGTTCCTCTGGTGAGGGATTTGGGCGCGTGCGGTACTTAAGGACGATGGCTGAGATGCCGATTGTGTTGAGCCAGCGCCCGATGTCGTGGCCTTCCTTGTCCATTTCCAGATAGCGATAGCCTCCCCCCGGTAAGACCAAGCAGGCCGCACCTGTCGCGCGCGCCTCGGGGGCCGGCATTAAGGTGATTGTGGGTTGATGGACGTGCCAGAAGCCGCGCGATAGCCCGCGGCCCGGCGTTGTACGGTCGTCGATTGACTCATCTTCCGGATCTAGTCGGATACCGTCGGGTGGATTGGAGGGCCAGAGTGGGAGGGGCTGAGAAGCTGTTGTTGCGTTCATAGAGAGTACCAGGAGAAGGGTTGTGAGGCGTTTCAGGGCGAGTAATTCTATGTGGTGGACGGTGGACAGAAGGCGGGTGGCTCAATATGTCACCGACCCGCTGGAGGCAGGACTTGAGCAGATGTGGGATCCTGCAACAAGCATATTAGCCATAGCTCATCAATCAAATAAATGTCAATGGGAGCCCTTCTTGCGGCGATGGGATGTGCAGCCTGTGGTATGATAAATAGGGTCAATGCCATATATTTTTGCAAGTGTTGAGGGTTTTACAAGCCTCCGATAGCGGAGGTGTGAGTCAGGGAAGCGTATAGAGGGGTGTTTTAAAAATAAGGCTGTCTGTTGAAACGGGCCAACACTCATCATGAGATCGCAATGACTTTTTCGACGCCTTCATTGGCTGGGCGGGCAATATGAATGCTCACTTCGCAGTTGAGTCGCTCAAGGAAACGCATCAGCCGCTCAACGCTGTAATACGAAAATTTACCGCTTTTAAGCCGGGAGATTTCGGGTTGCTTAACGCCTAATATTTCGGCGGCCTTGGTTTGAGTTAGTTTGCGGTACTTGAGAATGTGAAAAATCTCTGCACCAAGCTGCGCTTTGAGTAGCTCTTCTTTTGCTTCCTCGTCATCAAAGCCCAGGTCAGAAAAGATATTGCCACTACTTTTTTCGACTTTAAAGTCCTCGCCCATGGTCGTCCTCCTCTTGTTTTGCCAGCTCTTTAGCCCATCTTAATCGTCTTTTGATCTGGTCGATCTCTTGCTTGGGAGTAGCAATGCCTTGCTTCGACTTCTTCTGAAACGCATGAAGCACATAAAGGCTCTTACCTATCTTTACTGTGTAGACGGCACGGTATGTGTTTGTATCATAGTCGTCGACAATCTCAAATACGCCGGATTCAATACCTCTCATCGGTTTGGCTGAAGGCGGCGTTTGGCCAGTCTGCACCAGGTAGAGCGCGTGTCCAATGTCTTTGCGAACTTGGCTGGGAAACCTCTGTAACTTTTCTTTGGCATCTCCAACCCACCGGATGTCTCTAGGGGATGTCATTTCAGGTTCCATATCTAATTATAGCTAATTAGATATAATTTATCAAACCCCAAAAGTAGAATCCTAAAAAAAAGATGGCCGGATATTTCGATTGGGTTTTTCGATCTCGGCTGATTAACACTCAATTTCAAGGCGCAACGGATGACCTGGGCAGGAGTGACATTAAGGATTCGGCGAATATTGGCATCTCAGGATCGCAAAAATCCTCATATCAGGCTGAATGCTCTTGATAATTTGGAGCGGCTACTGCGCATGCAGATGCCTGAGGTGATTGGTCATCCTGAGGTGATTTTGGAATTAGATAAAGCTGTCGTGATTGAGATGTTAGAGCAGATCAAACGCCTGAATGGGGCTGAGCGAAGTGTGTTGAACACGGTCTACCAGGTGCTCTCTGGGGAGAATAAGGCGGTTTCATCACAAGTTCATGAAATCACATCTGCACCAAAGCGCAAGGAACATAAACTAAAGCCTCTCGCTGAGTTTGTAAGTGAAATATTTGAACAGTTTTTCAATTGTTCTGCGCCATATACCCTTGAAGCCCAACCTTCTTGGTTGCTCAGTGTGCCGGATCAGGCTGTTTATAGGGACGTCTGGGATGATGTGTCTGCCGTATATGAAACGCTTGTTGATGGGCGATGGGGTTTGCGGGATCGTTTACAAGAATATGCAGAGGATCTGAAGGGGGGTCGGCAGCGGGTGGATATTTGGTTTGATGAACCGTTTAACTGTATGGTGGAATTTGACGAGACACAACATTTCAATCCGTTTAGGCTCAAGACATTGCAGGCGTGGCAGGGTTATGCAAACTGTTCCTTCGATTACGATCATTACCTGGCATTGGCTGGGGCGACGACCATTCCGGCTGGAACAACTGGGTTTCAACGTTTAAAGAACTTCGATCCCCTGTTTCCACCCATGTTGGCAGGGGAGGCGCAGGACAATCGCATTCGCCAACGGGCGTTTCGGGATTTTTTGAAAGATATCACACCATTGGTGGTGCCAAGGATGAATCCAACGATTAGAATCAGCTATATGATCACGAGTGGGCGAATCAGAGATTTTACTGCTGGGGATTTGAAGGCGGTTGAGGAATATATGATGCGATGTGGTGTTTTGGAACGGATGCGGTTGGCGTAAAGATCTCCACCCTGGATGAATACCCGTAAAACAAACTTGGTCGTGAGTCATTGAGTTGGCCAAACGCTTCGTGCTTTTTTTATATCGAAATAGAGGGTGATGTGGTAAATGTGATTCAAGTTGAGGAGATCAATAAACATGAATACTAAAGCGCAATATGGCGTTGCTGAGTTGGAGAAAGGCTTTGGCTCTCTCACCTTTGGAAATGCTTTGGCAAGCTATCGTCTTGGAGAAGAAAAAAGCCAGAGAGAATTTGCTGCTTTTTTGGATATTTCGCCTCAAAGCCTTTGTGATATTGAAAAGGAAAGAAGAATTCCAAGCCCCAGCAGGGCAGCAAAAATCGCCAGAAAGCTTCAGGGTTCAGTTGTCCTTACAAGATATGCTTCGCAAAGAATATTTGAACCTGGTGGTTTCCATCGCTTGAAAACACAGCGGTCACGCGGGTTGAGTTTTTTGGCTGAAGTTCTCGCGTTTAAGTGGACATATTGAAACGTTTGTTTGCAAAGTAATATTAATGAGACGACAAAGGTTACCGAACAGACGGATTACGAATCCTTGCGTGCATTACTAAATTGGCTTTTTGTTAAGTGATTATATTTTGGGTAATAAAAAGCGGGCCGACTACGGCACACAAACAATAACACTGTTGGCTGAAGAAGTTGGAATGAGTCAGACATTGTTGTATCAAACGGTGGTTTTTTATCGTTTGGAGCCAATTTTACACGCGCGTGTAAAATTAGGTTGGTCACATTATCGGATCTTGTTGCAGGCACCGTCTTTTGAAGCGCAAAAGTATTTTGGCGGTGTGGATTCTTGAGGCAGAAGGTGTGTGAGGCAGATTGGGTCGGGGTTTATTTGGGCGGTTATTTTGTGGCACCCGGCGTTTTGAGTTGGCACGGTGAAATACCCGAAGCTGGGCGTGTGGATTTGCTATCGGGGGGAATTTTGATTATTCGTCAAAATAAACCGTCAAGGGCACTAAAAGGCGAGAAATAACCAGCGTCGATAAACTCTCTCAATACTTGATTTCCGTCTGGCAAAGATATGGCTGATTTGGTGACCAGAGAGACCAGTACGCCAATACTACCTGAAATTCGTACCTTTTCTCGAAAACCAAATAATCGTGCTTTGTGGTCGTCTGTAAGCAATGCGTATTTGCGACAAATTGCAATCGCTAAACATTCAGATTCGCCTTTGCCCAAATCACGTTGATAAAGTTGGGAAAGTTGGATTTCTTGGGGATTTGTCATCTCGACTAATTTGAGCCAAGATAAGCCTGTTTCTAAAAATAAGCCCTGATCAATACCAACCTGAAATTCGTCTTGCACCGCTTGAGGTGTCAATCCCTCATTGTTACAGAATGATCTTAACAAACTGAGGTGATTTGTGCGTGCAAAATTGGACAATACAGTATTGTCAACAAGGATCACTCTGAAGGTCTCATTGCAATAGCGGCAGCGATTTCGGCTTTTAGCTCTTCGATGGTTTGGCTGCCTTCGTGAATTGGAATGCCTTTTTTTAGGAAGCGTCGCCGTAATTCTTCGCGGTGGACGTCGAGAAGTTCTGCCGCTTTTCCGAGATTGATATCTCTGTCTAAATATGCACCAATCACGAGTTTTTCAAGGCGAGCAGGGTCGGAAGCTTGGAAATGATGGATTACATCGTCGATGACACTGGGGTCGATTGCGCTCATTTTTTCGAGCTGTTTAATTTGCCAAGCAGCCATTTATTGCTCCGAGGAAAGGTGAAGGGTTCACAAGAAACCTTGGAATACTATGAAATATGGGCAAGGTTGGAATGAATTGCAAGTCTGGACACAAAAAAACCGCGAGTCATTATGATTCGCGGTTTTTCATTTATTGGGACCTACATTTTATAGTCTGGCTCCGTCGGCAGGACTCGAACCTGCGACCCAGTGGTTAACAGCCACTTGCTCTGCCAGCTGAGCTACGACGGAAGCCTTAAATCCGGTAGGCAGGAAATTTACAAGAAGTGACATGTTGTGTCAAGGGTAAATTTGGAAAGCATTGAAAGTTATGGTGTTAGGTCTGGGCGTGTCTGTTTTGGGGGAGATTTGGATTGGGCTTTACGGGCTTAACTTTTTAAGAGACAAGGTATTATGGTGGGTATTGTGCTTGACAAAAGCAGATTCAGGGTCTATGTTTTTCGCGTTTTAATGGCCCTATTAATTAGGATATGTACTATGAATGTAAAACGACAAATTCGCAATCCGTTTGGGCGACGACGTGCGGCGGCTGGTGGGGTGTTGCGCCCACCTGTGATGCGCCCACCTGTGATGCGCATTGCCCACCGAGGTGCGTCGGGCAAAGAGTTGGCTCCCGAGAACACATTGGCCGCGATAGAAATGGCATTGGAAATTGGAGTGGATCTGGTTGAAATAGACATCCACTTGACAGCCGATGGACATCCTGTCGTGATTCACGACCGGAGTGTAGATCGTACCACCAATGGCACGGGTTTTATTGATACGATGACGTTGTCGCAAGTGCGGCAGTTGGATGCGGGCAGTTGGTTTGGTCGGTCTTATCACGATGAACGTATTCCAACCTTGGAAGATGTCTTGGACCTGTGTCGCCACAAAGTACCTCTATTAATAGAAGCCAAAACGGTTGAATCGGCAGAGGCGGCGGCGGTTCTGGTTCGGTCATTGCGTGCACAATCGCACGTGGTCCTTCAATCTTTTCACGGGGCCGGTGTTCGTGCGGTGAATCGACTGGATCGACGCATTCCAACGGCGTTTTTGATGAGTGGTGGCGAAGCGGTTTTGAGGCGTAAGACGGGTGTGGTGCGACGCGTATTGAAGTTGGGGGCCAATGCGTTGGCGCTCAAATATACGGCTGCAAGCCCCGAGCTGATTGCCATGTTTTTGGCGCGTGCGATGGGGTTTTGGGTGTGGACTGTGGATGAGGAGGAAGATATGCGCGCAATGATCGATATGGGTGTGGGGGGTATTATTACCAATTATCCAGATCGGTTAAATAAGGTGTTGGAAGAGGAATAGGGTTATTGCCACAGGGATGCCCAGTTTGGCGAGCCAATAGGACTTGCCCCAACGGTCTGTCCTGACAGATCATAAAAAAGTGCTTTATAATTGGATCTTTATAGAAGTGAATCGTAAGCGTTATTGTAGTGAATCTTGACACTGGGTATGTGAGATGGATGAGGGGTTGATCAAAAGGATTGTCGCTGAGGTGGTGCGCAGGCTTAAGGCGTTGGAGGGGGTTGCCTTAAATGAAGCGAACGACCCGCCTGTGAATTTGGTGACAGAAGATGTGGTGAAGCAGGTGGTTGCACGGGGGGGCGATACGGTATTTGTGACACCCAATGCTATTGTGACACCCTTGGCGCGTGATTTGGTGCGGCATCAGAAGGTAAGGTTGGTGGTGGTTGCCGATGAAGATGCGGTTGTCGCGGCGGAAAATCCAAAGTCATTTGCAATTGCGATTGGCGCAGATCATCGTGGATATGCTTTAAAAGAAAAGTTGAAGGCGTGGTTGCAGGATATTGGTCGTGAGGTGATCGATTGTGGGGAACACAGCCCACAAGAAGGGTCTTATGTGCCGGTGGCAAAGTTGGTTGCTGAATGTGTGGTGGCTGAAAATTTATTTGCGGGCATTATGATTGATGGCGGCGGTGGCACCTCGGCGATCGTGGTGAATAAGGTGAATGGCATTCGAGGTGTGGCGTGTCACGATGTAACGGCTGCCAAATATGCACGGGCGCACGTGGATGCCAATGTGTTGTGTTTGGGCATTGGGGCCGTGGGTGAGACCGTGGCGCAGGAGATTGTGGCCACGTGGTTGAGCACGCCGTTTGAGGGCGGGCACTTTGCCACACGGGTGCGAGAAATTGGTGAAATTGACCACGGAGAATGAAGACCCGCCCTGATGGAAATGGGTCTTTTTATGTCCCTTTATGTCTGTATCTCTGCCATAACTGCAAGGCCAAAAAACTGGGAAAGATTTGTTGACTCAATACGGGTAAAAAGGTATATTTCCTCCCCCCAAAGGGGTGTAATTTCTCATAATAGCACCAACTTACGGGTTTTTTTGTGCAGGATGCCAACGAAGCTGGAATGCGCTTGGCACTGGAAGAAGCCAAAGCCGCTGCTCAAGAAGGTGAAGTGCCTGTCGGTGCGGTGATTGTGTGCAAGGGTGAAATTATTGGCCAAGACCACAATCGCATTGTTCAAAATAATGATCCAACTGCACACGCAGAATTGTTGGTGATTCGACAGGCGACACAAGCATTAAATGTCCGTTGGTTATCTGATTGCACACTCTATGTTACTTTGGAACCTTGTGCAATGTGTGCCGGTGCGATGGTTTTGGCCCGGTTTTCGAGCCTTGTTTTTGGTGCCTTTGATGCCAAAACGGGGGCGTGCGGATCTTTGCGCAATGTGGTTGCAGACCCTCGTTTGAATCACCAAATGGATGTGACTGGCGGTGTGTTAGATGCCGAATGTGGTTCTTTATTAAAACGTTTTTTTGCAGCGTTGCGTCAAAGTAAAAAAGAAACAAACTAAGAATTTTGAGATTTTGGAGAGGTGCTAGAGCTGGTTGAATAGGCCGGTCTCGAAAACCGGTGTGCCCGTAAGGGCACCGAGGGTTCGAATCCCTCCCTCTCCGCCAATTTTTAAGTAAAAAGTAAAAAGTAGAAGTCTGGAGAGGTGCTGGAGCGGCCGAACAGGCATGATTGGAAATCATGTGTACCTTCACGGGTACCGAGGGTTCGAATCCCTCCCTCTCCGCCATAATAAGTAAAGGTCACGCAAGTGATTTGGGGCCGTAGCTCAGTTGGGAGAGCGCCAGAATCGCACTCTGGAGGTCGTCGGTTCGATCCCGATCGGCTCCACCAAGTTTTAAGGGCAGAGATCAGGAATCAGATATATCCTTTCTATTAATGGATCGGACGTATCTCACGCCTGCTCCCAACTTCTGACCCATATGATGTAATTGCTTTTTAGGTCGTGCTAGATGGGGCGGTAGCGGTGCCCTGTACCCGCAATCCGCTATAGCGGGGTCGAATTCCACGTCTGAGGGCTGTTTGTTTTGGTGCGCGACCAATGAGTATGCGGTGTTGATCACCAGGTCCTGCGCAACGAGTCTTTGCTGAACCCCGTCAGGACCGGAAGGTAGCAGCGGCAGGCAAGTCGATTCGTGTGCCGTAGGGTCACCTGGTAGGAGTCAGCGCTCGTTGGAAGCCCCGGGGCAACGGTTCGAAGCGCGGTGCACGGCCTTTTTTTTCTTTCAAAACCATCCCCAAATTCCTTTCTCAAGCCCAACAGACCTGTTATTCATGCCTTTGCTTTTCCAACCTACATAGAGGTTTGTATGTCGTATGTTGTGATGGCGCGCAAACGACGGCCCAAGGTATTTGAAAATGTTGTGGGCCAAGACCACATTACCACAACGCTTCAAAATGCGATTCGCCAAGACCGTGTGGCACAGGCCTACTTGTTTTCTGGGCCCCGTGGCACAGGCAAAACCACATCTGCACGGCTTCTGGCCACGGCTTTGAATTGTGAAAATGGGCCCACACCCGAGCCTTGTGGGGAATGTGCTGCTTGTACTGCTATTCAGCAGGGCAGAAGTATGGATGTGCTGGAAATTGATGGGGCATCTAATCGCGGTATTGATGAGATACGACAGTTGCGCGAAGAAGTAGGCTATGCTGCTTCAAAGGGCAAGCGCAAAGTGTATATTATTGACGAAGTCCACATGCTCACGACGGAAGCGTTTAACGCATTGCTCAAAACGCTTGAAGAACCGCCACCACACGTGGTTTTTGTTTTTGCAACAACCGAAGTACACAAAGTGCCCGAAACGATTTTGTCGCGTTGTCAACGATACAGTTTTAGGCGCATACCCGCTGAAACGATTGTTGAAGAACTCAAGCGGGCTGTTGCAGAAGAAGGTGTGGAAGCCGAAGAAGCGGCCTTGTATCAAATTGGTCGCAAAGCAGATGGTGGTATGCGCGATGCGTTGAGTTTGTTAGATCAAGTGGTGGCCTTTTCAGATTCTGGGGTGACGGTTGAAGCCGTGCAAGATCTGTTGGGCATTATACCACGAGACCTATACTTTGAGTTGACGAAGGGCATCCAAAACAAAGCGAGTGCAGAGGTTTTGGGGGTGGTTGAACGATTGGTCCAAGAGGGTGGGGATATTGGTGAGTTTGTTGAAGGGCTGATGGAACACTTTCGACATTTGTTGGTGGCCTGTGCGGTGGGTGAGTTGACCGATGATGATTTGCCTGCAAGTGATCGCCAACGCTATACAGAAGCCGCAGCACATTTTGATGAAACGGATTTGGTACGCATGTTAAACACCGTTTCTGAGTTAGAAGCGCGCATTGGCCGTGTTGCAGAACCTCGATTTTGGGTTGAGTTGACCGTGATGAAGCTGGTCAAGATGACCGCCAGTGTCGATTTGGCCGTGCTGTTGGCAAAACTCGACAAGCTCGGGCAGGGGGGTGGGTCTGTGGAAGGTGCCCCTCGGGCAATACCTCGAAGACCACAAAGCGCACCTGAACCCCCTGCTCAAAAAACGGCTGCCCCCCAAATACAAACACCGCCTCCAGGGCTTGCGCGTGCCCGAGTTTCACAAGCACCGCCGATTATGGAAGAACCTCCGAGAATAGAGGAATCACCCAAGATTCAAGAATCGCCCAGGATTCAAGAACCACCCAGAATTGAAGAAATGCCCCAGCAAGCACCCGCTACGCAAGAACCCGAGGTTGTTGCGCTTGGGGTGAACACCGAACCCCCCACATTTGAGGTGGTCAAATCACGCTGGGAAGATTTTGTAAAAGAAGTGAAAGGGCGTAAGATTTCGGTGGGTACCTTCTTGTCTGAGGGATATCCCAAGTCTATGGTAGACGAACAACTGATGGTGGCGTTTAAAAAAAATAAAGACTTTCACGCCAATCAAGTGCGCCGCAACCGACCGTTGGTGGAAGAAGTTGCTGCGGTGGTCTTTGGGGGCGTGGTAAGGATTGAGTGCAAAGTGGATTATGATATGCCATCCAACGAGGATGGGTCGGAGGCAGACCCGCGTGCTGAAGACGATGAACGTGTTCAGATGGTCTTGCAGGTGTTTGGGGGCGAAGTGGTCAGGTGAAATTCCCCTGTGTCCCTCTCTTTGAAAAGGGGGATGGCGATGATGGGTACGGACAGTAAGCGTGAATCCTTTTTTAATTATTGATTTATATGAAGCAATACCCAGAATAAAGGAGTGATGATATGGCAAAAGGTATGGGGGCGATGATGAAACAAGCCCAAAAGTTGCAGGCCAAGTTGGCGAAGGTGCAAGATGAGTTGGGTCAAAAGGAAGTAGAAGGCACTGCTGGCGGGGGTATGGTGGTGGTGGTGGCCAATGGAAACCAGGATATTCTCTCGGTTAAAATCAAACCAGAAGTCGTTGACCCAGAGGATGTTGAGATGTTGGAGGATCTGATTATGGCTGCCATTATACAAGCCAAAGAAAATGCAGCGGCGATGTCTGAAGCGGAAATGCAAAAGGCCACGGAAGGGTTAATTCCACCAGGTATGAATATTCCCGGATTGATCTAAGGGGCATTACGTATGGCCACAAACGCCATTAATCGTTTGGTTGCGGCATTGAATCGTTTGCCCGGGGTTGGGGCAAAGTCGGCCCGCCGAATTGCCTTGGATATGTTGACTTGGGATACGGATGCCGTGCGTGAATTGGCCGAAGTTATGGTGGATGTCAAGACCCGTGTGAAACGGTGTACTGTTTGTTTTAATCTGACAGAAGAAGACCCTTGTGAGGTTTGTGCAAACGTTCGTCGCGATGCCACCCAAGTGATGGTGGTCGATTATGTGGGTGATTTGTTGGCGGTTGAACGCACGGGCGTGTATCGCGGGCATTATCATGTTTTAGATGGGCGTATATCGCCTTTGGATGGTATTTCTGCAGAAGATTTGAATATCCAAGAGTTGTTAGATCGGGTGCGTCAAGGCACGATCCAAGAGGTGATATTGGCCAATGGCCCTACAGTTGAAGGCGATGCAACAGCACAGTACTTGTCGCAATGTTTGAGGCCGCTTAAGGTAAAGACAACACAGGTAGCACGTGGGTTGACGGTGGGGAGCGACTTGGCTTTGGCAGATCAAGTGACCTTGTCACGGGCACTTGAAGGACGTAGGGAGTATTAAAGATGGCGCGTGTGAATGCATTAGAGCCCAATCGGTTAGGAGATTCTCCAGCAGATACGACGGATCGGTTTTGGACCACGCCCAATGTATTGACTGTGTTGCGTATTATACTGATCCCTGTCTTTTTGTTGCTGATTTTTGCCGACAGTTGGTACTATAAAATTTCGGCCTTGTTGGTCTTCACGCTTGCCTCTTTAACAGATTTTTACGATGGGCGCATTGCCCGACGTGATGGTACCATTACCAGTTTTGGCCGGTTTATGGATCCGTTGGCCGATAAGTTGTTGG
The DNA here is from genome assembly GCA_047619225.1 of Candidatus Latescibacterota bacterium. Lineage (GTDB taxonomy): Bacteria > Latescibacterota > UBA2968 > UBA2968 > UBA2968 > JABIFK01. Next base: position 13,218 of record JBLHJX010000026.1, read on the forward strand.
TGTCTTCGGCTTTGATTGCTTTTGTGATGTTGGGCATGGTAGAGGCGTGGCTAATTGGTGCGATGTTGGTGCGCGATGTGGTGATTACGGCGTTGCGAATTTATGCTGTGCAACGGGGTAAAGCTGTGGTGACATCACGGTTGGCCAAGTGGAAAACCATGTGCCAATTGGTGTTGATCTTTGGTTTGTTGGTCTTTTTGAATATACGTATTGTTTCTGCTGAGTTTTATAGCCAGCCTGCGCCATTGTTTGGCGATATGGCCTATTGGGTGATGAATGTGTTGGTGGGGTTGGTCACGCTGTTGGCTGTTGTTTCTGGTGTTCGATATTTGATTGAAAATCGAAAGACGTTTTAGAGCAGGAAAAAGAAAAAAAGGAAAAAGGCACATTATTGGGTGAATCGCCAGATTTGTTGTTTTACAGGCTTTAATAAGAGGTACGTATGGGACAGGCACCATCAGAACCCCCATTTTTAATCCGGTTGATTGCAACCGGATTTTTTTCTGGGTATTCGGTAATTGCACCAGGAACAGCAGGCTCGGCAGTGGCTTTGGTGATTTATTGTTTGTTGCCCCCATTGGGGTTTTGGGCTTGGGCTGCTCTATTGGTGGTTTTGACTTTGGTGGGTGTGTATGTGTCGACTGAAGGGGAAAAGGCCTGGGGCAAAGACCCAGGGTATGTGGTGATAGATGAGTTTGTCGGTTTTTTTGTGACGGTATGTTTGTTGCCACAAAGTATGCTGATGGGCATTGTTGGTTTTTTTATTTTTCGGGTGCTTGATATTATCAAACCACCCCCAGCCCGACAGGCCGAAGGTTTGCCCGGTGGGTGGGGTATTGTGATGGATGACGTGTTTGCGGGTGTGTATGGCAACCTCATCTTACGTGGACTATTGGTATTATGGCCGACATTCGGACTTTTATAGCTTTTGAATTGCCTGGTGTGGTCGCCCAACGTGTCACCGATGTTATACACCGATTGTCTTTTTTGGGTGACAAGGTGCGATGGGTGAAGGCTGATAACGTGCATCTGACATTGTGTTTTTTGGGAGATATATCTCCCGAGTTGGTGCCCGAGATTGTTACGATTGTGCAAAATGTGACACATGAGATGGCTCCGTTGACATTATGTGTGGCGGGTTTGGGCGGTTTTTCAGATTTAAAAAATGCCCGTGTGATATGGTTGGGTGTGCAGGGTGACGTGGATCGTTTGCGTCATTTACATGAGCTTTTGGAAGCACGATTAACGCCGTTTGGGCTTGAGCCTGATCGGCGTAAGTATTTCCCACACATTACATTGGGACGTGCTCGACGCAATGCTGTGGATGTTGATGTAGCGCGTGTTGGACCTGTTCAACCCATTCATTTTCGAGTGGACCGATTAACGGTTCTGAAGAGCGAATTGCGACCTGAAGGGACAGTATATAAACCGCTTGGATATGGTCTATTAAAAAAGTGAGCTTTTCCTTGACCTATATACAAATGTTCACTATATTCGCCATGCATTCAAAAAGTGCGGTGTAGAAAAAAGGTGTGAGTACGGTCTGTGCTCAATGGGCTACGCCGTGATCCGATAACTTTTTTAGATGGAGCATTTTGTTATGGCAAAGCGCGACGCAGCGGCTGACAAAGAAAAAGCAATTGAAAGTGCAATTTCTCAAATAGAGAAGCAGTGGGGGCAAGGTTCCATTATGCGGCTTGGTGGTGAAAAGAGTAAGCGTGTACCCACAGAAGTGATTCCTACAGGTTCATTGGCATTGGATGTGGCTTTGGGTGCAGGCGGTGTGCCTCGTGGGCGCATTGTTGAAATATTTGGCCCCGAAGGCTCTGGCAAAACGACCGTTATTTTACACATTATTGCAGAAGCACAAAAACGCGGGGGTGTGGCTGCTTTTGTTGATGCAGAGCACGCGCTCAATGTTGATATGGCCGAAAAATTAGGTGTGGATTTTGAAAATGTCTTGATTGCTCAGCCCAGCACGGGTGAAGAAGCCTTAGAAATTACAGATACATTGGTGCGCAGTGGTGCCTTTGACATTGTTGCCCTCGACTCGGTTGCGGCTTTGGTGCCCCGTGCGGAGTTAGAAGGCGATATGGGCGATTCACACATGGGTTTGCACGCGCGTTTAATGTCGCAAGCCTTACGCAAATTGACAGGGTCCATCAGTCGGTCAAAAACCTGTGTGATCTTTGCCAACCAAATTCGCATGAAAATTGGCGTGATGTTTGGCAACCCCGAAACCACAACGGGTGGACGGGCGTTGCCCTTTTATGCTTCTGTGCGCTTGGATATTCGCCGCATTGGCTCCATTAAAGATGGCCAAGAAGTGGTTGGTAACCGTGTGAAGGTGCGTGTGGTAAAAAACAAAATGGCACCGCCTTTTAAAGAATGCGAATTTGACCTGATGTTTGGGCTTGGCATTTCACGCGAAGGCAGCTTGCTCGATATGGCCGAACTGCACGGGTTGGTACAAAAGAGCGGTACTTGGTTTTCATATGGCGATGAACGGTTGGGACAAGGCCGCGAAAATGTAAAGCGATTTTTTATGGAGAACCCACACGTTGCGGCCAAGCTCGAAGGGGAAGTGCGTGAGGCTGTGGGGTTGTCGGTTGATGATATGGTAGCGGTTCCCGAAGTAAAAAAAGCTGACGCTGCAGAAGCAAAAGAAGCTGTATTGGAAGAGGAGAACGCTTAAACGAATCGTATAAGACCCAAAGGCTTATGGATGCCCAAAGGTCGATAAAATCGCATTTTACACTTGGACAACAGGGTGGGTTTACCTATTTTATGTAACTCTCGCCCTGTTGTTTTTTTATGGGAGGAACGGGTTGTGGAAATACACCCTGAATCGGCGAAGATGTTTGTGGTGGATGAGGCGGTTGAAAAAACCAAGGCTGCTGCATTGCGCCTGTTGAGCATGCGTGCATACACCCGAAAAGAGATTAAAGACAAGCTGATCAAGCGCGAGTTTGCAGCTTCAGCTATTGATGCGACTTTGGTTGCGCTCGAACGTTTGACACTTCTTGATGACCGTGTATTTGCAACCCGATTTGTTGATGAAAAATTACGCCTAAAGCCTTGTGGTCGTATGCTTTTGTCGCGAGACTTAAAGCGTCGTGGGGTGCCTGTGGAAGTGATAGATGAGGTCATGGACGAGGCATTTGAGGCTGTTGATACTGCTGCACTTGCTTACGAGGTGCTTTCGGGGCGTGCAAGGCGTTATATTGGGTTGGAGAGAACCAAGGCGATGAACCGGATGTACGGGTTTTTGGCGCGGCGGGGTTTTGATGGGGCTGCCACACGCGAGGCGACGTCCCGAGTTTGGAATGAAATAGAAAATCAATGAACGGCAGTTTAACGAGCCATTGCTCAAATAGAGCAGAATCTAGATTAGGGCAAAAAAGATGAAGACAGCATCTCAAATTAGAGAAGAATTCCAGGCATTCTTTGAATCGAAGCAGCATACGCGTGTGCCAAGTGCACCTGTTGTGCCGCAAGATGACCCGACTTTGTTGTTCACAAATGCGGGTATGAATCAGTTTAAAGATGTGTTTTTGGGCACGGGCAAACGGCCTTATACACGGGCAACAGATACACAAAAATGTTTGCGTGTGTCAGGCAGTCATAATGATTTGGAAGAAGTGGGTTTTAGCCCAAGTCACCACACATTTTTTGAGATGTTGGGCAATTGGTCGTTTGGCGACTATTTTAAAGAAGAGGCCATTGCGTGGGCTTGGGAACTGATTACGGAAGTTTGGAAGTTGCCAAAAAATCGAGTGTGGGCAACGGTATTTGAAGGGGATGCATCGGATGGGTTGGAAGCGGATGAAGAGGCTGAGAATATTTGGAAGACGGTGACAGATATACCTCATAACTGTATTCTGCGCTTGAGTAAAAAAGATAATTTCTGGGAGATGGGTGAAACGGGACCTTGTGGGCCGTGTTCTGAGATGCATTATTATGTGGGTGATGATCCGGCAAGCCAAGCTGAGGTGCCCGACCTGGACGGTCCAGACTATGTTGAAATTTGGAATTTGGTCTTTATTCAATTCAATCGGTCTGCTGATGGTTCTTTGCAACCTTTGCCCGACAAACACGTGGATACGGGCATGGGCTTTGAGCGCATTTGCTCGATTATTCAGGGTGTAAAAACCAATTATGACACCGATTTATTTTTACCCATTTTGGGTGCCATCAGTGAAATTACGATGCAACCCTACAATGCCGAAAATCAAGTACCTATGCGTGTGATTGCCGATCATATTCGCACGCTGGCGTTTACGGTGGCCGATGGGGCTTTGCCGTCTAATGAAGGACGTGGTTATGTTTTGCGTCGAATATTGCGCCGGGCGGCACGTTTTGGGCGCAATTTGCAGATGCGAGAACCGTTTATTTATAAACTGACCGATACAGTTGTCGATGTGATGTCAGAGGCTTTTCCTGGGTTGGCAGAAAAAAAGGATCACATTGCGCGGGTGATTCGGGCGGAGGAAGAAGGGTTTGGCAAAACATTGGACCGCGGGCTTGAGATTTTTGAAGAAGTAAGCAAACGTGGGCATATTTCTGGAGAAGATGCTTTCCGATTGTATGACACATATGGTTTCCCGATTGATTTGACCCAGCTAATGGCTGCCGAAAAAGGGATTGGGGTGGATGAAGCCGGGTTTGAGCAGGCGATGAAGACCCAGCAAACACGGTCCCGTGAAGCGGGTAAAAAGACGTTTGCGTCTCAAGAAGCGATGGTTGAAGGGTTTTTGCCAGATGAACATTCTACGTTTGTGGGGTATGACACATTAAAAACCCCTTCGAAGATTGTGGCTTGGCAACCCGCCGAAGGTGGGCTTGTGGATGTGTATTTGGATGTGACCCCCTTTTATGCCGAGTCGGGTGGTCAGGTAGGCGATCACGGCTGTATTTTGAGCGATGGTGTACGAATAGACGTGCAAAATACCTTCAAACAGGGTGAAGCTATTGTTCACCGGGGGCGCGTCGTTGCAGGAGACCCAGAAACCTTACGTGATTTGGATGTGACAGCAGAGGTAGACACCGTTGCACGTCTAAACGCCGCACGAAACCACACGGCAACGCATTTAATGCATGAAGCCATGCGACAAGTATTGGGTGAGCATGTACACCAAGCAGGGTCAATGGTTGCCCCCGATCGTTTGCGTTTTGACTTTACGCATTTTGAAGGGGTAAGCCCTGAACAATTGCAGGAGATTGAACGCATTGTAAATGAAGTGGTGCGTGAAGATTTGGCCGTGGATATTTCTTATGCAGATATAGAAAAAGCAAAAGAAATGGGCGCGATGATGTTGTTCACTGAAAAATATGGCGATGTGGTGCGGGTGGTGCGGGTTGGCGATTTTAGTTTGGAGTTGTGTGGCGGTACACATACCAACAGTACTGGCCAAGTGGGACTCTTTCAGGTGACGCAAGAAACGGGCACCGCAGCCGGTGTGCGTCGCATTGAAGCGGTCACTGGCTCGGGTGCCGAAACACGGGTGCGTTCCCAGCGTGGTGTTTTGGCAGATTTAGAAGCTCAGTTGAGCACTTCTGTGGATGAACTGCCTGAAAAAGTATCTCAGTTGCTCAATCGCAACAAAATCTTGGAACGCGAACTGCAAATACTGCGCCGTGAACAAGCGGGTTCTGAAATGGACGAATTGGTCAACACAGCTCAGGATGTGAATGGGGTGCGTGTTGTGGCGATGCAGGTATCCCCATCGGATATGGATGGTTTTAGGGATATGGGCGATGGGTTGCGCAATGCCTTAGGCAGTGGTGTGGGCGTGATCGGTGCCAATTTAGATGGCAAAGCATCGGTGATTGCGGTTGTGACGGATGATTTGATATCTCGTGGTATTCAAGCTGGAAACATAGTAAAGGCAGTGGCCCAACTTGTTGGAGGTGGGGGTGGTGGCCGGCCTCATCTGGCTCAGGCGGGTGGGAAATTCCCTGAAAAAATTAGTGAAGCATTGGCACAGGTACCTGAAATTGTGCGGGCACAGTTGGAAGGGTAGGGGTTTCATGACGACGTTTGATACACTATTGGCAGCCTGTGCACGACGTGGGGCAGGTTTTTTGCCCTATATTGACCCAGATCGGTTAGACAAGGCCGATTTGGCAAAAACGGCGGCTGCATGTGAAGCACAAGGTGCCGATGCGATTTTGATTGGGGGGAGCTTTTTGCTTTCGACCCATTTTGATCGGATGGTTCAAGAGGTCAAACAGGCCGTTGAGGTGCCTGTGATTATCTTTCCTGGGGACACCAGTCAAATAGCCCCTGCCGCCGACGCCATTCTGTTTTTGTCTTTGATCAGTGGCCGAAATCCCGAACTGCTTATAGGGCAACATGTTAAGGCAGCCCCGTTGTTAAAAGCCCACGGCATTGAACCAATTTCAACCGGATATGTGCTTGTAGACTCTGGGCAACAAACGACCACCGAGTACATCAGCAATACCCGCCCAATCCCTCGCAATAAGCCCGAAATTGCAATGGCACACGCCCTGGCAGCTCAATATTTGGGTATGCAGTGTGTCTATTTGGATGCTGGCAGCGGCCCCCAGCAAATGGTACCTGAAGAGATGGTTTTGGCAGTGAGCGAGTATACCTCTATTCCACTGATCGTGGGGGGCGGCATTCGCGAGCCCGAAGCGGCGAGGAAACGCGTGGCGATGGGCGCATCTTTTATTGTGGTGGGCAGCATTTTAGAGGATCGTGGGTGGGATCCTGGGCTTATGGGTGCATTTTCTGATGCGATTCATCAGTGCAATTCGTAGTGGGTTTCGTCTCGAGTTGATAGGTTTTGTTTGAGGGCCGCTTATCTTTAGGCGGCTTTTTTTTTGAGTGGGTTTATGGAAAACTCTAATACAATGGGCCGCGTGTTGTGTTATGGTGTGTTGGGTGTTGATCAATTGGTACAAATTGCACACCTGCCCGAGCAAGATGGGCATACACGTGTGTTTCAAGATGAAGAATTTATAGGTGGAGAAGCGGCCAACACGGCTACTGTATTGAGTGATTTGGGTGTGGATGTGCGTTTGATGGGCAATGCACTTGGCGATGATCGGCGAGGTGCCTTTTTTTTGCGTGCAATCCAGGCATATGGCGTGGATGCGCGGGGCATTGATGTGGATTTGAGCGTGCGCACCGGGCACGCGATTGTGTTGTCTGATTCTGATGGGGCACGCAGTATTTGCGGTTTTTTTCCCGATTTGAGAAGCCGGGCTTTGACAAAAGACGATTTAGAGGGCACGGCATTGTTGTCGGTTGATCCGTTTTTGGGAGAAAACGCCGTCGCAGCGGCAAAACTCGCACGCGAGATGGGCGTGGCCGTTTTTGCCATTGAATTGAGCCCCGAGCATCCATTGGCGGCGTATTGTGATGTGGTCATCAATTCGGCAGGATTTATGCGTCGGCACAAAATGGGTGATCCCTCGGATGTGGCTGTGGGGTTGCTCAAAGCAGGCGTCGAAACGGTTGTTGTGACATTGGGGGCCAGCGGGTGTCGGGTATTTCAAGACAATGGAAGCAGTTTTGACCAGGCGGCTTACCCCATTGAAGTCTGCGATACAACTGGGGCAGGTGATGGATTCCGGGCTGGGTTGATTTATGGATATTTGAGGGGGTGGACCCTCACGAGAAGTGTGCAGTTTGCCTGTGGGGCTGGGGCACTTGCATGTACTGAAATAGGTGGGGCTGGGCACGGCATTCATGAAGACCAGATTGCGCGTTTGATTTGTTGAAACTTGACTGATTCTGGATTTGTTTGTTTATTTAACGTCTTGAATTTTTTGATTCTTATCTGATTTGGGTGTTTGCCTTATGCTTGAAAAAAAAGCCACGGTAAAAAATAGGTTGGGCATTCACGCCCGCCCCTCTGCGTTGTTGGTACAGGCCGCTTCAAAATTTTCTTCGGAGATTATATTTGAAAAAGAGGGATTGGCGATTAATGGCAAAAGTATTATGGGTGTGATGATGTTGGCTGCTGAAGTGGGGTCGGTGATTGCGGTGCGAACAGATGGCGAAGATGAAGAAGTGGCGCTTAAAACAATGACAGAGATGATTGAATCGATATTCGATTGAGGCCTATGGAACGTTTAAATGGTATACCCGCATCTGAAGGGATCGCAATTGGGTCGGTGTTTTTGTATGACCCAGATGATCTCAGTGTTGATTATCGCCGGATTGTTCCTGCAGATGTGATACCCCAACTCAAGCGTTTGCACGATGCGATTGCTATCGTGTCGGAAGATCTCAAGGTTGTGCGTGAGCAGGTGGAAGAAAATATCGGCAACGATCATGCACAAATATTCGACGTGCATTTGATGATTTTAGAAGATCAAGTCGGGTTGGTGGGGCCCACTGAGGTGCTGATCAAAGAGAAATTTTTAAACGCTGAGCACGCATTCTGGCTCACATTTCAAAACTTGCGCAAACAGTTTGAGACCATTCAAGATGAGCAATTTAGAGAGCGCAACACCGCCGACCTTTTGAGTGTAGAGAAACGGGTTTTGGCCAAGTTGCGCAATCAAGAAAATACCGGGCTGTCTGATTTGCCTCACAACGTGGTTTTGGTGGCTCGCGATCTTGAACCTGCAGATACGGCCTTGTTAGACGCAGATCGGGTATTGGGTATTGTCACGGAAATAGGTGGCGGCACGTCTCATACCGCTATTTTGGCCCGTGGGTTGGAAATTCCAACGGTCGTAGGCATTGGTGCGTTGCTCAACCATTTGCGGCCTGGTGATCAAGTGATTGTAGATGGTCGGCGTGGGCGTGTGATCATTGACCCCGATGAAGCCACTTTGGGTTATTATCGCCAAGAAATTGAGCGCTTTCGTGAAAGGGCAGCGGGTTTTGAACACGCACGTGACTTGCCCGCCGAAACATTGGACGGTGTGCGGGTGTCCTTAGAGGCCAATATAGAGTTGCCTGCCGAAGTGGAGTCTGCCCGTGTGTATGGGGCCGAAGGTATTGGTCTGTATCGCACGGAGTACTTATATCTGTCACAAAGTCGGTTGCCCGATGAAGAAGCGCAGTTTGCTGCTTATACGCGTTTGGCAGAACGGATTGCCCCCCAGCATTTGGTGATTCGCACATTGGACTTAGGGGGAGACAAGCTGGCTCATTTTTTGCCTATGTTGCCCGAGACAAACCCCTTTTTGGGGTGGCGTGCCATTCGTTTGTCATTGGGGCGTTTGGATTTGTTTCGGGTGCAGTTGCGTGCTATTTTACGGGCCAGTGCACAGGGCAATGTCAAGGTTATGTTTCCTTTGGTGTCGGGGGTTGCCGAATTTCAGCAGGCCAAGGCGGTTTTAGTAGATGTGCAAGATGAATTGCGTTCTGAAGGCATTGCTTTTGACGAGGATTGTGATGTTGGCGTGATGATAGAAGTGCCTTCTGCGGCCTTGGTTGCCGACCAGTTGGCGCAAGAGGCCGATTTTTTTAGCATTGGCACCAATGATCTGATCCAATATACGCTGGCTGTAGATCGCGGCAATGAACAGGTTGCGTATTTGTTCGATCCTTTCCACCCCGCTGTGTTGCGTTTGATTAAGCACGTCATTGACGTGGGGCACGAACATCAGATTCCTGTGACGGTGTGCGGCGAAATGGCGGGTGACCCGTGCGCGAGTTTGTTGCTGGTAGGGTTGGGGGTCACTGGGTTGAGTATGACCCCCCGCGCAATGGCCGAAGTGAAGCAAATGATTCGCAAAACGTCTTTTGCCACGTTGCAACAGGTAGGGGAAGCGGCCTTAAATATGGTTGGAGGAGAAGCGGTGCTGGCGCATTTAAAAGATGTTTTAGGGGATTCATTAAGCGAGACAATGATGGCTGAAATAGAAGTTTAGTTCGCAGGATTGATACGTGGTTTTTCGTTCACTTTAGATGAAAGGTAACACTTATGCGACGTTTGTTTACGTCTGAGTCGGTTTCAGAAGGACACCCAGACAAAGTCTCCGATCAAATTTCAGACGCAGTTTTGGACGCGATGTTAGAGCAAGACCCCAAGTCTCGTGTGGCGTGTGAGACATTGGTGACGACTGGTTTGGTCGTTGTGGCAGGTGAAGTTACGAGCACAGCTGTTGTTGATTTTCAAAAATTGGTGCGCGGTGTGATTGAAGATATTGGATATACCGATTCAAGCTACGGGTTTGACAGCAAGTCGTGCGGTGTGATGATTGCGCTTGATCAACAGTCTCCCGATATCTCTCAAGGTGTGACGTCTGGAGAAGGGTTGCACGGCGATCAAGGTGCCGGTGATCAGGGGATGATGTTTGGGTATGCCTGCAAAGAGACACCCGAATTGATGCCTTTGCCTATTATGTTGTCGCACAAATTGGTGCACAAGTTGGCACAATTGCGCAAGAGCAAGAAGATTTCTTATTTGCGTCCCGACAGCAAATCCCAAGTTACAGTAGAATATGAAAACGACAAACCTGTGCGCGTGCACACGGTCGTGATCTCGACTCAGCACGACGAGAATGTAAGTCACGCACGTATTGTGCGAGATATCATCAACCAAGTGATTAAAAAGATCATTCCTGCCCGATATTTAGACAAAGACACGATTTATCACGTCAATCCAACGGGTAAGTTTGTGGTGGGCGGTCCCCACGGTGATTGCGGGTTGACAGGGCGAAAGATTATTGTGGATACTTATGGTGGCATGGGGCGTCACGGTGGTGGTGCTTTTTCGGGTAAAGACCCCAGCAAAGTAGATCGCAGCGCACATTACGCAGCCCGTTGGGTTGCCAAGAATGTGGTCAAAGCGGGTTTGGCAACACGGTGCGAAGTGCAGTTGGCCTACGCCATTGGGGTGGCCAAACCGGTGTCAATTGCGGTGGATACCTTCGGAACGGGCAAGATCTCTGAAGAAAAGATTGGCGAATTGATCGGTGAACATTTCGATCTGACACCTACGGGCATTATCAAAGCTTTGAAACTGTTGCGTCCAGTCTATCGGCCCACAGCAGCTTATGGCCACTTTGGTCGCAAAGGCTTTACGTGGGAAGAGACCAATAAGGCCAGTGCTTTGAAGAAGGCTGCAGGTCTGTAATTTCTGGTTTAAATGTTTTTCTTAGAACAGGCGTCTTTTGACGCCTGTTTTTTGCGTTGAATAGATTTCGGTAAACATTATTTGTTAAAATTGTAAAATATTGTTTTTTATGTGTTTAGTTGTAGATTTTATATATTATTTGGACTTATTTAAAACATCACTTGAATTTTGAACGAACGATCCCCAAGTTTAGGGTTAATAATATAAAGCACAATGTGAAATCCACTTAGGGGTTGGATTATAAGGACCGCTGGGTTTAAGAGATTGTGTATGGCATTTGATTTTGATATTTTACTCAAAGGGGATTGCGTGTGCCTACGGTTTTGAGGGTCGGTTCTTTAGGCCAGGACGGCTCTTAAAAGCTTTTAAGAGCCGTTTCTCTTTGGAAAATATAAAGTTTTCAGAAATGCCAGAGCCGGATGAGGTCAAAGATATATCTTCAGGAGATGTGATATGAATGCAGTGAATCGTTCCGATGAAAACAGCGTTGTGCAAAATCCTATGCTTGCTTGGGCGCGTATATCCGATGTGGGTAAAGTGGGCACCTGGGAAAAAGGTGCGATTCCATTTCCAACCGGGGGGCATTTGCAGGGGATTCAGCGGGGTGTGGCCAATGGTAATGCCTATCTGGTGGTGTCGGCGAGTTCTGATACCGAGTCGTATTTTGTGACGCTTCCGTTTAACTCTTTAGAATCCGATGCTTTGGCTGGGCAATCGGCTGTAAGCACCCACTATACGACAGTTTCCAAAATGCCGCTGAGGCATTCGGGGGGGATTCACCTGATCGGAGATGTGTTGCTGGTGGGCGCTGAAGATAACGAGGGCAAAAATGCTTCGACGGTCTTTTTTTATGATTTATCCAACCCCAGTGTGCCGAAGAAGTTGGCCGTCGAAGTGGTTCGACATGGAGAGCCATACGTTTCAACAGCGGGGGCTGTGGGCATTGTAAAGATCAATGACAAACACATCTTGGCGGTTGCGACTTGGAATGCAGATACCATCGATTTTTATGCGTCCAATGGGTTGCGTCTTTTTGACGCAGGATGCCAGTTTGAATTTTTGTGTACTTGGAAAAATGACACGGCAAATCGGGTGGGATGGATCGATCAGAATTGGGGGCACTACCAGGGCACGAATTTATTTGCCGATGCAGGGGGCAATCTGTATTTGGTTGGTTTTAATGATTTGAAGACTGATGATTGGATGGATTTGTATGCTTTAGATATGGATGCCCAGCCTGATGAGATGGTGGTGAAGATTGGCAAAAAGAAAGTCGCGTTGACCAAGGGGGCGCATTTTCGTTATGGGGGTGGCATTTGTGTTCATTCGCCAACGGATATTGTTGTCTATGCCACTGAAAGAAATGTGGGGGAGACAACTTGCCTTAATGAACTGTGGCACATATAAAAGAGTCAATCACAAGTCTTATTGTTCAATGATTTAGGGTTTAAAACTCGCGAAAGAATCGTGCGGAGACCGTCATAAAATCGTTTGAACGGTCGAGGCGGCGGGCGATGTTGAGCCGGAAGAGGCGGTCGGTAATACCAAGGGCAATGCCAATGTCGGTTTTGAAGTCGGTGAGGTTGGCGTTTTGGAAGCCGTCTAAGATATTACTGGTGCGAGGCACTGTTTGTGTCCATCCGGTATCGGCAAAGAGGATGATGTTAAACAGGTGTGCGGCGGGAATAGGAATGTGGCTGAAGAGGTCTCCTCGAAAGAGATAGTCGATGCTGGCCATGAGCATTCTGTTGCCCGAAAACTCTTTGATGCCATAACCGCGCAAGGTGCCCACACCACCAAGGTCAAAGAGGAATTGTTCGGCTGTGTGATCGCGTGTGGCCAAGCGCGCCTGAACAATAAATGCTTGGTTGCCCCATATGGTTTTTTGGTGGCGCGTGAGGCCCAGTTGCAAACCGTTGTAGGCAAACTCCCGAAACCCGCTTTCGAATGTGGCAAAGAGATACCACGAATTTAGAAACCGGGGAACCCTTCTTCGGGTATCGTAGCGAATACCCAATTCAAGGAGGCCAGTCTTACCAGGTATGATGGTCGGGTTGTCGCGAAACGTGCTGTTCGTGCGAAAGGTGCTCCACTGTGTGGCAACGGGCATGTTTGCATACGTATAAGCCGAAAGTGATCCCCACAGATGTGTACGGGGTTTGAGTGCATATGTGGTTTGAAATGAAAACCCATTTTTTGCCCGAAAGTAGTCACGGTAATCGCCTTTGTAAAGAAGGGCGAAAAGACTGTTTTCGGCTGTGCGAATGATGTCATTGTCGTGGGTAGCTGTTCGGTCAAATACGGTGAATTTGAAGCCGTATTTTTTTTGTGCCCATTCCAAACCCGTTGCCCACCGAAAGCCTTCATTTTGAATGCCGTATCCAGTCTGTACAAAGGTCGATAAACTTTCCCAGCGCTTGGGTACAAATTTGAGTTGATACCCCGCAAAGAATCCCTCAACCCGATTGTATCGGGCATAAAAATGACGCAGCGTTTGTTGCAGCTTCTCACTGCTGTTTGGAAGGGCCTCTGTTATCGGTGCAGACAACAGAAGTGCGATAATAATTATACAGATGATACGCAAGGCAAATTCCCATCATTCAGATTAAGTTTGCAGAAACTTTCGAATCACCACAAAGGAACGTATTCACATGTCAAAAGAGCCGGTGGAAAATGCCTTTGACTTGGTTTTCGCCCTTCAACCAGACCTATTTCTCAAGCTCATAATATTTAATTTTTTTATGAAGATTAGTCCGTTCAATCCCCAGCGATTTTGAAGCCTGCGTCACATTGCCCTTGTGTCTTTCAAGCGCCTCTCCAATATAATGCTTTTCAACGGCTTCCCGCACTTCACGCAGCGTTTTACCCGGTGTGAGGCCTGGTATAGCTGTGTGCGATTGATTTGGAAGGTGGAGCCCTTCAAGCATGGGCAAATCCACAGGCGTGATGGCATCGTTACTGACCATAATGGACAAGCGTTCAACCAAGTTTTTGAGCTCGCGAATGTTGCCGGGCCAATCGTATTGAACAAGCATGTCTTGTGCTTCTGGGGAGAGGTCTTTGGGCCTAAACCCGTTTTCATCGGCGTAGATTTTAAGAAAATGCACTGCAAGCAGAGGTACGTCGTCGCGTCTTTCACGCAAACTGGGTGCAACAATGGGTACCACATTGAGGCGAAAATAGAGGTCTTCGCGAAATTTCCCTTGTTCAACTTCGCCAGCGAGATCCTTGTTGGTTGCGGCAATTACGCGCACATCAACACGAAAGGTTTCATTACCGCCCACGCGTTCAAATTCGCCTTGTTCCAATGCACGCAGTACTTTGGCCTGCACATTGAGGCTCATATCGCCAATTTCATCGAGAAAGAGCGTGCCACCATCGGCTTGTAGGAACTTACCATCACGTGTTTGCACCGAGCCCGTAAAGGCTCCTCGGTCACTCCCGAACAATTCACTTTCAATGAGTTCTTCAGGAATCGCAGCACAGTTGACTTTGATGAACGGGTTGTTTGCGCGGCGGCTGCTTTTGTGTACGGCTCGTGCGATGAGTTCTTTACCGGTGCCACTGTCACCTAAAATAAGCACGCGACCGTTAGAGGGGGCTACTTTTGAAATTTGGTCGCGAATACTTTGAATGGCAGCGCTTTCACCAACCATTTCGTGACGGCTTTCGATCTGTTGTTTGAGGTTTTTATTTTCAGCTGCCAGCTCTTTTGTTTGGTGGGCATGTGCAACCGAAAGCAAAACTTTTTCGCGTGAGAGCGGTTTTTCCAAGAAATCGTACGCACCAAGCTTGGTGGCTTTTACCGCGTCTTGTACCGTACTGTGACCCGAGATCATAATCACGGCCAGATTGGGACGCACTTGAAGCAACTTGGGTAACAAGTCCAAACCATTCATGTCGGGCATCACAATGTCGAGCAAGGCCACCTCAATGGGTTCTTTTTGAAGAATATCAAGTCCATCTTGCCCAGACTCAAACGCAAAGACTTCATAACCCTCGCCGGTTAAGATCATGTCCAGCGTGCGGCGAATATTGCGTTCATCATCCACGATGAGGATTTTTTGGCCCATTAAGATTCTCCCTTGAGACTATCGTCCATTTGTTCTTCTGGTATTGGCAAGCAAATGTCAAATTGCGCGCCCCCATTGGGTGCGTCGGTGACTGAAATATGGCCGCGGTGATCCTCAATAATGCCACGCACCACTGCAAGCCCCAATCCCATACCGCTGTCTTTTGACGAAATATAGGGTTGAAAGATACGTTGGCGTTCTTCCATTGGCACGCCTGGTCCATTGTCTGAAACGCAAAGACAGATTTGCCCGTCGTCTATTTGTGTTTGAATTCTGACTTGTGCTTTTTCGCCTGCGGCATCAATGCCATTTTCTATGAGGTTGATCAGCACGCGTCGCATTTGTTCAATGTCCAACTCGAGAATAGGTAAGTCGGGAGATAACGTGTGGTGTATCCTGGCGTCTGGATAAAGTCGCACCACGCCCAGCACAATTTTGTTGAGATCTTGGGGTGCCAATAAGAGGGATGGCATTCGGGCAAAATCGGCAAACTCCTGCACCAGTGCGCGTAAGTTTTCAACTTCTTCCGTCACGATCTCTGTGCAATCAATAACCAACTTTTGATAGGTGGGATCATCCCCTGGATATTTGTCTCTCAGTTGTTGAACCGTGAGCTGAATGGGGGTGAGTGGGTTTTTGATTTCGTGTGCCAAGCGCCGGGCAATTTCTCGCCAGGCAGCAATCTGCTCGGCTTCAAGGCGTTTGCGCCGGTTTTCTTTGAGGTCTTCGGCCATTTTGTTAAAAGATTCAATGAGCAGGCCTATTTCGTCTTCACGGCCTTTTGGAATGCGGTATTCAAGGTTGTCGCGTGCCATTTCGCGCGTGCCCTTAATGAGAGCATAAAGTGGTTTTGTCACACCAAATCCAATGCGAATACCAATGAGGGTTGCCAACAAGACCACGCCGGCTGTGGCGGCCAAAAATGCCAGTGAAAAGGCTTGACGCAAATCCAATTCGTCCATTTCAATGTGTTTAAACGTGTGCACCGCACTTTCAATGTTGAGTAGCGCGTCTAAACGTTGTTCCGCGCAAAGGTATGCCACTGTGCTATCTTGGGCAAGAATAGGCACAGTGAGCTGTAGTATGTTTTCTGAAGCCTTAAAAACAGAGGGCATTGTCGTTGAGGCATTGGTGTGCGCGGTAGTCGAGAAATATAGCGTGGCATCTTTTACACCTTCTTTTAGAAAGAGGTGCTGTAGCTGTTCTGGGTGATTGGCGTGGTAAGCCGCTATGAGGTTGGGTGACTGAGAAAGAATATCACCGACCTCCGTGAGCAGGTGTTTGCGCGTGTCGTAATTTTCTTTGGCCAACGTGAGAGCACCCGTAAGTGCATGACCCATCTCAAGGTTGACGCCCGATTGAAGACTGAGATCCAAGTAGTAGCGTCCCATATAGGACAATGCCAATGTTGTGCTCAAAGACAAGCCCAAAAGCGCACCGATAATGCGCCAACGCAAAGGGAATGGTTTCATTGCGCTGCCTCCGGAAGCAGGTGGGGGAGTGCACTTGGGCGGAATTGGCGCAAGGTGATCCAAGGGGTGGGGGGATTTGATTTTCTAAACGAAAAGAAGAATTCGAGCAAGCTGCCTTTGCGCAAAATCTTGAGCCAACGCCGGGTGCGTTCTTGTTGCTCCGGTGTGATCGGGTCGATGTGAACACGGGCTTGCAGGGTGAGTATTTCGTCGGGAAGGGGCAGATGGGTTAGGGCAAGGCCTTGCAACTGTGTGCACGCGTGCCGTATGTCTCCAAAGTTTGATGACACCAACGTGTCGGGTGGGACTGTGAGCGTAATTAGTCGATATTGGCCTTCCCAAATGTCGTGTTCTAACTGTTTGTTAATCTCTTTTTGGACCAGGCGGTTGTTTCGGGCACCCAAGAGTCGAAATTGCAGAGTGATGGAGGCCGTCATGCCCGATTCAATGGCGTCGATATGGTTCTGTGTGAATGCGGAATCAATGCCCACGTCAACTTTGAGTGTGTCTGATTGTACGTAAATCTCCAACTGACTGGGGGCAATTTGTTTTGCGCCAGCGAAGGTGACGAGTCCTGCCATGAGGGAGACAAATGTGATGATGAGCAGGTTTATGTAATGATAGATATGCATCCCGTTCCCAACCCGCCTATAAGTCAATGTTGATGCCGCCAAATTTGTGCGACTTTACAATGACCGTTCCCGTAGTGATACCAAAGCTGATGTCTACTCTGTTAAAGAGCAAGAAGCCAATGCCAACAGAAAAGTCGGTGTCTTCTCTGTGTATACGGGTGTTTGGAATGGGGCGACGCAAACCACCCGCTTCCGCAAAAGTATAAGCCCGACCCAATGGTTTGATGTGCACACTGTAGACCGCTTCTGCCATGAAAAAGTGTGTGCCGCCCTCGGGGCCAATGTCGCGGCGGTCTACACCCCGCAGTTGGTTTTCGCCATCGAGGTAGAAACGTTCGTAAAATGGGGGCGTGCCCCAAATAAGGCCGCCTCGCCCGCCAAGAGAGAGCATGTGATTGGGGTAGATTTGGAAGTGCCGATGGAGCCCGACGCGGACTCTCACAAAATTTGAGACCGATCCGACAGCCTCGGCAGAAATATCGGCCCGTGCGCCAAAGTCGAAACCGGGTTTGCTGCCCCAGACTGAGGTGGGTTGTTTGTGGAGTTCTAAGGTAATAAAAGAAAGGGCTTCGCGCCCTACGTCGCTTTCAATTTCATTGGCAAAAAGACCGCCATTGGTCAGCACGGTAGGTTTATCGAATGCGCCTACTTGAATGGCTTCGAAGGCATATTTGAAGATGAGTCGGTAGGCGCGTGTGGGCGAGGGTTGGCCAAAACCGAGAGATGCACCAATGCGTTCTAGGTCATATCGCCCGCGTATGTTAGAGTCTGAACTGCGGTAGAGATCCCGATCTGCAGAAGAGCCAGTGACTTGCAAATGAAAGGATTGATTTAGGCGCAATAACAACGGATCGGTGTAGTGGAACCCCCAACTTTTGAAGCGTTCGCCCGAAGTATATGAGGCGCCCATGACTTTGCCTGTACCGCCAATGTTGGCGTGGTGGGCATCGGCAGAAATGCCAAAGCCGTTGAGTTCGGTATACTCGAGGCTTACACCCAATCCGCCAAACCGCTTTTCTTGAACATAGACCACCAAAATGGCTTTGCCGGCATCACTTCCCGGTTTGGCGTTGACCAAGACGGTTTTAAAGAGGCTGAGGCGTTCGAGTACTTCGGTGCAGCGTTCTACGTCGCCTTTTTGAAGTTGATCACCTTGCTTAATGGGCAAGACTTGGCGTATGGTTTCGGCGCGCGTTTTTATGTTGCCGCGCACTTCAACTTTTTCGAGGGTGTGGCCGATGCCGCCTTGCGCATAGAGGCTTTGTGTGAAAGCACAAAAACAGAGCAAGACTGCAAGGGTGATGAATGCGCGCATAAATAACCTACCTGAAATCGAATGTTTTTTCAGGATGAAGGGCAAGAAACGTGCCTGTTTGGTTTTGTAGGAATTGAAACACCATGTTTTTTCAAGTTATTTAAAAATAAGGTATTATATTGGAGGGCAGATTGGAAAACGATCCCCTTTATGTGAAACGATAAGACAACTGTGGTTTTTTTGCAACAGGATAAATAAAATAGCTTGAGGAAAGAAGGAAGAAGAAAGAAGGGATAAGAAAAGCTTGGTTTTTCCCTTCTTTCTTTTTGCTTCTTACCCGTTTTGAGAAAGGAACACGGTATGTCAGAGGTTTTGGTGGTGGGCATCAGTGGTGGGTCTGCTGCGGGGAAGACAACGTTTGCAAATGCCTTGGTGGAGATCTTAAGCCCATTGGAGGTTGTCACGCTGAATCAGGATCGGTATTTTCGCGATTGGGAAGATGTACCAGAACCTCAGCGAGAGGTTGAGCGTACGTCAAATCATCCGCGTGCCGTGCTGTGGGATGTGTTAACCGCACATGTCGGGGCGTTAAAGGCAGGAGAGGCTGTTACGGTTCCCATTCCCGGTACACGTGCAATGAAACGAGGTGACCCCCCTACGAGCATTCAGAGTTGCCCTTTAATTATTGTGGAAGGGCACTTGATTTTTGGCCATGAAGCTTTGCGCAATTTGATGGATGTGAAGGTATTCTTAGATGTGGACACGCACGAACGGGTCTTGCGGCGCATGTTACGCGATACCTCTCGTGGAAGTATGGATTTGGAGAAGGCAGTTGCCTGGTATCGCAGAGATGTGATTCCAAATTATCCAGTGCATACCGAACCCACGCGCAAATTTGCAGATATCATTGTGCCATTTGAAGGAGAAGTAACGCGGGCTATTGAGGTGGTTGCCAATGGTATCAAGGGGATGATAGCGTGAGGTTAAGGTTTCAATCCATTAATCGGGCATTATA
>JBLHJX010000027.1:0-32564 GCA_047619225.1 Candidatus Latescibacterota bacterium
T
This sequence comes from Candidatus Latescibacterota bacterium, assembly GCA_047619225.1. GTDB lineage: Bacteria > Latescibacterota > UBA2968 > UBA2968 > UBA2968 > JABIFK01. The sequence goes on from JBLHJX010000027.1 coordinate 2, forward strand.
TCAATGACGATCAAAAAGCCATGACCCAATGGATGGAATTGGCAAGATGGGATTACTAAAAACAGGAGCCCTTTATGAATGATCACATTTCAAACCTTCTCGGCCAAGTCAATGGCCAAAACATGCGCGACACCATATTCTATTTGTCCAAAGATCCCCTGCCCTTTCGAAAACTAAATTACACCCGCCCAGGCAAAGACAAATGCTCCCTATATGAAGCCGACGACTATCTCCAAGCACAACTTGAATCATTTGGATACACAGTCCAAAAAGAAGACGTGCAAGTGCAAGCATTTCGATGCGACACATCCAAACCCAAAGCCCACCAATATTCATCACCGATGCCAGAAGACCCCTGGTATACAGCGTATAATTTATATGCCGAAAAAAAAGGCACCACAACACCCGAAGAAATCATCCTCTTATTGGCACACAAAGATTCTCAAAGCTGGGTCGATTCACCCGGTGCAAATGACAACGGCGTCGGCACTGCCGCCGTATTAGAACTCGCCCGTGTCATCAGCACCTGCAATCCAAACCGAACCATTCGTTTTCTCTTTTGCAACGAAGAGCATAAACCTTGGACAAGCATTACCGCTGCAGAACGTGCGATAGAGCGCGGCGACAACTTGGTCGCCATCTTCAATCTCGACGGCCTCTCTCGCGGCACCCCCGAAGACAAAGCCACAGGACGCAAAACAAATGTCACCTTATTTACTGAGCCAGAAGGCGAGCGCTTTGCCGACCTCATGCATGACATGAACGAAACCTATCACCTCGGTTTGCATCAACGAAAGATGCAACGCGAACGCCCTGGCGACGACGACGGCTCCTTTGTCAAAGCCGGTTTCAAACACGCCATCATCAACATCGGTTCTTATCCTTATGGTGACCCACATTATCACACAGAACAAGATCACCCAGAAAATGTAGATATAGAAAACCTCATTCTATCAACCCAACTCAGTTTGGCCGCAACATTACACATTGCGTTAGATTAAGTATTAGACAGACAAAACAGCCCCTTGGATGAGTATATCGAAGAGGCTGTTTATTTTATTTATCCTTACAAGAGAAAGTGCCCCTGAGGCCCTGAATCCATAGGCAAAAAACACAGACGCCACAAAAAAAACCAACATGTATCAACCATTGCACATCGACATAATTTGCACTATCTTGTACCAACAATCACAATAAGTCAACAGGTCACAAGTCGCATGTCAAAATCTAAAACCATACAATCGTTCTTGACCTGTGACCTGCCGATCTGTAACCTGCGACACTTTTATGTCTAAAAAAGAGGATCCCATGCACCCCGATCTACCCAAAACCATGCCCGCAATCATGTGCCATGGCCCCGAAGACTATCGACTCGAAGAATACCCAGTTCCCACCATCGACCCCGGCGAAGTTTTGCTCCGCATCCAATCGGTTGGCATCTGTGCCAGCGATCTCAAATGTTATTTAGGTGCCCCCCTCTTCTGGGGCGACGAACACCGTGAAGGGTATTGCCAAGCCCCCATCATTCCGGGCCACGAATTTGTTGGCGAAGTGGTCGCCCTTGGTGAAGGCGCGGGTGAAAAATATGGCCTTGCATTGGGGGACATGGCGGTCTCAGAACAAATCGTACCCTGTGGTCAGTGCCGTTATTGCAAACGGGGTCAATATTGGATGTGCGCCGTACACGACATCTATGGTTTTCGCAAAGCCACCTTTGGCGCCATGGCACAATACTGTCGCTTACCTGCCAAAGCCCTAAACTATCGTGTACCCCACTCCGTCAAAACCGAGCACGCCGCCTTTGTTGAACCCTTGGCCTGTTCGATCCATGCCGTCGAACGCGGCAACATCCAACTCAACCACACCGTTGTCATCGCTGGTGCTGGCCCCTTGGGTTTGGGCATGGTTGCTGCTGCCCGCATGAAAAACCCCGAACTCCTCATCGCATTAGACCTCGATGACAACAGACTCGACATCGCCAAAGCCTGTGGTGCAGATCTCGTCCTCAACCCCAGCAAAGTCGATGTCATTTATGAAGTAAAAAAACTCACCGATGGGTATGGCTGTGACGTTTACATCGAAGCCACCGGACACCCCGCAGCTGTTGAACAAGGTCTCCACATGATCTGCAAACTCGGCACCTTTGTCGAATTCAGCGTCATGCGCGAACCCGTCACCACCGACTGGACCATCATCGGCGACACCAAAGAACTCAACATTCACGGCGCACACCTCAGCCCATATTGTTACCCAACCGCCATTCGCATGTTAGAGCAAGGCCTCTTGCCCATGGATCAAATCATCACACACCAGTTGCCACTCGAAGATTTTCAAACAGGCATTGACCTTGTTGCCAGCGCCAAAGAATCCATCAAAGTCACCCTCAAACCATAAAATCCGCAGAGCAACTCTTGGTCTTCTCCGCGCCTCACGCTTTGCCCTCTGCACTTCTACAATCATCTTTAAAAAAGTTTGTAAAACACGGTATTCAAATTCCGAAGGGATACCCCAATGCAACACTATCACCTCGGCTGCCCCATCTGGAGCAACAAAGACTGGGTGGGTGAACTCTTTTCACCCGACGCCAAACAAAAAGACTTTCTGCCCCAATATGCCTCGGTATTCAACACCGTTGAAGGCAACACCACATTCTACGGTTTACCCACCGAAAAAACCATGGCACGCTGGTTAGACGAAACCCCCGAAGGTTTCAAATTTGCCCTCAAATTCCCCCGTGCCATCAGCCACGACAAACGCCTCAAAAATGCCGACGCCGAAACCGATGCCTTCCTATCTGTTCTCAACACCCTAAAAGACCGCATCGGCCCCTCCTTCTTACAACTCCCTCCCCATTTCGGCCCCAGCGACCTATCGCTTCTCAACGACTACCTCGGCTCACTCCCCTACAACTTCCCCTACGCCGTCGAAATCCGCCACCCCGCATTCTTCTCCGAATCCGAAAAAGCCCTCAATGACATACTCATAGCCCACAATGCAGATCGTGTCGTCTTTGACACACGCGGCCTACACAACGCCCAAATCACCGACCCCGCCGGCCTCGAAGCCCAACGCAAAAAACCCAAAGTACCCGTCCGCTTCATCGCCACCGGCCCCAACCCCTTCATGCGCTTTGTCGGCCATCCCACCGTCGAAGAAAACCTCCCCCTCCTATCCGAATGGGCTCCCATCGTCGCCCAATGGATCACCGAAGGCCGTACTCCCTACATCTTCATGCACGCCCCAGACGACCTCTATGCACCCCGACTCGCTTGGCACTTCCACAACCTCTTAACTGAACACATGGATGCCGGCGACATGCCCACCTGGCCCGCCGACCAAACCCAAAAACCCCCAAAAAACCAAGAGCCCAATCAAATGAATCTATTTTAACAAATCAAGTACCCCATCAAGCACAGCGCACCATTCCCTTAACCACAGTGCCCGTTATCAGCCTGATCTCTGTAGGCCACTGGACCTTGTGCATTTAGAAACGGTATTTGCGCTGTGCAGCCCCTCGCGGCACTTGAGCGAGCGACTTTTTCGCTTCCTTTTTAGTCGTTTAAAAAGGAAGTCGCCGAAGGCATGACCTGCAACCAACAACAAATCTACACGGCCGCCTCTTAACCCCTCAAAAGATTCTCCCATTTTTTTTGAAAGCGCCAGTAAATAATTTCATATGCCCTATTAAAAAAAATTGACTTTTTATGCTTTTCGCTTCATTCATGCACATGACAAGCAAACACTTACCTCTTTCACTAGTAGGAGGCGTTTTATGGACGCACGCGAACGGTACTTCTGGGACTTGACGGGTTATCTCGTCGTCAAAGGCGTGCTCTCAAAAGAAGAAGTCGAACAAACCAATGAAATTGTAGATCGTTATTCAGACCGTGTAAAAGTTGGCGGTTCCACAGCCAGAGACTCGGTTGCTTTTGCGGGTACTGGGCGCCCCATGTTACCCGGCATTTTAGAATTTCCCAAACCCGACTGTGACCCCTTTCACAACATGTTGGCCCATCCTGCCGTGGTTTCTCGCCTCAACGTCATGTGCGGCAAAGGATTTCGGCTCGATCACGGCCCCATGTTTATTGTTAGCAACAAAGGCACTGCAGGCCACACCATGCACGGCAATGGCGAACCTCATCGACCCCATGTGTCTTATCACCATCAAAACGGCATCACCTATGTAGGCGGTGTCACAGTTGCATGGCAATTGCACGACTGCAAAGAAGGCATGGGCGGGTTTGCCTGTGTGCCTGCCAGTCACAAAGCCAACTTTCCCATGCCACTCGGCGTGAAAACAGGCGATGGCGACATGGATCTTATCTATCAACCAGTCGTTGAAGCAGGTGACGTGGTCTTTTTTATGGACAGCGCCCAATCGCACGGTGCAACCCCCTGGAAACTCGATACCACACGCCGATCCATCCTATTTAAATACGCTGGAAGAACATCTTCCAGAGGTGGCCCGTCACAAACGGTTGCCCCCCCAGAAATCTACTGGGATAAAAACATTGTTGAAGGCATGACACCAGAACAATTGGCCGTTATGTTTGGCCCTTACTCTAACCATCGAGGTGAAATACCCATGCTCGAAGTCACCAAAGATGGCACAGTCAAAATAGAAGAATAAAACCCATATCCAATCAGCCGATCCATTTCCACACTTCAAGGGAACCAAGGGGGATTCATGAGCGACAACCCATATATCGTCAGTGAAGAAGAAAAATACTTCTTCGACCTACGCGGTTACCTCATCTTTCGCGATATCTTATCACAAGCAGAGATCGATGCGTGCAACGCCGCCATAGACGCCAATGCCGATAAAATCATCGCCCCGCGTGGTCAAGGCAACCTCACACGCGGTGCCACAGCACTCGAAGGCAAACGCGGGCGCCACGAAATGTGGGAACTCATTGGTTTGCCATCTCCTCACCGTGAACCTTTTAGAGACTTACTTGTACATCCCCTAGTGGTCTCTCGCCTCAACGAATTCAGCGGCAAAGGCTTTCGCCTCGATCACGGCCCTGCCCTCATCGAATCTATCGAAGGTGATGAAGGCCACTGGTTACATGCCTCGGGCGAACCCTTTAACCCCGCCGTATCGTATCATCAACAAAATGGCAAAATTTATGCGCGTGGCATCACCGTTGCATGGCAACTCACCGACGTCAATGCAGGGGATGGTGGATTTGCTTGTGTGCCAGGGTCACACAAAACCGCCGAACCCACACCCGATGACCTACGCGAAATGGTAGACGACATGGGATTGGTCTACCAACCCGAAATGAAAGCCGGAGATGTGCTCTTCTTTTGCGAAACAATGACCCATGGAACGTTGCCCTGGAAAGGCAAAGGCAAACGCCGCTCCATCCTTTACAAATACGCATCTCGTGCCGCCAACCGTGCAGTGGGCAAACATTTCACCCCACAAGAGCGCTATGGTGACTGGGTCAACGAACTCACACCTGCACAACAAGCCGTACTCTATGGTCCCGGCATGCACCAAGGCGAAAAAACAGTCGTTATGCCTACCTTAGAATCCGATGGCAAAGAAGTCACAGTCACCGAAGGCCCACTCAAACTATTTGGTTAATCCATTACAACAACTCTTAGGAGATATACTATGAGCAACCCGCTTTACACCGTCTCCGAAGAAGAAAAATACTTCTTCGATTTGCGCGGTTACCTCATCATTCGCAATGCATTATCAGATGCCGACTTAGCACAATGCAATGCCACCATCGATCACTATGCCGATCAAATCCAAACCCGCTCCATCGAAAACGGCGGTTTGTCACGGGGCTCAACAGCCCTCAAAGGCCAAGAAGGTCGTCGTGAACTCACCGGCATGCTCGGTTGGCCCACACCGCATCGTGAACCCTTTCGAAAACTGCTCGTCCACCCCGTTGTGGTCTCGCGCCTCAATGAATTTAGTGGTCAAGGATTTCGCCTCGATCACGGGCCACTTCTCATCAGCGCACACAAAGGGGCCGAAGGCCACAGCCTACATGGCGCCGGTGAACCCTTTGGCCAATCGGTAGCGTATCATCAGCAAAATGGCAAAATCTATTGCCGAGGCATCACCGTTGCGTGGCAACTCACCGACGTCAATCCCGGCGATGGTGGATTTGCCTGTGTACCTGGCTCACACAAAACAGCAGAACCCACACCCGAAGGTGTGCGCTCTGCCGAAGACGATATGGGTTTGGTCTATCAACCCGAAATGAAAGCCGGTGATGTACTCTTTTTTGCCGAAACCATGACCCACGGCACTCTGCCCTGGACCAGCGATGGAGAACGCCGTTCTGTCCTTTATAAATACGCATCCCGTGCCGCCGCACGTGCAGTGGGCAAACACTTCACCCCGCAAGAACGCTATGGCGATTGGGTTCACGAACTCACACCCGAACAACAAGCCGTCTTATATGGCCCAGGCGTCCATCACGGAAACCGTTTGCCCTTCTTAGAGTCAGACGGTCAAACTGTAACAGTTTCAGAAAAAAAGTAGGGAGATATACATGGATGCCAAAGAAAGATATTTCTGGGATATACAAGGCCACCTCATCGTGCGCAATGTCTTATCCCCGAAAGAATTAGAAGCCCTCAACAATGCACTCGATTACGTCATCGAATCGGGTGCCATCAACCAAAGTGAAGAAAATCGAGGTGCGGCAGATTCATCCTTTTTACGTGGCGCAGGCGCCCGATGGGCACACGGCACAAACCTTTTAAACTTGCCCAAACCCCACTGTGAACCCGTGCGTCAACTCTTGGCGCACCCACAAATCGTCTCACGCCTCAATGTCATGTGCGGCAAAGGCTTTCGCCTCGACCATGGCCCACAATTCAACAACGCCGTCAAAGGCACTGCCGGATTAACCTTACACGGTTCAGGCGATCCACACAAAGACTATGTGGCCTATCACCACCAAAATGGCATCATGCACGTCGGTGGCGTTACCATCACCTGGAACCTCACCGACTGCCCCGAAAACAAAGGGGGATTTGCCTGTGTACCCGGCTCACACAAATCCAAATTTCCCATGCCCAAAGAGGTACGCAACTGCGACGCCGACATGGGCACCGTCATCAACCCCGAAATTCGAGCAGGCGACATTCTCTTCTTCATGGACGGCGCCCAAACCCACGGCACACACCCCTGGCAAAATGATCACGACCGCCGATCCATCCTCTTTAAATACGCATCTCGCACGGCCATACGACAATCGCGTGAAATTTCTGCACCTGACATATATTGGGATGAAAATATCATCGACGGCATGACCACCGAACAACGCGCTGTCATGTTTGGTCCTTGTTCTGCCCCTCCCACCAAAGATATGAATCTCACAGTTGAAGAAGATGGCACCATAAGTTTGACAAACAGACAAGAACAACAATCGGCAGACTAATTGATTTTCTGTTTCGCTGTACCAATGGCATGACCGAAACCCAACGCGCCGTCATGTTCGGCCCCTACTCCAACCACGGCAGCGAAGTCCCCCACCTAACCGTCGATACAAACGGAACCACCCAAATACAAGACCACACCTAATCCCCTCCCCATACCATAAAAAACAGCCCTGAAGGTTTTCCTTCAAGGCTGTTTTCCTATGATGTGGAACAATGTGTTTTAGATGTAGACTTTGAGGGCGGAAGGGTGCGGTTCCGTGTTCTTCCGTGATCAGAATTGCAACACCATCCAAACCGGAACATGATCCGATGCAAAATCGCCACGCAGCGTGTATTCCAATTTATTCCCCTCAAAACGAACGCGAGACCGCTTGCCCACCACCGCTGATGCACCCGTAAAAATACCCCGATCCATCACACGGTCTTTCAAATTTTGTGACACCAAGATCTGATCAAATAAATTGGCTTTCACTTTTACATCTTTCATAAAATCATGTTCTTGCCCACGCCATTTATTGTTCTCTTCCCGAGCACCTTTTACCACCGGATCGAACGTGGATTCTTTTAAACCATCATATAAATAATTGTACCCATAAGAACAATAATCCTTATCCAACAAAGACTCCGTTACGTTAAATAAATACGTGTCGGGCTTCTCATCTATGCCACCCTCAACATCCACAGAGCCGTATTCCAAAATATTCAGAGACCGATCATCGGGATTGTCATTAAAATCACCCATCAAAATAATACGATCTTGTTTCACACGACTAACCAAAAACTGCATCATCATTCTGGATGCCAGCACCCGTCGTTCTTCTGTCTCTACACGTCCACCCGATCGTGACTTGGCATGGTGAATCAATACCGTAAACAACTGCCCATAACCTTCTACCTGCGCCTCAAGCAAATCGCGTTTACCTGGAAAGGTTTGCTCATTCACTTCTTCAGGGAACACCATCTTGAGCGTCACAATCTCAAAGGGACGGCGCACAGCAATAGCAAGCTCTTGTAACTCCTCTTTATCATCCAAAATGCCAATCTCATAATCATCTGGCAAAATGTTCTCCAATGCAGCACGCGATTGAATCTCTTGAAACCCAATGAAATCGGCGTCCAATTCCCGAATCACCTGTTGCAAACGATCCCGCCGTACATCAGAAATGCCATCATCCAGCCAAAAAATATTATAGGTCGCCACCTTAATGCGCGACGGCGGAGGACTGCATCCCACCAACAAAACCAAAAGGCAAAACAAACCCCGTCTCATACACACCTCCAACAAAGACTACAAAATAAAGTCACAGATCATTGCATCCTCAAAAACACTTGCCACTCAGAGCAACGGTCCCACCATCGTCTTTTAATATATACTTCTTCTCAAAAAAAAGCGACGGTGTAAACCGTCGCCTTTCTCACTCACTCGTCTTACCACTTCCCGTCTTTAATCATCTGCCGGAACATCATCTGTCAACAGGGACACCTCAGCAGAAGCCCCATCACCACTACCCATCTTCACAGACACCAATTTCGACACGCCCGGTTCTTCCATCGTCACCCCGTGCAAGATTTCACCGGCTTCCATCGTGCGCTTGTTGTGGGTAACAACGATAAATTGCGATTGTGACGAAAATTTCTTCACCACGCGCACGAAACGATCCACATTGGCATCATCCAAAGGTGCATCGACCTCATCCAAAATACAAAATGGACTGGGTTTCACCTGATAAATGGCAAACAACAAAGCAATTGCGGTCAATGCACGTTCACCACCGGATAACAAATTAATGCTTTGCAAACGCTTGCCGCCTGGCCTTGCCGAAATAATAATAGGGGCTTCTAAAGGATCTTCGTCAGGTGGCATTGTCAAATCTGCCTCACCACCATCAAAGAAATCTTGAAATGTATTGTGGAAATTTTCACGAATGCGACCAAACGTTTCCAAAAATCGCTGCCGAGCCGTACGGTCCACACGGGTAATGGTGCGCTTGAGCGTGTCTTCTGCTTCCATCAAGTCATCGCGTTGCGTACACAAAAATTCATAACGCGCTTTTTGCACATCATATTCTTCCAAAGCCGCCAAATTAACCGACCCCATGCGCCGCAAACGATCTTGTAATTCAATCACTTTTTTATCCGTCATATCGGCATTGAATTCAGGATCGTGATGAGGCCCCAACTCCGTTACATCCACATCATAATCGCGCTGAATGCGTTCAACAAGTGCATTGCTGCGTTCTTTCATACGGGTCAGTTCAAGCTCGAGTTTGTTAAATTTCTCACGATTCTGTGTGACCCGTCGATTCTTTTCACGCAATTCTTCTTCAACAGCCCGTGTCGCCATCATCAACTCATGGTGGTGTTGGGCTTGTTGATCGCGTTTTTGTTCTACCTGTGTCTGTTCTTGGTGCAAAGTTTTAAGTTCACCCGATGCGGTACCAATCGTCTCATCCAATACACCCTTGCGCTTGCCACTCTCTTCTCGTTCACCGGTCAACCGCTCTATTTCGCGACCAATCGACGTTTGCTCTTGCGCCAAACGCTGCGCGTCTTGACGCAGTCTTTCCACACGCTCACGCGCAGAAGCAATCTCCACCCGTCGTGCGGCAACCGTATCTTGATGCCCCCGGCGCTGTTGCTCTTGTTCACGCAACACGTCGTCGGCTTGTCGCACTTCATCTTCCAACGCTTCACGACGCTGATCATGTTCGGCAATGACCTTTTCACTTTCGGCAACCAAATTGCCCAACTCGGTTTCTCGTGTAGCCAATTGCGCGGTTTCTTTTTCAAGTTCCGTTACTGCTTGGACTTGGCGGCGCGCTTCATTTTCAGCATTTTGTCGGTCGCGTTGCAAACCTGCACATCGGTTTTGAAAATCGGCCAATGCTTTGTCATCGGCCTCAACCTGCACCACGTGTTCATTGTAAGCTTCCACCGTTTGTCGAATATCTTGTTCAAGGATGTCCAAACGCTGCCGACTATCTGCAATGCTTTTTTCCAATCTTTCAATCTGTTGTATCCGCCCAATCAAACCCGATTCCGAGTCGGCATCTGCCCCACCATACACGGTGCCATCGACGGCAAAAACCTCACCATTGAGCGTCACCACGTCTACATAAACGGACCGCATCGCTGGGCTCACGTCCAATGCCGTTTGAATATCGCACACCACCAATGTGCGTTGCAACAAAGCCCGTACAGATCCCGTCACATCCCGTGTGCCCAAAACCAAATCTGAAGCACGACCAATCACACCATCACCCGTAGGTACATCCCACGGTGTGCCAGAACCTTGCGCAACACGCTCAAGCGGCAAAAAAGCCGCAGACCCATGTTTGCCTTCACGCAAATAATCCATAGCATCGCGCGCCACATCTGTACCGTCGACCACCAAACATTCCAAAGCCTGTCCCAAAGCACCCTCAATGGCGGCCACATGGTCTGCATGAACATCAATCAAATCGGCAACCACACCTTTGATACGACCCGCAAAAGGGGAGTCTACCGCCAATGCACGCACACCCTTAGAATAACCTTCAAAACCTTCACGCAGTTTTTGGAGCAATGCAATTTGTGCTTCGTCTGACCCAATATGCGCACGCAACTGGTTGCGATCTTCAACCTGCTCATCGCGCAACGTTTGCAAACGTGTGCGCTCATCAATGCGATTTTGGCGTTGTGCCGATCGTTCCGTTATCTCACGCTCTAGGGTCGCAATCTGATCTTGTGCACGCTTGGCCACGCCATCGGCTTCCAACTGCCGAGCCGTCACCCGTTCTACATCTTCATGCAGCCGAGCTTGGCGACTCAAAACACCTTCGCGATCGGCATGTAGACGTTCCAATTGGCGCCCGCGCTCGCTGCTGTCACGCAAGAGCCCCATCAACTGAGATTTTTGCTCGTCTACCCGCGCACGGCGTGCATCCAAATCGTCTGTCAAAGACGCCAAAACGGAGGTTTCTTCTTCCAAAGCCTGTTCATTGACCTTGAGTTTTTCCACCGCCTCGCGCCCACCTTGTTCGGCTGTTTCTTGGCCTTGGCGTGCATCATTTAACCGCACACCCAGCTCTTCTTGCTGGCGTTCGACACGATCAATGAAGGCATCCAAGCTGCGCAATTCTTCACGCGCGATCAAAATTTCGCGATCTTTACGATGTACCAAATCTACTTGGCGCGAAACCTCAGCATTGGCGTCTGCCAAAGCCTGATCCTGATCGGCCAGTTCGGCACGCGCTTCTTCCAAACGCGCTTCGAGCTTGGCCATATCGGTTTCAGCCACCATGACATCTTCTTTCAAAAATGACACTTCATCAACCATCGGTTTGGCCAAATCTGCCATAGAAAAATACCGATAGCGCGCCAGCAAAATCTCAAGTGCGTGCAGCTCATCTGAAACCGTTTTGTACAATCGCGCTTTGCGTTCTTGACGCTGAAGCGATGACACATGGCGTTCTATTTCGCCAATAATATCGTCAATGCGCTGCAAATCTTGTTGTACGGCCAGCAAGCGACTCCAAGCTGACCTGCGACGAATTTTGTAACGTGTGACCCCAGCGGCTTCTTCAAAAATATGTCGGCGTTCGTCTGCATTGTCACTGATGATTTCATCTACCATACCCTGTGAAATCACATACGACGATTGCGCACCCAGGCCCGTATCCATCAATAAATTTTGTATGTCTTTGAGCCGACAAGGGATCTTGTTAAGCAAATAATCACTTTCACCCGACCGAAACAACCGCCGAGTAACCGTCACTTCGGCAAAATCGGTGGGCAATAACTTCAGCGAATTGTCTAACGTAATAGACACTTCAGCCATACCCAACGGTTTGCGGGTGCGCGTACCTGAAAAAATCACATCACCCATGCTACCACTGCGCAAAGAACGAGGGCGCTGTTCACCCAACGCCCAGCGCAAGGCATCAACAACATTAGATTTTCCACATCCGTTGGGGCCAACAACACATGTAACGCCCGTTTGAAACGGCATATCAAGCTTCTGGGCAAACGACTTAAAACCCAGGGCTTGGAGACGAGTTAAATGCAACGCGTATCCTCCTGAACACTTCTAGAATTTTTAAAAATCGAGTAGGAAAAGATAAAGAGGAGAGGGAGTCCATATTTCTTATTGTCGTAACAATTTGGGGAAATTGTGCAACAACATTTTGCAGGAAAATGGCGTTTTAGAACATGCTTAATATATAAAAAAATGCAATCAACGCGCGTGAATATACCGCTCAACCCGTTCTAAAAGCAGAGAAACTTGAAACGGTTTGGCAATATAATCATTGGCACCAGATTCAATCGCTTCGGTCACCATACGCACATCGGTAACAGATGTTAACATCACAATGGGTGTGGTGCGTAAATCGCTATTGCTTCGAATAACACGCAAAGCTTCAATACCATCCATAACAGGCATCAACACATCCAACAAAATCAGATCGGGTTTTTCGCGTTCTGCCAAGGCCACAGCCTCTTGCCCGTTAAATGCAATCACCACATCATAACCCATCCGCTTGAGCATGTTGCTAATGGCAATGCGTGTGGCCGCCGAATCTTCTGCCACCAAAATCTTATTCTTGTTACGTTTTGATGTCGGCTGGCGAATGGCATTGCGAGACGCATCGCTGTCGGGAAGTTCATCTGCGTCAGCATCAATGCCTTTATCTTTATCTGCAATAGGATGAAACAACGTCTTGACACGCTCAATCTCAGATGGCAACACATCCAAAACCTCGTCTACTTTTTTTGTATCCAGACCAAGCAAACCCGTCGCACGGCTATAAAGCACCTCTAATGCATCTGTATTTTCTGGTTCAAATAATGCCGCTGTCATCAAATTAGAAATCGCCAAAACACTGGTCTCGGTTTCCAAATTGTGATTGCGTACTTCTGTTGGCAGCTTTTTGCCAAACTCCGAAAAGTGATGGTGTTTAATCGGAATACGCAGGCTGGCGGGCAAATTCCAATGTGCTGTCAAGCGACCACCCATTTCGGCATGGTCCGTTTGAAGCACCTCGCGTTCAGCAACAGCAACATGGATGCCGCGCTCCTTGGCAATGGCAAGCGAATACCCATATACCAACGGCGTATAACGCACCAACAAACACGTACCAATGTCTTGCAACAAGGCCGTGGTAAAAATGCCATACGACAAATCGGGATTCACTGCCGCGGTAATTTTCACCGCAGATACGGCATGCCCCACACAGCGTTCCCAAAAGGTTTGGAAGCTAAAACCGATGGTTTCATCTTGTGGCAAAGCACCCATCACAGACAGCCCCAATGCCAAATTGCCCACTTCGCGAAACCCCATCAAACTCACGGCTTCAGACACACTGGTAATGCCACGCGAAAAACCATAAAATGGCGAATTGATCACTTGCAAAATTTTGGCTGACAATGCCAAATCTTTCTCAATCAGTTCGGCCACTTCTTTTACTGACGCGCCAGTATCAGACGTCACATGCATCACCTTTGTTGCCACAGTGGGCAACGTGGGCAAATCATCGGCCGTTTCAATAATACTTAGGATATCATTGTTTTGCATCGATACCCACATCCCTTTTAAAAGTAAATAGCAGTAATTTTGCACGACAAAATTACACAAGCATGCCCATATCGTCAACCCGTAATTGAGGCCGGCGGATCACCCAAAAATTCTGTTATCATATGCGCAAACTTCTGAGGATTTATAGGTTTTTCAAGTGTGCCTGTTGCACCGGCTTCCATCACCTGTTTAAAAATCACATCTCTATTCTCTAATGCCATACCCGACACAACAACAATCTTCACATGTTGATCAAATTTTCTCACATTCTTAATCACACCCAAACCACCATCAGGTGGCATAAACAAATCTGTCACAATCAAATCAATTTCCCGTCTCTGAAATATCTCAACTCCTTCCCGACCATTTTCTGCTTCAATAACCTCATGCCCCATCATCTCCAACAGTTCGCACACCACTGAGCGGGCCAAATCATCGTCATCTATTGCAAGAATACGTGCCATAAGAGTTATAAGAACCTGGAACTGAGGCGAGAAATTAATATTTATCGGATCACAAACTGTCTATTTCGACATTTCTCACCGCATCAGACCAATCGCGCCACATATCGTCAACAGGGGGTTCCTCTTGAACATAAGGCAGATTGGATCTGCTGAAATCGTACAACACAGCCTTGCGAATTTGTCGCGAATGATTGGGGGATGCCGTGTGCCCTATGCGATGATGCCAAAAAACGATATCACCGGGGCCACCATGACAGTCGGCAAACTCGCCATGTTCACTGAACCAATCGCGATCATTTTGATAGGCACCCGTGGGTTCATAACTGTGCCGGGAGTAAAAATCGTTAAAAAATGTGCGATGGCTTTTTGGCCAAACCGTAAAACCACCACCACCGGGAGGAACAAAATCGATATAACTTACCACGCCCAAATAAAAGGGATGTGCATCTACATGACAACCCGGTGGCCGGTCGGCTCTTTCCCGATCGCCATAGGGCAATGTACTATAAATACCGCGAATACCTTGGGGTTCTCGCAACTCAGGCCCCAAAAACTGCTCAACCATCGCCCGCACCGACGGATTGCGTGGCAACATATCGATCATAAATTCGTCACGGCCTGTTTCCCGAAACTGCCACCGGAAATTGCGCCTATGATTAACCCGATCGTCATTTTCTTCTTCGGGTTTAATGGGCCCTACCCACGTATCGGGATCATCGGGGTCAAAAGAGGGCGGTTTGCCATCCCAAAGCCGTGCACGCGCACGGGCCATCAAATCGGGATCTAACACCTCGCGCTTAATGAGATACCCATTGGTTTTAAAAAAATGAATATCAGCTTCTGTCAAAGTCACCATAAGACTAACTCCCCAAAGTTGTACTTTAAATCAGGACATGAGAAGATAATGTTCTTTGCGCATAAATACAAGTCATGATCGCCCCTGTATTCTCATTGACAACCCTCAGAGGCAAGTCTAACTTAGAGATCATCTAAAAACAAGCGTACAGCCTTCATCCGTTGGCAATCAGGTCTTCAGACTTTTGCGGACCACCGATCCCTTAAATGTATCGAAAAATTATTTTTATATACCCCCTAACTGCCTGTAGGAGTTAACTATGATGGATCTGAATCAAGAAAAAATTGTTCGCATTGAAAAAATAACCATGCGATTCAAACGACCGCGCAACATTGGTTGTAATGCCCGCATCGGCAACCACGGAGATTCGGTCTCAGATCCCGTTATTCGCATCCATACATCCAGTGGCGCAGTAGGCGTGGGATGGTCTCGCCTCTCGCAAGAACAAGCCAAAAGTCTTGTGGGAAAAACCGTTGGCGACTTATTCACCCTGCCCAATGGGTCAAATGAACAAGGCAACATCATTGACCTGCCACTGTGGGATTTGGTCGCCAAGCTCAACAATCAGCCGTTATATCAACTCCTAGGCGCACGCGGTTCACGCCATGTCGAACTCTACGATGGCTCAATTTATATTGATGACATCGATGCAACAGATGAAGAGGCGGTGGTCATTTTTCATGCCGAAGTCAAAACAGGTCACGATTTTGGCCTCAATAACTTTAAAATCAAAATGGGGCGCGGTGCCCGTTGGATGCCCATCCAAGAAGGCACTGACCGCGATGTACTCGTCATTCACACCGTTCGAGAAGCCGCTGGCCCCGATGCCAAAATTCTCATTGACGCCAACAACGGCACCACCCTCAACATTGCCAAAAATATTCTCGAACGCTGCGAAGATGTAGGCATCTATTGGTTTGAAGAAGCCTTTCCTGAAGACCGCCCGTTTAACGAAGCTTTCAAAGCTTTTATTGACGAAAAAGGGTATGACACCCTTGTGGCAGACGGTGAATCAGGCCCCCCGCCTCCCAATTTCTTCGACATGGTCGAACAAGGATGGATCAACATCGTACAACAAGATTTTCATTTTAGAGGACTCACCTGGTGGCGCGAAACAGCAAACATGATCGAACCTTGGGGTGCGCTATGTGGCCCCCATACCTGGGGCAGCGTTCTCGAACGGTATGCACATGCTCATTTTGCCGCATCCGTCCCACACTATTCCCTTTTAGAAGCCGCGCCCATTGACATGCCTGGTATTGTTCTCGATGGTTGGGATTCCCAAGACGGTTGTCTTATAGTGCCCGACACACCTGGCACGGGCTTTGATCTCGAACCAGAAATGATTGAAGAAGGTGTCAAAACTGAGAACGGATTTCGGGTATAACATATTGGATAATAAAAATGTATAACACTCTCCAAAGGAGAGTGTGGTTCCCTTACGATTTGCTTTGGAGAAAAGCAATGGAGACAAAAATACAACGCATTATAGAGACCCTGCGGAAGCAACTTGAGACATTTTATGGTGACCGGCTTGCCCATTTGGTGTTATTTGGTTCGCGTGCCCGTGGCGATGCAGAACCAGATTCAGACATTGACTTACTGGTCGTATTACATGGACCAGTAAGTGCTGGAACGGAAATTGAACGCACCAGCTTTATCGTGTCTGATCTGTGTTTGGAAAACGATGTTGTGATCGGTTGTATCTTCATGGACAATGATCGATATGAACACAAAAACGGGCCATTGCTTCGGAATATTCGCAAAGAAGGCATTCTTGTATGACAGAAGAACAACAAGAACTCTTACTTCAAGCGCGTGACAGTCTCGAAGCTGCCAAATTGCTCATGAAGGGCGAATACCCTGGTTATGCCGCTTCCAGAGCGTATTACGCAATGTTCTATATTGCCGAGGCATTTTTAGAAGGTGATGGATTGTCCTTTTCAAAACATTCAGCAGTTATTGGTGCTTTTGGGCGCGAATTTGCTCACCAAAAAAGAGTGCCAGTAGAATTTCACAGGTATCTCATTAGCGCACAGGAAGTGCGTAACAGTGGCGACTACGGCGAAAGACAAGCTGTAAATTTTGAACAAGCACAGGTACAAATTGACCGGGCTGAAGAATTTATAGAACTGGCAGAAAAGTTAATGGGTCAATTACCCAAAAAAGACTAAAACAGAAATCACAACGAATAAACAAATCGATTGTTTTCTACGATTAAATATCTTACAACAGGTTTCAGCAATGACACAAACCTTTCCAGACACCGAATGGGAAACCCAATCGCCTAACGATCTGGGTTTTAGCATCGATGGGCAGATGCCCCTCGTGACTCTTTTGCCGCATCCGGCGCAGGTGCCAAACACATATGGATGTGCCCCCGTCTCGGATTGGTCATTACGCAAAACCCCGGCCATTGGGATCAATTCAAAGAAGAAGAGAAAAAACAGCCAGTCAAAATGACCTCATCGCCCGCATCGTAGACACCTTGAAAGAGTAACGCGTATGACCTGGACACACATCAAAAACGCACACATCTTCGCACCAGACGATCTTGGCATTGCAAACGTGCTCATCTGGAATGGACAAATCGTCTCTGTCGGTTCAGATATAGAGCCACCCTTAGGCCCTGAAGTTCAAACCATCCATGCCGACGGCTGTCCTCTCTTACCAGGGCTTATAGACCCACATGCGCATATCATGGGTGCCAGCGGTGTTGGCGGCCTCACCAACCGCACGCCCGATCAACCTATCTCACACCTCACTTTGGCTGGCATCACAACCGTCGTTTCACCCCTGGGTACAGACAGTCTCAGTCGCACACTCCCCAACCTTCTCCTGCGTGCCGAAGCCGCAACCGCAGAAGGTGTCAGTGCCTATGCCTACACCGGAGGCTGGGCGACGCCTGTTCCCACGCTCACAGGAGACGCCCTATCCGATGTCACATTCTTATCCCGAGTACTGGGCATTAAAGTTGCCATCGCCGAAGCCATGGCCCCCCCCATGTCTGTTGAACAATTAGCCCACTATGCGCACGCAGCTGTCATAGGTGGGCGCCTGGTAAACAAACACGCCGTTTTGCACGCCCACATAGGCGACCGCGCAGAAGGGTTGCAACCTCTCTGGGAAGCAGGCAAACAATGCGGCTTGCCCTTAGACCGCTTTGTGGCCACCCATGTCAATCGCAACCCTGCACTCTTAGATATGGCAATAGACTTTGCCAAGGCCGGGGGCAGCATTGACGTGACAGGTCAAATTCAAGTCGAACGCGGATACAAACAAGCGACACCTGCCGCAGACGCCATTGTCAAACTCATAGGTGCCAACGTGCCCTTTGAACGCATCACCCTATCCACAGACAGCGGCGGTGCTTATACCCAACAAGGCGACTCACGCTTTTCTATGGCCAAACCCGACACCATGTGGCAAACCGTTAAATCCCTTGTGCAACTCGGCCTCACCTACACACAAATAGCCTCTGTCGCATCACACCATGTATCCAAACTTCTTGGCCTCACGCACAAAGGCCGCATTGCATCGGGTGCAGATGCCGATCTCTTATTGCTCACACCATCAGGTGACCTCAATTGCGTTTGGGCACGCGGTCAGCTCATGGTCCAAAAGGGTCAAGCCCTTGTGACAAGTGACTACGAATAATGCGCCCAGACCCCGACAAACCGTATTACACAGCCTATGACAAACGCTACCGCGAAGTTTACAAACAAGGTCTGCCCTATTGGACAGCCAACCCATCCGATCTCAAATCTATCATCTTAACCATTGACGGGTTTCTCTTACGTCATGACATCCCCTCAGGTTCACACATTGCCGAATTTGGTTGTGGTGAAGGATTCGTCAGTGTGTATCTACTCGCACAAGGGTATACCTATACTGGCATCGACATTTCTTCAGCAGCCTTAGAAAAAGCGGCGGAGCGCACCATCCCATATGGTGATCGGGGGTTATTACTTTGTACCGACTTGCTCAACATCACATCCTTCACCGAAGAAACCTACGATATGGGCATCGATGTCGGCTGTTTGCAAATGCTCATAACCGATGCCGACAGACAACGCTATCTCAACAATCTCTATCGCATGCTCAAACCCGGTGCACCCTTGTTATTTTGCCGTAACGCATTTGACCCCGATGCCATTGACGACCATATTGATTCTTATGATCGTTGGCTCACCATGGCCAAACAAGATGTAGACATGCCCGAGCTGCGCAATGCGTGGAAAGATGGCAAACCTTATCCCATTCAACTGCCCAACATTGCCGTGCGCCCGCGCAACCTCACACACTACGAACAAGAACTCGAATTTGCTGGGTTTGAATTTCTGACCGGCCGCATTTCCAGCACAGGCATTCACGCCACCTTTGAAGTGAGAAAACCTTCCCCTGAAGATGATGATGATCTCTTCGAAGATTATTAAACAGAAACCATTCCACCACAGACCTGAAGAAAGGAAACTTCCCTAAATGGCAACATACAAAATCGCGGTCGTTCCAGGCGATGGCGTCGGCCCCGAAGTGATGAAAGAAGCACTCAAAGTGCTGGCCGCACTTGAAAAACCGTATCCCAATTTGCACTTTATCCTATCTGAACATCCATGTGGTGCCGCCTGTTATCAAAAAACAGGTACTGACTTGCCCGACGAAACCCTCGAAGCTTGCAAAAGCAACGACGCCGTTTTATTTGGCTCAGCGGGTGATCCCAATATCCGATTTCCCGACGGCACCGAAATCGCCCCCCAGCTTACCTTGCGCTTTGTGCTCGACCTCTACGCAGGCATTCGCCCCATTAAAAGTTATCCGGGCATCAGTCCTCTACTCGCCAAAGACCCCCCAATAGACTACGTAATCATGCGCGAAAACACCGAAGGCCTTTATGCCTCACGGGGTGCCGGGGTGCGCGTGGGAGAAGAAGTAGCAATCGATAGCATGGTCATCACGCGCAAAGGCACCGAACGCATTGTGAAATTTGCATTTGAGATTGCCCAACAACGCAACGGTGCCCCATCAGACGGCAAACGCCGTGTGACCTGTGTAGACAAAGCCAACATCCTCAAAAGCCAAGCCTTCTTTCGTCAGATTTATAACGAAGTCGCCGAAAATTATCCCGACACCGAACGCGACTATGCCTATGTCGATGCCTACACCGTCTACCAAGTGCGCAAACCCGACTTCTACGACGTCGTGGTGGCCGAAAATATGTTTGGTGACATCATATCAGACCTCGCCGCAGGCACAATTGGCGGGCTGGGTATGGCACCCTCCGCAGATGTCAGTGAACACCACGGGGTCTTTCAACCCTCCCATGGAACAGCACCCGACATTGCCGGACAAAACATTGTCAACCCCATTGCACAAATCTTATCGGCAGGCATGATGCTCACATGGTTGGGCGAACGCCACAACGATGCAGACGCTACAAACGCCGCCAAAACCATCGACGATGCTGTTTCGCGTGTTTTAGCCAGCCAGAGTGCACACACCGGCGACTTAGGCGGCAAAGCCAAAACCACCGACGTAGGGGATGCCGTGGCCAGTGAGATATAAAATCGCCAAGCATCGTAGTTTTAAAAAGATGCCTGTCTCCTGTTTCCCAACAGAAAGGATCTTCATGAACGCAAAAACAAAAAAAACCCGCGTAGACAAAGCGGTTCAAGAACAAGCCAAAGAGGCATTCGATCTTTCGCGACAGATTCACAGCTGGGCCGAGCGCCCTTTTCAAGAGCACGAATCATCACAAGCCCTTGCCGCCTATCTCAAACAGAATGGGTTCACCATCGAGTTCCCCTTCAAAAACATTCCCACCGCCTTTCGCGCCACCTATGGCAAAGGCAAACCCGTCATTGGCATGTTGGGCGAATATGATGCCTTGCCCAATTGCGGTCCCGATGAAGGCACGTGGGGGCATGGCTGAGGCCATAACCTCTTGGGCGTTGCCCCAGCCGCAGGTGCGGTCGCTGCCAAAAATATTCTCGCATCCCTCAACACACCCGGAAAAATCGTTTATTACGGTTGTCCCGCAGAAGAAACCCTCGCAGGTAAAGTATACATGGCCCGTGATGGTGGTTTTCGTGATCTCGACGCTGTACTGGCTTGGCACCCGGGTTCGGGAACCAGCGCTGGCAACTATGGTGGTTCATCCATGGACTCACTCGTCTACGAATTTTTCGGTAAAACAGCCCACGGTGCCAGCGCGCACATGGGCCGCAGTGCATTAGATGGTGTTATGCTCATGGACGTGGCCGCCAACTACTTGCGCGAACACATCCCTGAAAATTCACGCATTCACTGCGTCATTCGCAATGGCGGCGATGCACCCAATGTCGTTCCTGCATACGCCAAAGTCTGGTATTACGTTCGCGGCAAAGACCGTGATGCAGTCGATGATTTACGCAAACGCCTTACGCAATGTGCCGAAGGTGCTGCCATTGCCACAGACACCACAATGAAAACATATCGCATCACCGCCGTTTATCCGCGTTTGCCAAACAACATCATGTGGGAAGCGGTACAAAAGAATCTGGAACTTTTCGGCCCGCCCCAGGCCAGCAAAAAAGACAAAGAGCGCGTTCAAGAGCTCGGTTACAAAGGTGAATATGATGGCTCTGTTTCAAAAGGCATGGGATCACAAAGTCGAGGTTCTACAGACGAAGACAACGTATCCTGGCTGGCACCTATGGGGCGTTTCTCCATGGCCTGTTATACCAAAGGCACACCAGCACACCATCGCGACACCACAGCACAAGCTGTGATGCCCTTTGCCGATCGCGCCATCTTGCAAACCGCCAAAGTATTTGCTGGATCGGCCATTGATCTCATTCTCAACAAAAAAACAATGCAACAAGCCCGAGCAGAATTTAGAAAAGGCACCAAAGGATTTAAATACGATCCTCTTGTCCCTAAAAAACAAGCCGTGCCTATAGACCCTCCATAAAAACAGCCTAAAGCGATCAGCAATCAGTGTTCAGCGCCAAGCGATTTAATGGTTTGTCTGAAAGCTGATTGCTGATCCGTTTACCTTCACCCAAAAACAGAATCACTATTCTTAGGAGTTTTTCATGAAAGCCATCCTTGTTGGACTGGGTGGACGTGCACGACATTGGCAAGGTGCCTGCAACGATCACCCCGACGTTGAACTCGTCGCCTATGTCGAACCCAACGAAGAAAATAAAAAACGCGCCATAGAAGAACGTAGCGTTTCCGAAAACCTGATTCACGACAGCTTAGAAGAAGCTATAAATGCTGCGCAAGCCGACTTCGTCATCGATGTCACACCACCAGCCGTTCATGAAACCATCGCAACAACCACCTTCAATGCCGGGCTCAATCTCTTAGGTGAAAAACCCCTAAGCAATGATTTCGCCGCTGCCAAACGCATTGTTGAAGCCGGCAAACAAGCGGGTGTTAAACACATGATCACCCAAAACTACCGCTTCAATGCCCTACCGCGCACCACACATCGCCTACTCAACGAAAACCGCATTGGGAAAGTGGGCCAACTCGACGTCTCGCTCTACGTCGATTGGGCCGATAATCCCGGCAGCCACTATGTCACCGAACCCTACATGTTCCTCACCGACATGGGCGTACACCACTTTGACATGATGCGTTATACCCTTGGCCTTGATCCCATCAGTGCCCAAGCCATCACGTGGAACCTCCCTTGGGGCTGGCATCAAGGTGACGCGTGTCAAATCATCGTCTTCCGTTTTGAAAACGGCGTCATCGCCACCCATCGCGCCATCGGCTGCACCATGGGCCACGTCCCTGCAGGCCACAACGGCGAATGGCGGTATGAAGGCCCACAAGGCACACTCACCTGGGAAGGTTTTGACCTCTACCACACCCTCAAACACAAAGCCGACCCACAAATTCGCGAGCAAATCACCCTCGGCGAAGTTGACGGTTCCAATCCCGTCCTCAACGAATTTGTGCGCGCCCTCCAAGAAAACCGCCAACCCGAATGCAATGCCGAAGACAACCTCAAATCGATGGCCATGGTCTTTGGGGCGGTGCAAAGTGCGAAAGAAGGTAGAGAGATCCAGTTGGCGGATTTATAAAATGACAATGCAATTATAAAACGAAGTCCGATCTCACTTTGAGATCGGACTTTTTTGTGTACCTACCTTAATTTACGTTTATTGTTTTCTTAAACGATTACCCAGCTGGTAAAGTGGGTTCTTGTCTATGTGCTTCAAGAAAATCCATTGACGTAACTATGTGTTGTTTTATCTTCCTTTTATCTATGATGGTTTTTCTTCTAAGACTTTAAAACAAAGAGAATACTATGAGCGAACAACTCAAAGAACTCCGTGAATCCAACGACATCCTCAACAAACCCGAAGCCCTGCGTGAACGCATGGCCGAAGAAGGCTATCTCTTCTTTCGCCAACTGCAAAACCCCGACAAACTCTGGGAGTTGCGACGACAAATGCTTCACAAAATGAAACCGTGGTTGGTTGAAGAAACCGATTCATTTGACGGCATTGCAGACATCACCAAACAATGCACCGAAGGCGATCTTGGATATCCCGACGTCTACCACGAAGTGTATAAACTCGAACTCTTTCACGCATCAGCCCACTGGCCCGAAGTCTTGGGCACCATCGAGAAAATCATCGGTCGTCCAACGATCCCCCACCCACACAAAGTCGCACGCCTCTGGTTTCCGAAATACTTAGACCACACCACACCCACCCATCAAGATTTCGTCCACTTTCAAGGCAACTTCAACACCTACACCGCGTGGTCACCCGTTGGCAATTGTCCCATCGAATTAGGTGGCCTCGCCCTATTGCCTGGTTCTCACAAAGTCAACCGTGTCTTGGACCACAAATTCTCACTCGGTGCCGGCAGCCTATGCGTAGACACCGATGAATTTGATGTCGCTTGGCACACCACCAATTATGAGATCGGCGACACCCTCATCTTCCCCGCACTCACCGTGCACAAAGCACTGCCCAACCACACCGAAGACAAATTGCGCGTCTCCTTAGACAACCGCTACCAAGCCATTGAAGACACCATGTCTGACCACATGCAAATGCCCCATCTCCATGACTTCAGCAACTTGCAATGGGATGATATCTATCGCGATTGGGAATCGGACGAATACAAATACTATTGGAAAAACTTGCCGATACCCACCATTCCAAAAGACAACAGCTACGGAGAAAAAGGCTTTCGAGAAGCCCTTGAACTGGCCAAAGCAGGCCATGAACACGCCAAAATCCACCTCAATCGCGCCATCCAACGCGACCCCAATTCGCCACAGGCCAAAGCTGCGCAAGAGGTATTGGCGATTTAAACTGCCCTCAAAATGACTCGATAAATCAAAAAGGCCGCGAATAATATTCGCGGCCTTTTTTATATATTACAACGCTTTACATTTTTTGGTACAAATTGTCAATCCAATTTACAATTTGTACCAAAAACGATTACACCAACGACGCCTTACTCCTTGTGGCCTGCAACTCTTGATCGGGTGTTCGTCGTTCGATCAAATCAATCGACATATCCACAATCTCTTTCGCCTCTTCCGGTGTGGTACACCCAATCGCTACCATATCTTGATCGCGAATGGTATTCCACACATACGTCATCCCCACAACCGGCATCAACTTGCCAGCCGCCAAAGGCTTAATTGTCATCACAGGTTTCTTTGCCTTTTTAATCACCTGCATAATCCAATCCACTTCCACCTGCATCAAAAACCCAGCCGCATTATAAATTTGAATATACGTCTCCACATCGGCCTCTTGCCGATCTGCATAAATCACCGACTCGGGCATATGTGTGGACAACCCCGGAATCATATCGCGCTCTCGAATCAATTTCGTATATTTATCCAAATCTCGAATCTCTTTGGTCCTGCGATCTACCAGCGCATCGGTCACACACTGATGCGGCAAACAAAACGTTGCACCCATTTCTTTGGTATGATCCAACATCCGTTCAGGCTCACGCTCAGGAGAACCACCAGGCACAATATTAAAACTCGGCGTCAAAATCCGAATAATTTTTTTACCCGCCTGATCCTCGGCCATCTTAATACCCTCTTCCAACAACGCCGAAGGCGGTGCCATAACCGCGTCAATGCCCGACGCCATAAACACCCCAATCACATCGGCAATGCGCTTGGCATCTTGATACTCTTTAATAAAATTGCTCTTTGCGCGACTTGTATGCGAATACCCCAAAAACCAGTTTGTACCAATCAACAAACGGGGCAAACTCACGCCCCCCACCATCGTTCTTGGAAAACCATCCATCGCTTTCTCCTTGTGGTATATTATACTTAGGTATCGCCCATCTCTCTCTTTGACATCGTGTATAAACCTGTACATGATTAAGGCATAAATCCTATTTCGTCAAAGGAAAAACCAAGGGAACAAAACCAAAACCAGGCTGCCACCTCCTGGTGGTGTGGGCCGTTGTGCAGTTGGTGGGTTGTGACGGGTGGGTGTGATGGGGCATATGGAATATGCGGAAGGGTGGGAATTGCGCGGGCAGGTGAGGGTGGTCTCAGCTCGTAAAAATACTGAAGTACATTAAAAGCCCTGCGCAGCAGCGGATTTCTTTGCCTACTTTCTTTGGCCGTTAAAGAAAGTAGGCCGCCGGAGGCAATATAAAAAAATGAACAAACGCACTGGAGAAACCATGAAAAAACTCACATTAACCCTCTCAATTCTTTTGCTGATTTGCACACAAATCCACGCCGCAGAATTCACCCCCCCACAACCCGACCAAATCCTCAAAACCCTAAAAAAAGACCACCCCCGTCTCATCATCAACGACCAAACCATCCCACGCATCAAAACCCTCATCACCCAAGACACCGTTGCCGCTGCCATTTATCGCCGCATCAAACGACAAGCCAACCAATACCTTGAGCAACCCCCGTCGATCTACGAAATCCCCGACGGACGACGCTTGCTCGGTGTCAGCCGTCGCGTAAAAGAACGCGTACGCACCCTCTCACTCATCTACCTGCTCGACGGCGGCCAACAATATGTCGATCGCGTCTGGGCAGAAATTGAATCTGCCGCCGCATTTAAAGATTGGAACCCCTCCCACTTTCTCGACACCGCCGAAATGACCTATGCTTTTGCAACCGCATACGACTGGCTCTACGAGCAATGGACGGAAGAACAGCGCCAAATTATGCGCGAGGCCATCGTTGAAAAAGGCCTCAAACCCGGCCTTGAAATCTATCGCAAAGGCAACTGGTGGGTACGCAACCACAACAACTGGAACCAAGTTTGCAATGGTGGTTTGGGCATGGGCGCATTGGCCATTGCTGAGCACATTCCCGAATTGGCCACTGAAATACTCCACTCGGGCCTCAAAAGCATTCCGCTTCCCATGACCTTCTATGCACCCGATGGCGCAGGTGTCGAAGGCGTCACCTACTGGTCTTATGGTACGCGTTACAATATCCTATACCTGTCATCGCTCAAAACCGCACTTGGCACCGACTTTGGACTCTCCGACCTCTCAGGATTCAAAGAAAGCGGCGCATACCACATTTATATTTCAGGTGCCAAACGGATGTCCTTTAACTTTGCCGATTGCGGATACACCCGCGTATCTACGCCCATGCACTTTTGGATGGGACAGCAATACAAGCAACCGCATTATTCCTGGTTTCGGTATGACACCTTACGCCAGTATGGTCGTGGGCATATTCTCGACCTCCTCTGGTTTGACAACAGCGCCACAACCTTCGATCCATCTGCCACACCCCTTGACAAACATTTTCGCAACGCCGACGTCACATCGATGCGCAGTTCCTGGACAGACCCCAATGCGCTCACCCTCGGCATTCAAGCCGGTGGCAACCTCAACTTAGGGCAACATCGCCACCTCGATCAGGGCACCTTTATTCTTGAAGCCCTTGGAGAACGTTGGGCCATCGATTCTGGCACGGAAAGAGAAACATATCAGCGCCATCGCAACAAACGCAAACGATGGGAATTTTACCGCATTCGCGCCGAAGGGCACAACACCTTGGTCTTTAACCCAGAAAATGGCCCCGACCAAAACCCCAAAGCCAAATGCCCTGTGACCACATTTGAAACCACACCCAACAGGGGGCTGGCAGAACTTGACCTAACCGACGTTTATGCCGACTATGTAAGACATGCAAAACGCACCTTTGAAATGGTGGATCGACAACACGTCCTCATCACAGACAAGATCCAAACAAAATCACCATCAGAACTGTATTGGTTCATGCACACAGAGGCTGAAATTGCGCCCAATGGTTCTACCGCTACCCTGACCTTAAATGGCAAAATTTTGACAGCAGAAATTTTGTCACCATCCAACGCAACATTTACCGTTATGGATGCACAACCCTTGCCAACATCACCCACGCCCGAACAAGCAGACAATAAAAATCGGCGTAAATTAGCCATTCATTTGACAGACGTTACAGATTTAACCCTTCAAGTGAAATTCACGCCCAACAATCATTAGGAGTAAAAATCCAATGCCTTGGCAGTATACCATCAACGGCGCACCCTCAGAAAATGCACCCACCGGGGAAGAAATGTTGGCCACCCTCAAAAAGGGTCACCCTCGAATTTTGATCGACGAAAATACAGTTTCGCGTGTTCAAAACATACGCAACACAGACCCACATGCGTCCAAATGGTTTGAAAACCTCAAAACCAAAACCGATGCGATCCTCACCGAAGCCCCCTCACATTACGAAATACCCGATGGTCGCCGGTTGCTCAGCGTCAGTCGCAAGGTCAAAGAACGTGTCCGTGCCCTCATGTTTATGCACCTCATAGAAGGCGGTGATCACTATGTGGATCGCACATGGGCAGAAATTGAAGCGGCCTGCGCCTTCCAAGACTGGAACCCTGCACACTTTCTCGACACCGCCGAAATGACCTATGCCGTGGCCATGTCGCTCGATTGGTTGCACCACCAATGGTCCGATGCGCAAAAAGAAACCATGCAAACAGCGATCATAGAAAAGGGACTCAAACCAGGTTTAGAAGTCTACAATGGCAATGAAACCCATCGCTGGGATTTAAACAAAAACAACTGGAACCAAGTCTGCAACGGCGGTCTCAGCATGGGCGCACTCATCATTGCCGACCAGGAACCCAACCTTGCCAAAACCATTCTCCACAACGCCATCCAAAGCATGCCCTTACCCATGAAACACTATGCTCCAGACGGTGCGGGTGTAGAAGGGGTCACTTATTGGGACTATGGCTCTCGTTACAACATCCTCTATCTCTCATCTCTTGAAACCGCATTGGGCACCGACTTTGGTCTTTCTGATATTCCAGGTTTTCAAGAAAGTGGTGAATACCAGATGTACATTTCGGGTGCCTCACGCCAATCGTATAACTTTGCCGATTGTGGACTTCGACGCATGGGCACACCCATGCACTTTTGGATGGGCAAAAAATTTAACATGCCACAATACAGTTGGTTTCGGTACAGCGAACTGGTTGGCGGACACCAAGATGCCAACGTGCTCGACTTTTTATGGTTTGATGAAAAAGGTACAGACTTCGACCCAGCCACACTCAAACTTGACAAACACTTTCGCGAAGCCGATGTCGCCTCTATGCGCAGCTCCTGGACAGACCCAAATGCACTCACTGTGGGCATTCAAGGAGGCGCCAACGCCAACTTGGGCATGCATCGCCATACCGATTTGGGCACCTTTATCCTCGAAGCCCTTGGAGAACGCTGGATCATTGACTGTGGCACCGAAGGAGAATCTTACCAGCGCCATCGCAACAAACGCGAACGGTGGGAATTCTATCGCCTTCGCGCCGAAGGACATAATGTCCCGTTGCTCAACCCAAGTGAAAACGCAGGGCAAACGCTCGACGCAGTTGCACCCATCATCTCATTTCGCTCATCCAAAGAAAATGCAACCGCCGTAATTGATCTTTCTCACGCCTATTCAGAGACATCACATCGCGTGATTCGCACCTTTGAAATGCAGGATCGCGAAAAAATAATCGTCACCGACGAAATCGAAAACAATGACCATGCCGACTTTTGGTGGTTTTTACACACCGAAGCAGACATCGAAATCGACTTTAGCCTGCGAAAAGCCATACTCACACAAAATGGCAAACAATTGCGTGTCAAAATTGAAGACGGCCCCTCTATGGCAGAATTTGACATCATAGACGCTGCGCCTTTGTCCACCTCGCCCACCCCAGAACAAGCCGATAACAGCAGCATTCGCAAACTGGTGGTGCATATGGCAGACATCTTGCGCTTTAGTCTCGTGGTCAGCTTTACACCCATTACCGAATAATGCACAGCCCAAAAACAACAAGGCACCCAATGAACCTCACCCAAAATGCGCATGCAGTACCCCACTATGGCGTATATGAAGTCACCCTCACTGCCGAATCAGACAACCACCCCATTTTCAAAACCGAATTCACCCTCACCTTCACCCGCCCCGACAACACAACGGTCACAGCCGAAGGCTTCTACGACAACAACAACACCTTTAAAGCCCGGGCTTATGCCGACCAAACAGGTGACTGGACTTGGACATCCAAATCTAACCTCACCGACCTCCACAATCAAAAAGGCAGTTTTACAGTCACGCCCTCCAACCTCAAGGGTCAACTCACCATCCACCCCAAAGACCCATATCAATTTGCCTACCAAAATGGCGACTGGTTCTTACACATCGGTGACACAGGATATCGGTACGTCACCGATACCGAACCCGAATGGCAAGCCTATATCGATCAGGCATCTGCTGCTGGTTTCACCAAAATTCGCACCTGGTTTTGCCGAGGCCGCAGTGACGTGCAAGCCCTCTTCACACCCGACCGCACATCGCTCAACTTGCCCTATTGGCAAGAAATAGATCGACGTCTCACCTACGCGCTCAACCACCACCCACACATCATCTTCAAACTCATTCCTTACGGCGAAGACACCAACGAACTCTTACGCT
Organism: Candidatus Latescibacterota bacterium; assembly: GCA_047619225.1. GTDB lineage: Bacteria > Latescibacterota > UBA2968 > UBA2968 > UBA2968 > JABIFK01. Next base: position 30,265 of record JBLHJX010000027.1, read on the forward strand.
ATGATACCGACCCGCTTTCACAACGGATTGCCCGTTATGCACAAGCACGCTTCTCGGCCTTGCCCAACGTCATATGGTGCGTCTCCAACGACCGCGAAATTGTAACCGACGACCAAGAACTTTCCGGCCGCAAAGTACACGAAAAAACAATCCACCAAATCGCGCGCGATATGAGAACGAGTGAACCGTGGGGAACACTGCTCACCAACCACCAATGTCGCTTCAAAGGATATTCCTTCACCCATGCCGAATGGTCAGACATTGTCACGCTTGAAGACCTCGATCAAGTGCATGGTCAAATTATCCTCGACTACCGAAAAAAAACAGCGGCCCCCGTCATCAATGACGAAGACCGCTATGAACACTACCGCCACCCCCAACACCCGCGCTACTTCTTTCGTCGCCTTTTCTGGGCAAGCCTCCTATCAGGCGGGCACACCACCTATGGCGGCTTCTCTACCCACGAAGCCTATGATGCCGACCTCAAAGGCATGCAAGGCTATCACTGTGCGGTACGCGCGGGCAAACTCGAAGGCGCAAACGATCTCATCCACATCCGTACCTTCTTCAACGACACCGGCCTTACCCTGGCCAACTTCGCACCCAATGACGCCCTTGTAGGCAACAATCCTCTACACTACAAATGTGCGCACACCGACACCACCTACCTTGCCTATCTCGCCAACCCATCTGGCGACACACCCGAAACCGACACCGTCAGTGACACCACCCCAAACATCACCATTCACTTGCCCGAAGGTCAATACACCGCACACTGGTATCAACCCACCACAAGCCTTTGGCACGGTGCATCAGATATCTCTGGCGGAGAACAAACCCTTAACGCCCCAGAAACAGGCGATTGGATTGTGTGGATCAAACGTCACTAAAATAATGCCAATAAAAAAACAGAAAAAATTTATGCTTAGACCCGTTTTATCCACATAGGTCCAAAAATATGTCTGTGATGCAACCCGAAATATCCAATAGGGACCCACAACGGCACCCGTACGAAGGCCTTACCTTTCGCTCTGCATTATGGGGGTTGAGCCTCTCTGCACTCATCAACATTGCCGCACCTTATTCCAAACACTTTTTGCGATCCACCTACCTTGCAAGTGACTTTATGCCCTTGGGATTGGTCTTTCCTTTTCTCATCCTCGTCACCCTCATCAATGGCGCACTCAAATCCATTCGCCCAACGTACGGTCTCACGCGCCCCGAACTCATCATCATCTTTGCCATGGGCATGGTTGCCACCACCATTCCCACCGTTGGTCTTACGGGTACCTTACTCACCACCATCACCTCGCCCTTTTATTATGCCACCTCAGAAAATGGCTGGGCAGAGACCCTTCACAGTGTCATTCCCTCTTGGCTCACACCCAATGACGCCGAAGGTCTCGTTATTCGCTGGTTTTTTGAAGGCTTGCCCAAAGACCAAGTGATGCCCTGGCAAGCATGGATCATGCCCCTCTTTTGGTGGCTCTCCCTCATTGCCGCCGTTTTATTTTCCTGCATCTGTCTTATGGTCTTGTTGCGCAAACAGTGGATAGAACAAGAACGCCTGCCTTACCCGCTCATCGAAGTCCCCCTACAAATGACCGAAGAAGCCGACCACCCCGGATTCTTCCCCCCCTTTATGCGCAACACCCTTTTCTGGGTCGGCTTCTCCATTCCCCTCTTCATTGTCCTTTGGAACATTGTGGGTTTCTTTGCCCCTCATTGGCCTACCATTTCCCTGAGTGGCGCGCCCATCAGCTTTGGCCGCGAATACCCAGGCATTCCCGTTCGCCTCTATTTTCCCGTTCTCGGTTTTGCCTATCTCATCAATGTGCAAGTCGCCTTTTCACTGTGGTTCTTCTACTTGCTCAGCGTGCTTCAAATAGGCCTCTACAACCAATTCGGTTTGGCAATGACCGCACCCGATCCTTATAGCACCCAACACGCCGCGCTCTCCTGGCAAGGATTTGGTGCATTGGCCGTCCTCGTCCTTTGGGGACTGTGGATTGCCCGAGAGCATCTAAAAAATACGTGGCGCAAAGCCTGGCACAAAGATGACAGCATAGATGACAGCGGCGAAATGCTCTCCTACCGCACCGCCATTTTTGGCTTCATCGGCACCGTTATCTATCTCACCGCGTGGTTATATGCCTCTGGTTTTTCCGTCCTTACCCTTTTGCTTTTTATCCCAGCCGTTTACATCACCTACCTTGGCATTGCCCGCATTGTTGTAGAAGGCGGCCTTGTATTTGCGCGCCCTCCTTTACTGGCACAATCATTTGCCATCTTCTCACTGG